>NZ_CP009129.1:1917900-2237550 GCF_000785555.1 Planococcus sp. PAMC 21323 | reverse complement strand
ACTGCGCGTTGGGACCTTAGCGAATACGAGCAGTTTGACGCAAGAAATCACTAATCTAAATTATTTTCTTGAGCGTAACGTGAAAGAACGTACAATGGAACTTGAAATTACCAACTTAAACTTGTTGACGGTAAATGATGAAATTCAAGAAATCGAAAAATCAAGAAATGAAATGTTATCTGCCATTTCACATGAGTTGGGAACACCCATAACGTTAATCCATAGCTATATTCAAGCAGTTAAAGAAAGTTTAATCGAAGAAAACAATCCACGCTACTTAGATATGATTCATAAAAAATTATTACTTTTGGAGCGTCTCACAGAAGACCTTGTTGAATTGACTGAATACAAATCGGGACATATGACGTTGCGTTTTGGGGAAAGAAGTTTGGAAAGCTGGATAACAAGACTAGCAGAATCGATGGCATCTGATGTCACGCAAAGCGGACGTGCTTTTGAGTATTTAGGCACCCAAAACAAAGACCATGTTAATCAGCCATTGATCACAATAGACTTAGATCGTTTGGATCAAGTAATTTCTAATATTCTTTGGAACTCTGTTAAACACACTTCCTCAGAAGAAGGGGAAATTACACTAACGACTGAAATTCTTGCCAACAATAATGATAAAGCAATTTTAGATGATGATTGTGATGGAGAACTTATCATTCGCATTGCAGACAATGGTTCTGGAATTAGAAAAGATGCTTTACCACATATCTTTGAACGTTTTTACAAAATCAATAGTTCTACTAGCTATAAAGGAAGTGGACTCGGATTAGCAATTGCTAAAGAAATTATTTTGGCGCATAAAGGACAAATATGGGCAGAGAGTATAGAAGAACAAGGAAGTGTCTTTATTATTGTTTTGCCATTAACTTTTCAGTAAAGCAAAGGGGGAAGAGTGATGAGTGCTACTATTATGATTGTAGAAGATGATGAAGGCATTCGTGAACTAATGCGACTGTTTCTTCTGAAAAAAGATTATGAAGTTATCCAAGCAGAAGATGGCTATCAGGCTTTAGAATTATTAAAAAAAGAAAAGCCTGACCTTATTTTGCTTGATGTCGAAATGCCCGGAATAGACGGTCTAGAAGTATGTAGGAGAATTAGGCTCAAAACTACTTTGCCCATCCTATTTGTTAGTTACCGAAAAGAATTGGTCTACAAGATTCGAGGGTTAGAAGCTGGAGGCGATGACTATATTACAAAGCCTTTTGATTTCAATGAGTTGGAGGCTCGTATACGCGCAATACTTCGACGAAATGGGTGGAGAAATAGTCTAGAAGATCAACTGACCATTTTGAAGTATAAAGACCTTCACATACATGTAGATTCACGCGAATTGTATCTGGAAGGAACTCAAGTAAAGCTTTATCATAAAGAATTTCAATTATTATTGCTCTTGGCTCAGACGCCAAATCGAGTATGGACGGCAGAACAATTATATGACCAAGTATGGGGCTATTATTCTGAAGGTGATATGCAAACAGTTAAAGTGCATATTAGCAAATTACGAAAGAAAATAGAAAAAGATCCGACCCATCCAGAATTTATTCAAACGGTTCGAGGATTTGGCTATAAATTTATATGGGAGTAAAAGCATTCGGCTTAAAATCCGAGTGTTTTTTTATATATTACTGCCTTTTTCATTTATAAAGTAATTCTAAAGAACTACTTTATTTTAATTAAAACTAAAATAAATTATTTTATTTGAATTTTAAGACTATTTAACGTGTATTTAACCTTTGACTTCTAATATACTAGTTACAAAGGATGAATCTTAGGAGGATTTAGTTATGGAGAGTACATTTAATCTAAATAAATTCCTGAAAGCGATGCACAAGAGAAAAGCTTTAATCATTTTTATTACTCTCGCGTTTGTTGTGTTTGCTGCGGTAGCGAGCTATACGATTATGAAGCCGGTTTATAAAGCGACCACTCAAATTTTAGTAAATCAAAACACTACAAGTAGTCAAGAAGTGAACAGTCTTGATATTAATACTAATCTTCAATTAATCGGTACCTATAACGTCATTATTAAAAGCCCTGCTATTTTAAATACTGTAATTGAAGAGTTAAAACTTGAAGAGAGTGCTCAATCCTTAACAGAACGAATTACAGTTAACAATGTTGATAGTTCACAAGTCGTAACTGTATCTGTCGAGGACTCATCGATGAACCAGGCTGTACTTGTTGCGAATACAATTGCGCAGGTTTTTCAAAAAGAAATACAACAAATGATGAAAGTTGATAATGTCAGTATATTGGCTACAGCTGAGATGACTGCAAGTCCAAAGCCTATTCGTCCTGATCCGGTTTTCAATATGGCATTAGGTGCAGTTGTGGGCTTGGTATTCGGAGTAGCCATTACGTTGATTTTGGATCAACTAAACACGACTGTGCGTTCTGAAGAAGATATTGAAGAAATGGCAGGACTGCAAATTTTAGGAATTGTGAGTCCTGTAGATAGCAATATGAAAATGGAGAAGCCATCAAATTTAACAGACAGATTGGAGAAGGATATGTATGCGGACAGCGAACAAGACAAAAAGATTAATGCCAAGAAAACTGGTAGTTCGTACTAACCCACATTCAATTGCAGCAGAACAATACCGAACAATTCGAACAAATATTAACTTTTCAATTCCTGAGTTAGGGTCGAAAATCATTTTGTTTACCTCGGCTTCTAAAGAAGAAGGAAAGTCTACAACTGCTGCGAATATGGCCATCGTTTTTGCAGAAACAGGAAAAAGAGTCCTGTTGATTGACGCTGATATGCGCCGTCCTACATTATATAGAACTTTTCAATTAAGCAATAATACAGGGCTGTCCAATTTACTCTTAGGAAAAGGAAACTTGAAGCAATCAGTTAAAGCAAGTGGGATTCCTAATTTGGATTTGCTTATGAGTGGACAAATTCCACCTAATCCAGCTGAATTATTGGAATCGGGAATATTGGATGAGTTAATGGCAGAAATGCGGGAAGTTTATGATTATGTACTCTTTGATTCTCCTCCAATACTATCCGTTACAGATGCTAAAATTTTAGCGAACAGATGTGATGGAACGGTATTGGTAGTCAATACAGGAAAATCGGAAAAAGTTAGTGTTGAAAAAGCACGAGATTCTTTAGCAACCGCAAAATCCTTTATTTTAGGCGTGGTTTTAAATAATTATCCACTAACTAGTGAAAACTATTATTACCATAACTATAGTGAGTAATTAAACCGATTTGAAAGGAAAGGAAGAAAACGTATGAGGATCGACAAACGATATATACGCAGAGTTTTTCATCGTTCTCAGAAGACTTTTCTTATTTCATTTCGGCAAGTACGTTCTTATGTATTGGAAGGATTTGAAAGTTTCGAAAAAAAACTTGAGCAGAAAAGCTTGTCGAGGATAAAACATCTTACAGGAAAAGTCGTAATGATTACTGGAGCAGGTGGAATAATCGGATCAGAAATTAGTCGTCAATTGCTGAAACTTTCGCCTGAGCGTATCTTGCTAGTTGGGCATGGTCCTCAATCAATTTATACAGTTGAATATGAGCTGAAAAAGCAATTAGGAGATCTAATAGAAATTATCCCTATTATCATTAATATACAAGATAAGAAAAAAGTTTTCGAAGTTGTTGAAAGATATATGCCAGATGTTATCTATCATACAGCGGGCAATCATCAAATTGATTTTACGGAAGAACAATTTGTAGAAGCCGTATATGACCATGCGATAGGTGCAAATAATATAGCAGAAGCGGCGAGTCGATATCATGTAGGTGTATTTATTCTCGTTTCCTCTGAACAGGCAGAACAGCCAATCGATCTGAAAGGAACTGCCAAAAAATTAGTTGAAATTACTGTCGAGAGTATAGCCAAAACTGGTTTGACAAAATACATTATTATCCGACTACCTAAAAATTTTTATACGGACCATTTAGCATCAAAATTTTATACAGTATTTGAGCAGCAAACAGAAGTGATCATCGCAGTTCATAAAATTCTTCAAGTTGGCGGTACTACGATTGCGTTTGATAAAGGAAGCTTAACTAACAACAAAAATAAATTTGTTTACACAGAACTTCCAAAGCAGAAAGAGCTTAGTCAAATAGAAATGGCACGTCTATTAAAACAGCTGAAATCAGCCTCTGAGGATGAAGTACAAGAACTTATGATATCAATCATTAAGCATTAAAACGGAAGGGTGGAAAAAATGGGAGAAGAGAAATATCATAGTGAAAATATTTTCGACGAAGTTTTTGGGGGAAATGTGCCATTCCAAAATGACGATATGATAGAACAACATCCCTATTTAAATAAAATTTACCCATATTCGTTGAATATTATCCATTTGGTCACTTATTGCGAAAATAACACGGTAGCATTATTATCGGGAAGTCTAGAGCTAGGCTTAATAGATAGTACTAATGGATTTGAAGAGCAACTTGGAGAAGTTTCGTGCGGCTTAGATCAAGAGGGGAATTTAAAGCCATATGCGTATAATTTAAAAACTCTTCAAAAAATCGACAAGCATCCTCAAACGCGTTTTGTTTTTGAGGGAAGTCAAATCCCTCATTTTGATAAACTCAAATCTTATGCGATTAACCTGCATATTCAAAATAAAGTAGACGATGTGATTTCATGGAAATTGGCTCTCGATTCAAAAGGCAAGGCTATTTTAATTACTTGGTTAAAGGAGAAAGAAAACTTATTGTAAAGTGGCGAGGCGTAATTTTGCTTGAAATCCATTTGATGTCTACTTTAGTTGCCTAAAGATGTTTAAATAGAAATTTGAATTATTGAATGGGCAATCCGAAAAGGTAAAGAGAGTAGAAGAAGGGGGGAATCTGTCATTATGTTACACAATCTAAAAATAGCAATAGTTGGATTGGGTTATGTCGGATTGCCCGTAGCGGTTGCTTTTAATCAGAAATATCCAGTTACAGGCTATGACATAAGTAAAGCCAGAATACAGGCTCTGTTATTAGGGGTAGATAAAACAAATGAAATAAGTCGTGAAGAATTGGCTAATTCATCAATCAACTTTACAATGGACCCTTTAGATTTGAAAAGAGCAGGTTTTATCATTATAGCTGTGCCATCAGCTATTGATGAAAATCAGATACCGGATATCTCCGCTTTAAAAGAAGCGAGTAAATTCGTAGGAAACCACATGAAAAAAGGAGCGGTAGTGGTTTACGAAACAATTGTGGCACCTGGAATGACAGAAGAAGTCTGTATCCCTTTGTTGGAAAAATATTCGGGGTATGAAAATGGCAAAGAGTTTTTTGTCGGCTATTCTCCGCCAAGAACATTGGCTGGCGACAAAAAGAATAATTTTTACACAGTGAAAAAAGTGATTGCAAGTCAAAGTTCAGAAGTGACAGAGTTCTTATCACATGTATATGGCAGTGTAGTGAATGGTGGAATTTACAAGGCGCCTTCGATTCGTGTCGCTGAAACAGCAAAATTAATAGAAAATATTCAACGAGACGTAAATATAGCTTTGATGAACGAACTGGCATTAATATGTGAGCGTTTAAAAATCGATACCCAGGAAGTACTTGCTACAGCCGGAAGTAAACGCGACTTTGTAAAAGTTGCCCCAAGTCTTGTCGGTGGAAAAGAAATCGAACTTGCTTCATTTTATTTGACAGATCAAGTGAAAGCTTTAGGTCATCAATCTGAAGTGATTTTACAGGGCCGCAAATTAAATGATCGCATGGGTCAATTTGTAGCTAAAGTATTAATTAAGAAAATGATGCAAAAAAATATCGATTTAGCTAAAGGGCTTGTAACAATATTAGGAATTTCTTTTAAAGAAGATGTTCCAGACTTACGGAATTCTAAAGTTGTAGATATTGTTAAAGAGTTGAGACTGCACGGTATCAAAGTTCAAATAGCTGACCCATATGCTTCTACAGAAGATGTTTATAGTTATTATTCTACAGAATTGTCGTCTCATCAAGAGCTGCAACCGGCACATGCAGTTGTTTTAGCTGTTCCGCATAAACCTTACAAAGATACTAGTTGGAAGCTGTTTGAAGGCTTGTTGATCGAACAGCAAGGAATAGTCATTGATATTAAAGGTGTGTTAGAAGTAACTACAAAGCCAGAAAAAATTCAATTATGGCGTTTATAGTTTCAAGTTAAAAACCTTTGCATTAGGAAGGTTTTTTTTTGTGGATTATTGAAACTGTTTTCTAGGAAGAGAGGGCGGGTATGAAAGAGTATTGGACTAAAGGAGGACGAAGTTATGGAAATTATACCGAAGAAAGATTTGTTAAAGGATCGTTACGGTAATTATTACATGATATCTTACGCTTCAAAGAAATCGCTGACAATTGTAAATGCTGCGATGTACCATGCATTCAATCAAACATTAGACGAAGAACTGGTAGAAAAAGTGAAATCTAAATACCCAAATAATATTGCTTGTGGAAAGTATTTTGCCGACTTAGTTCATGAACAAATTGAACAAATGAATAGTTCCGATCAAGGGGGTACCATTTACGATATTGAAGATGTAAAAAAAGAATATGATTTGCACATGAAGCCTTTATATGACGATTCATTCCATCTTTAGACTGTACGAAGATTAAGAAAGGCGAAAATATGAGAGATTACTTCATTCTTTTTTTTGAGGGAGAAGATCCATATGCCTAAAATAACTTTCGTCTGTATATTTTTATTATTGCTAACAGCTTGCGGAACCAATAGTTCATACGAACAAAATCTACCAGAGCTTGATAACCAGGTCACAGAAGAAAACGAGAAAGACCCAGTGGGAGAATCAACTAGTGAAGAAGAATCTGCAACAGAAGACCCGTTTGAGTTTTTTATGCCAGATGCTTCGACAGCTACATTCCTTGGCGAAGGCAATGAATATGCAAGCTTTACACTGCGAACCGTTTATCTGGATGATCAACATATCGCCACCTATGAAGACAACGGTGGAACAGTGACATTGAAAGTCTATCGAATCAGTGACAATGCAGTGGAAATAGTGAAACAGCAAGCCGAGTTTTATGAAGAATTTACTGCGAGTTCAGAAGAATTAAAGGCGTTAGAACCAATTCGAACCTATTTAAGATTTCCATTAGAAGTCGGAATGGTAATAGATGAGTGGACAGTCACTGGAAATAATGCGAATGTTGAAACGCCTTTTGAAAATTTTGAGAATGTGATTGTCCTTGAAAATGAGGAAGCTGAAAATATATTGAACAAAACTTACTTCGTGGAAGGATATGGTGAAGTTAAGCGCGAGTTTCGAATGCAAGAAGAAGGGCAAGATGAATTTGTCGTGACCTCTGTATTAGAAAGTATTGAAATGGAGTAACGAATAGGATTTGAGCCTGCCGAAATGGGTGGGCTTTTTTTGATAGAAAACTACGAGTGCTAGCTTGGTCAATATCATGTAAGCTAGAGTTAAAGAATTGTAGAAAAGGGTTGAATAATATGAAGTCTACTATTAATGCAAAAGATGTCGCAAAGCTCGCAGGTGTTTCACAATCATCTGTATCTAGAGTGTATTTTGAAGGAGCAAAAGTTTCTGAAAAAACACGTCAAAAAGTTTTGGCTGCGGCAAAAGAGTTGGGCTATCGTCCAAATGAATTTGCGAGAAGTCTAATCACAAATCAAACAAAAATTATTGGATTGGTTATGAAAGGTGTTCAAAATCCTTTTTATCCTCAAGTATTAACTCAATTTACAAACTCATTTAAACAGCATGGCTATAGCGTTTTGTTTGTCCATACAAATAGCGATGAAATCCAAACTGAAGATATTGAAACTTTGCTGAATTATAACGTAGCGGGAGTTGTTATTACGGATGCTACTATGTCATTAAATGTGGCAGAAATTTTTAAAGAAACTCAAATTCCACTCGTATTTTTCAACCGCAAACTAAGCCGTTCTAATTTTTATTCGGTCTGTTGCAATAACTTAAATGCTGGACGCGCAATCGCACATTATTTGATTGAGAATGGTATGAAGGATGCGGTGTATATTTCCGGCAATGAAGATACATCTACCAGTATAGAGCGCGAGCAAGGGTTTAGCGAAATACTCGAAGAACATAAAGTCAACTATACAAAATATGCATCAGATTATACATATGAAGGTGGCTACGAAACAGCTCAACTGATTGGTGAGCAAGGAAACTTACCATCAGCTTTTTTTGTGGCGAATGACATTATGGCTTTAGGTGTATTAGATGCATTACGAAAACAAAAAGTTCAAGTACCCGAACAAGTGAAAGTGATAGGTTTCGATAACATCAGTATGTCTTCTTGGCCAGCTTATGAACTGACGACATGGGAACAGCCAATCGAAAAAATGGTAGAAGAAACGGTAAATTATTTATTAGCTGAAATAGGCGAGTATACAGGGTTAGTAGAGTCTGTTGAAATAGATGGGGTGTTGATCGAACGGAAAACAACATAGAAGGTATTGACATTCACTGAAAATTCCCATATTATCTAAATAGATTCATTTTGCATACGTATTCAAATAGGGGGAATTTTATATGGTGAAAATTTTAAAAGCAGGTAAATCACAAGAAGAAGTAAGCGCTAACGACTCACAGGTTTCAAAAATTGTAGCAGAAGCTTTACAGTCTGTTGAAACACGTGGAGACGAGGCTGTCCGTGAGCTATCAGCGAAATTCGACAAATGGGAACCGGCATCATTCCGTTTATCGCAAGAGGAGATTGATGAAATCGTTTCCAAAGTACCAAATGATGTGATTGAAGATATTAAGTTTGCTCAGAAAAATATTCGTGAATTTGCAGAAGCTCAATTAGCCTCTTTAAGTGATGTAGAAGTTGAAAACATTCCTGGGGTTATTCTTGGACATAAAAATATACCAGTTAATAGTGTAGGTTGTTATATCCCAGGTGGACGTTACCCAATGGTTGCCTCGGCTCATATGAGTGTTATGACGGCTAAAGTGGCAGGCGTTAAACGTGTCATCGCATGTACTCCACCGATAAATGGTGAAATTCCAAATGCGACAATTGCAGCAATGTCACTTGCTGGAGCAGATGAAATTTATTTGCTTGGCGGAATTCAGGCGATGGCGGCGATGGCAATTGGAACTGAAACAATCGAATCAGTCGACATGATTGTTGGACCTGGCAACGCATTTGTAGCTGAAGCTAAACGTCAATTGTACGGACGTGTTGGGATCGATTTATTTGCTGGACCAACAGAAACTTTAGTTGTTGCAGATCATACGGCTGATGCTGAAATGGTAGCGACAGATTTACTAGGACAAGGTGAGCATGGACCAACTTCACCAGGCGCATTAATCACGACTTCAGAAGAGTTGGCGAATGAGACTGTTAAAGAAATTGAACGTCAATTAGAAACATTAGTAACGGCAGACGTGGCACGTGTTTCATGGGATGATTATGGACAGATTTTATTGGTCGATTCAATCGAAGAAGCACGTATTGAAGCAGATCGCTTAGCATTTGAACATGTTGAGATCTTAACGGAAAATCCGGATTATTTCCTTGAAAACATGACGAACTATGGTTGCTTATTCCTTGGACCAGAAACGAATGTAGCGTACGGAGATAAAGTAATTGGTACTAACCACACATTACCGACAAAAGGTGCAGCTCGTTATACTGGCGGATTATGGGTTGGGAAGTTTATTAAAACCGTTACTTATCAAAAAGTGACACCAGAAGCGAGTGCTTATATTGGTGAGTATGCAGCACGATTATGCCAACTTGAAAACTTCGCAGGGCACGCTGAACAAGCGCTTCTCAGAGTAAGAAGATACGGTAAAAAATAAGTTAATCTGAGGGGTATGGGAGGTTGTTTATATGCTTGGCATGATTGGAATGTTTGGCGGTTTAATTTTATTAATCATTTTAACAATGCGTGGTATGAACTTACTGATTGCAGCACCATTAACAGCATTATTTGTCGCACTATTGAATGGACTGCCGTTGTTTCCTCAGCTCGCTGAGGAGGGTGCAGCTAACTTTTTAACAAATTATATGACTGGCTTTACAGGGTTTATCGCATCTTGGTATTTGATGTTTTTAACGGGAGCGATATTCGGTAAAGTAATGGAAGACAGTGGTGCAGCTGATAGTGTTTCTAAATGGATTGTTGGAAAAATTGGGATGAAACGAGCTGCGTTAGCTGTTGTTCTAGCGTGTGCGGTCTTGACTTATGGTGGCGTTAGTTTGTTCGTCGTAGCTTTTTCCGTATATCCGATGGCACTCAGCTTGTTTAGACAAGCAGATTTGCCGCGCCGTTTTATACCAGCAGCACTTGCATTTGGTTCTACTACATTTACGATGACTTCAGCTGGTTCGCCAGAAATTCAAAACTGGATTCCAATTGAATTTTTAGGAACTTCTCCATATGCAGGTTGGGAAGTTAGTATTCTAGTTGCACTGTTCATGATGATTTTTGGTTATTGGTGGTTAAAGAAAATGATTTCCAAAGCCATGGCAAAAGGAGAACGTTTTGTTTCCCGTAAAACTGATCCATCTGCAGAAGCACGTACAGAGTTGCCAGATCCACTACTTAGTATGGTTCCATTGCTTGTAGTATTAGGAATTTCGTTTCTTTTCCACAACTCACTTGGAACTTCAGCATTAATCATTGCATTAACCGGAGGAATTGCAACTACTTACTTTATTAATAGAAAATATTTCCGAGATATTGGTCATGCTTTTAGTGAAGGTGCATTAGGTGCTGTTATTGCCATTGCCAACACGGCAGCAGTAGTTGGATTTGGTGGCGTTGTCAAAGCAACTCCTTCTTTTGAAGTAGCGGTAGATGTTATGACGGGCATTCCAGGTAGTCCATTAATTGGCGGTGCCTTAGCAGTAGCTATTATTGCAGGCTTGACTGGCTCTTCTTCTGGAGGACAAGCAATTGCATTGCCACTTCTGGCGCCTCATTATTTAGACATGGGCGTCGATCCCGAAGCATTACACAGAACAGTTTCTATTTCTTCAGGGTCATTAGATTCAATGCCTCAAGGCGGTTATGTCGTAACAACAATCCGCTCAATTGCTGGTGAAACGCATAAAGATGCATACCCAGCGTTTGGTGCTTTGACTGTAGTGGTTCCTTTAATAGGAGCAGTTCTTGCAGTTGTATTATTCTCACTAGGACTATAAGATATAATTGCCCAGCAAACATTGTTATAAAAGTTTGTTGGGCAATTTTTGTTATCTAGATAAAACTAAAGGAGTGTATACGATGGAGAAAATTTCAATTCTTGGAGCAGGAACGATGGGACATTCGATTGCCTTATCAGCAGCATGGGCGAATCAAACTGTAAATGTTTATGGCATTAATGAGCAAGACTTAGAAAATGCGGATAAAGGTTTGAATAATAAACTTAATGTCATGGCGAAAAATGAATTGTTTACGAATGAACAAGCTAAAGAAATTAGAGATCGCATTAAATTCACTACTTCTTTAGAAGAGGCCATTTTAGAGGCTACTTTTATCATTGAAGTAGTGCCTGAGGTATTAGAATTAAAGCAAGAATTATACGCTAAATTAGAAAGTTTAGTAGATGACCAGGTTGTCATTGCTAGTAACACTTCAGGGTTTAAACCTAGTTTGTTAGCAGAGGATATGAACCATCCTGAGCGGTTCGTTATCACGCATTTTTGGAATCCCGCGCATCTTATTCCATTAGTGGAGGTAGTTAAAGGTCAGCACACAGATGAAGAGACGGTCGAACGAGCAATGGCAGTATTACAAAAAATGAATAAGAAGGCAATAATACTACATAAAGAAATTCCCGGATTTATTGGTAACCGTCTGCAATATGCATTATTCCGTGAAGCACAGGCGTTATTAGATGCTGGAGCAGCTTCGAAAGAAGATATTGATGCGGCAGTGACATATAGTATAGGTCGCCGGTTACCTGTGACAGGGCCATTAATGTCGGCTGATATGGGTGGACTGGATGTCTTCTCTGCAATCTCCAATTATTTATTTGAAGATTTAGCAACAGATCAACGCTCAGGTAAAATCTTGACTCAACTTGCAGATGAAAACAAACTTGGCGATAAAGCTGGTGAAGGCTATTATTCGTGGGATGCTAAAGTTTCATCGGAGATAAACGAAGAACGAGAGCAAACCTTAATTTATTTCTTGAAAAAAGATTTGAAATAGGAGGGACAAGATGAGCGCATATTTTTCAGAACTAGCAAACAAAACTGTAGTCGTTACGGGAGGTAGCAAAGGCATTGGTAAAGACATCGCTTTAACGTTTGCCAAATTAAAAGCCAATGTAGTGATATCCGGTAGGAATAAAACGGTGCTCGAATCCGTTCTAACTGAACTCAAAGTGCATAATCCTAACTGCATTGCGGTTGCAGGTGACTTAAGCAATATCGCAGAAGTCCGCAACTTGATCGACAAAGCGGCTTCAGAGTTTGGCACGATAGACGTATTGATCAACAATGCTGGTGTCAATATCGCTAAACCCGCTATAGAAGTAACAGAAGAAGACTGGGACGCTGTACTCGATTTAAATTTGAAATCCGCATTTTTTGCCAGTCAAGCTGCGGCCAAATATATGCTGCAACAAAAAAGTGGGCGTATCATTAACATAGCTTCTCAAATGGCTTTTGTTGGCTATGTTAAGCGTGCAGCCTATTGTTCAAGTAAGGGCGGTTTAGTGCAGCTAACAAAAGCACTAGCAGTTGAATGGGCAAAGCAAGGCATTCGCGTGAATGCAGTGGCACCGACTTTCATCGAAACAGAACTGACGGCTAGGATGTTCGAGGATGAGGAATTTAAAAACGATATCAACAATAGAATTTTGCTTGATGGCTTGTCACAGCCCGAAGATATTTCAGGAGCTGTCTTATATTTAGCGTCGAACTTAGCTAATTTTGTCACAGGCGAAACGATTAAAGTTGATGGGGGTTGGACGGCTATTTAACATGTATATAAGACTTTAATGCTCCATCCGCCTAAAGTCTGAATATTACTTAAATTGATTGAAAACTCTTTCTATTATCTGAATACTCTTTATAATGAACTATTATAAACAAAAGGGAGATGAGGCAAATGTCCAATCTAAAAAATGATTCGCTACAATTGCATAGAGCGCATCAAGGGAAATTAGAAATCCGTTCAAAAGTAGCGGTAGAAAATGAAAAGGACTTGAGTCTTGCTTATTCTCCAGGAGTAGCAGAACCGTGCAGAGAAATTGCAGCTGATCCATCGAAAGTTCATGAATACACGATGAAAAGCAATATGGTTGCTGTTGTAACAGATGGCACTGCAGTTCTAGGTCTTGGTAATATAGGTCCTCTAGCATCTTTACCCGTCATGGAAGGAAAAGCAATTTTGTTTAAAGAGTTTGCAGGAGTAGATGCTTTCCCGATTTGTTTAGACACAACAGACGCTGAAACCATCATTCAAACTGTGAAATTACTTGAACCAGGATTTGGCGGAGTCAACCTTGAGGATATCTCAGCTCCGACTTGTTTTATCGTAGAAGAACGGTTAAAGAAAGAAATGGGTATTCCAGTATTTCATGACGATCAACATGGCACGGCTATTGTGACACTTGCAGGCTTGATTAATGCATTGAAATTGGTTGGAAAAGACGTGCAGGAAACAAAAATTGTCGTAAACGGAGCAGGGGCTGCAGGAATTGCAATCGTCAAACTACTAAGTAAGTTTGGCTTTGCTCATCTCATTATGTGTGATACAAAAGGAGCCATCTATAAAGGTCGTAAGAATGGCATGAATCCATTTAAAGCAGAAGTGGCTGAAATGAGTAATTACGAACGGAAAGAAGGCTTACTCGCGGACGTGATACAAGGTGCGGATGTTTTTATCGGCGTATCAGCAGAAGGGGCATTAACTGAAGATATGGTGCGAACGATGAATAGCGATGCGATCATCTTTGCTATGGCGAATCCGAACCCTGAAATTCTACCGCACCTGGCAAAACAAGCTGGAGCACGAGTTGTTGGGACAGGACGTTCTGACTTTCCAAATCAAGTTAACAATGTTTTAGCATTTCCTGGGCTCTTTAGAGGGGCGTTAGATGTACTAGCTACCGATATTAACGATGCAATGAAAATTGCTGCTGTTGAAGCAATTGCAGGCTTATTAGAAACAGATGAGCTGCATGAAGATTATGTGATTCCAAAACCATTTGATTTACGTGTAGCTTCAGCAGTTGCTGCGGCAGTTGCTAAAGCAGCTATTGAAACAGGAGTAGCTCGGAAAACCATTGCAATCGATGACTTAAAGCAAAAAACAGCTAGTTTATCGGCAGTTGGAGAAAATCAAAATTAAGAGAAAAACCATCCGCTTTCTCGGATGGTTTTTGTGTGGAGTTTATTACGAAAAAAATAGCCAACAGACCATTCTATTAAGAAGGTGTGTTGGCTATTTTTAGCTATGAACTAATTCTTTTTCTTCTACAGCGGGAAAGGGTTCACTGTGACCTTCTTGACGGTATACATCGAGTAAATCACATGGACGACCAATAAAGTCAGTTTGCCCATTTTTAATTTTTACGATACGGTCAGCCAAAATATGTGCATCTTTTTCATCGTGTGTAACAAAGATGGAAGTGATATTGGCTTTTTTAAGAATATCACGCAATTCTTTGCGTATCTTTTCCTGTAGTTCTGCATCCAAATTACTGAATGGTTCATCAAGCAGGAGAAGATGAGGGTTTGGAGCAAGCGCTCTAGCAATCGCTACACGCTGTTGCTGTCCACCACTCAATTGGTGAGGATAACGATTTTCATATCCTTGCAATTCCACAAGCTCCAAAACTTCATGGAGACGTTTCTGTTTGGCAGACTTTTTCATACGAAACAATCCGAATAAGATGTTATCAGCAACCGTCATATGAGGGAAAAGTGCATAATCTTGAAACACCATACCGATGCCACGCTTTTCGGGCTGTATAAATGTATTATCATCACAGAGAACTTGATCTTGAATCGTTACTTTACCAACTGAAGGATTTTCAAGTCCGGCAAGAAGACGAAGGACCGTGCTTTTTCCACTTCCGCTTCGGCCAAGAATAGAGATAACTTCACCCTTTTCAATTTGCAAGGAGAAATTATCGAGTGCAACAGCTTTTGTATTTGGATAAGAAAAACAAAGATTTTCAATGGTTACGAACATATTAATCCAACTCCTTTTCCAAAAACTTGTAGAAGACCACAATTGCCAGAGCACTAATACCAACGATCAACAAGGAAGCTTGCGAAGCCTCCATGATTTTTTCGTCGCTGGCATATTGGAAAGCTTTCGTAGAAAGTGTATCAAAATTAAATGGTCTTAAAATTAAAGTTAATGGAATTTCTTTTAATACATCGATAAAGACTAGAATAAATCCGCTAATGATGGCGCCTTTCATCATCGGCATATCTACTTTAAAGAATGTTCTTGTAAGTCCCGCTCCTAATAGGCGAGAAGCATCTTGGAAATCAGTTCCGATTTTATCGTAACCGGTCTCGATCGAGCTATAGCCAATGGCAAAAAATCGAATGATATAAGCAGTTACAAGCAATACAAGACTAACACTAAGTACAAGCGTCGATTTGGTGCCCACTAATTGATAAAGCGGTGCTAAAAAATTATCTAATGCCACAAAAGCAGTTACAACGGCAACTGCAATAACAGCTCCAGGAATAGAGTAACCGAGAACAGTCAATTTTGGCAACAATTTAGCAAGCCTGCCATGCACAAGTCGTGCAAAGTTACCGACAATCAGTGAAAAGACGATTATGGTAGCGGCGCTAATTCCTGCCACAAACACTGAATTTTTTATATAAGACATAAATTCATCTAAAGGAATGGTTCCGAAAGTTAAAATTGTCCAGTCGATTAACTGAATGATTGGGATGAAAAAACCTAATGCTAATATTGTAAATCCATAACCGGCCGCTGCAAATGCTTTCCATCCAGTTAAACGAATGAGCGGCAACGGACGTACTTTGGTGGAAGAATAGCTATATTGGCGTTTTCCACGAAGAATTTTTTCTATTAGCAAAATGATAATTACAAATCCCATTAAAGAGGCTGCGAGTTTAATCGATGTTTCAATATCTCCTAAACCAAACCAGCTTTGAAAGATCGCAGTAGTAAATGTTTGAATGCCGTAATATTTTACGACGCCATAATCGTTTAATACTTCTAGTATGACTAAGCTGGCGCCTGCAATAATCGAAATGCGTGATATCGGAACAACTACTTGGAAGAATGTTCGCCAAGGACCTTTTCCGAGAAGACGCGTACTTTCGATTAAGGAAGCAGATTGTTGAGAAAGGAAAACTTGCGTAATGGTGTAAACGTATGGATACAAGAAAACTGTGTAGATAAAAATGGCACCCGGTAAATTCATGATGTCAAAGTATGCCGGATTGAGTTCCATGTTAAAATTTTCGCGAAGTGTTGACTGGATCACCCCGGTATAATTGAAGATTCCATGATAAGTGTACGCTCCAATGAAAGGAGGGATAGAAAGAGGCAAAATCAGAGCCCATTTCAAAAACTTTCGGAAAGGAAACTGATACTGGGCAATTAGCCAAGCTAAACTCAGACCGATGAAAATCGTTGAACCTGCTGTAGCCACAACGAGGATCATAGAGTTTTTAACAAACGACCAAAGGACGAATTCTTTCATATGCTCCCAATTTTCGTTAGAAGGGGTGAATAAACCTGTCACAATGGTCATGTTTGGCAAAAACAGTGCAGCAATAATAATAATGGCTGCCACTGTCCAAATATTTATGTTAGCGAGTCTCCGTTGCATAGCATTAATCACCTTTCCAATCGTCAGAAATCCCTTGCCGTTATAGGATACGGCAAGGGAATAGCTTTTAGATTATTTCCAGCCTACTTCGTTAAAGATTAAAATCGACTTGGCATTATTATCTCCTAGTGAAGAAAGAGGGATATCTTGTTCTTTGAATTCACCCCATGATGTTAGTAGCTCAGAAGGTTCTACGCTTGAGTTTACTGGGTATTCATAGTTAGCTTCTGCAAAAGTCCCTTGAGCTTCAGGTGCAGAAAGGAATTCAAGTAATTTTATTGCATTTTCTTTGTTTTTAGCAGTTTTAATGACACCTGCCCCACTAATGTTAACGTGAGTTCCAGTAGTTTCTTGGTTCGGGAAGTAAATTCCAAGACCTTCTGCAACTTCAACTTCAGCAGCGTCTTCAGAGTTTAACATTTGACCGAAATAGTAGCTGTTCATGATTGCAACATCACCGATGCCAGCAGCAATCGCTTTTGCTTGGTCACGATCTCCACCTTCAGGATCACGTGCGAAGTTGTTAACTAATCCTGCAGCCCATTTTTTTGCTTTTTCTTCACCATCAATTTCGATAAATGAAGCAAGTAAAGATTGGTTGTAGATGTTTTCAGAGCTACGGATTAATACACGACCATTCCACTCGTCTTCAGTTAATGCTTCGTAAGTTGATAACTCTTCAGGTGTTACTGTGTCTTGGTTATAAACAAGCACCCGAGCACGTTTAGTTAAACCGTACCACATTTGGTCTGTATCACGATAGTTTTCAGGAATTTGCTCTTCTAGTAAGTCACTTGTTACAGCTTGCAATAAGTCATCTTCTTTAGCACGGTATAAACGACCAGCATCAGCAGTTAAGAATAAATCTGCTTCAGTAGCGTCGCCTTCACGCTTGATGCGTTCAAGTAATTCGTCTGCATCGCCTTTGATCAAGTTAACTTTAATACCTGTTTCTTCTTCGAATTTTTTATATAGTTCGTCGTCTACGTCATAATGTCTTGCTGTATATAGGTTAACTTCATTGCTATCTGTTTCTTCTTTTTGTTCAGCTGCATCGTCGGTTCCGCATGCAGTTAAAACAAGAAGCAATAACGCTATGATAAGGTATAAAGATTTCTTCATGGATGTCTCTCCCTTTAATATGTAGTTGAGAAGGTAAATGAAAATCATTCTCAACCTCAATTATAAAGAGCTAATTGAGAATGTCAATCATTATCAGCTAAGGATGTGATTTTTTTTAGAGTTGTGTCTAAAAAAGTAAAATATGAAATTTGAATGATTCAAAAACAAAAAACATCTTTTACCGAGTTGGTAGAAGATGTCTTCAATTTAGTAAGGGAGTTATTTAATTAGCGATACTTAAACCTTTACGGCGTGCGACTTGCACAAGCGCTTGAGTTAAATCTTGTATCAAGTCGTCGGAATGTTCAAGGCCGACTGAATAGCGTAATAAGCCGTCAGTGATTCCGCGTTTTTCACGTTCTTCTCGAGGCATAGAACCGTGGGACATGGTTGACGGGTACGATAATATTGATTCAACTGCACCTAAACTGACCGCAAATATTGGGATTCTTAAGTGTTCAACAAAAATACGAGCCGATTTTTTATCAGCTAAGCGGAAGGAGAAGACGGCTCCTGCGCTTTTCGCCTGACGTTCGTGAATCGGATTACCCGGATGGAATGAAAATCCAGGATAATAAACTTCTTCGATTAATGGATGGCTGTGTAAAAATTCAGCAATTAGTCGAGCTGATTCGGTCGATTGAGTTAAGCGCGCCCCTAAAGTTTTAATGCCTTGAATTAGCAAATAAGAATCTTGAACACCTAAAACAGAACCAAAGGTGTTTTGGATAAAACCTAACCGATTGCCGAGATCTTCGTCATTTGTAACGGCCAGTCCGGCAATAATGTCACTATGACCAGATAAAAATTTAGTTGCGCTATGCAAAACAATATCGGCACCGAGTTCTAAAGGGTTTTGATAAAGGGGTGTCATAAATGTATTGTCGACAAATGTTAAGCAACCATTGGCTTTTGCTAATTTTGCAGCAATTTCGATATCTGTAATGTTCATTACAGGGTTTGAAGGTGTTTCTAAATAAATAACTTTTGTATTAGGTTTTATAGCATTGGCCATAGCATTTAAATCGGTCATATTAACAAATGTATACTCAATCTTGAATTTATCTAAAACTTCAGTGATAAAACGATAAGTTCCACCATATACGTCTTCGGAAACTAGGACATGATCACCGGAAGATAGGAGCATAAACGCAGAAGAGATAGCAGCCATCCCTGAGGAAAAGGCAAAACCACGCGTGCCGCCTTCGAGTTCTGCGATCGTTTCTTCAAGTGCGAGACGTGTAGGGTTACCTGAGCGGCTATAATCAAAAGGTCCAAATGAGTCTAAGCTTTTCTGATGAAATGTAGAAGACAAATAGATCGGTACGTTAACGGCCCCAGTGATTGGATCAACTCCGGTAGAGTGAATAAACTTGGTTTCAATACGATCGGTCATATTCAACAACCTCCTCTTTCAATTTTGAAAATGCTTGTGTTAGGTCAGCGATTAAATCATCTACTAGTTCAACGCCAACAGAGAAGCGCAATAAACGATTGCATACGCCACGTTTTGTACGTTCTTCAAAAGGAATATCTGCATGAGTTTGAGTGGCAGGGTAAGTGATAAAGCTTTCGACGCCGCCAAGACTTTCAGCAAACGTGATGAGCTTGATCCTTTCTAAGAATGGTCCAATCCAAAATTCTTCCTGCAACCGGAAAGATAGCATACCGCCCTTACCTGGATATAATACGTCTGAAACTTGCGGCTGACGAGATAAGAATTCTGCAATTGCTTTGGCATTCGCTTCGTGCTGTCTCATGCGTAAGGGTAATGTCTTTAATCCTCGAACCAATAGCCAAGAGTCGAAAGGGGAGAGAACAGCACCAACAGAGTTATGAAATGTAGCGAGTTTGTCGCAAATTTTGTCTCCTTTAGCGACAACAAGTCCAGCCAATACGTCATTATGACCCCCGATATATTTTGTAGCGCTGTGAATTACAATGTCTGCTCCAAGTTGAATTGGTTGTTGGAAAAAAGGGGTTAAAAACGTATTATCTACTATTAATAGAAGTTTATGCTTTTTAGCTAACGCAGCAAAAGCGATAAGGTCGATTTCCTGCATAAGCGGATTTGTAGGCGTTTCGATAAAAAGAGCTCGTGTATTTGCCGTTATTTTATTCTCTGTATCTTGTACGTTTTTAAATTCAGCGTAGATTGGATGGATATTATAAGTCGCTGAAAAATGATCCAATAAACGATATGTACCACCGTAAATATCTTCCGGTACTAATAATTCATCACCTGGACGGAACAAAGATAAAACCAATTGAATAGCCGCCATTCCAGAACTACAAGCATAGGCAGCATCAGCCCCTTCAAGTTTAGCAAACCCTTCTTCTAAAACAGAACGTGTCGGATTTTTAGTCCGAGTGTAATCAAAACCAGTTGATTGACCCAGTCCTTGATGCGCATAAGCGGTGGATAAGTATATAGGTGGGTTTACTGCTCCAGTTGTGTCATCACTGCGATTACCCAATTGAACCAATAAAGTTTCTAAACTCTGCTTTGTCATTTTGCTCATCCTCTCCGCAATAAAATAGGGGCTTTCTTCATAAAAGAAGAAAGCCCCTATCAGGAAACACATTCTTCTCATCTGCTAGGCAAAGCCTATTGGATTTAGCACCGTAGTCTTCGTCAGACTGGTTGCTGAGACTTCATAGGGCCAAATCCCTCCGTCTCTCTAGATAAGAAATATCTTATTAAATTGGTGGTGTTACTGTTTCGATGTTCCTTATCATAAATCATTTGATAGAGGAAAGCAAGAAAGAATTTTAATTAGTTTGAATAAAAAGAAAAAAGAGGCAAGCAGATTAGAAGCGATAATGCAGCTACCATTTTTCAAAGTCTGAGCAAAAAAAAGGATGTATTCATTAAACATCGCTACAATGGAGAGGAATAGGAGTGAAGGTTATTATGCAAATTAAGAAATTCGAAAATATTCCATTGTCTGTCCTCGATTTAGCACCAATCAATGAAGGTGCTGAAACGGCACAAGCATTCAAAAATAGTGTGGATTTGGCTCAACACGTGGAGTCACTAGGTTTTAATCGTTTTTGGTTAGCTGAACATCACAACATGCCGGGAATTGGTAGTTCGGCTACTTCTGTACTGATCGGTCACATTGCAGGAGCAACCAACTCGATTCGTGTAGGTTCAGGTGGCGTTATGCTTCCAAATCACGCACCATTGGTGATTGCTGAACAGTTTGGTACGCTGGAAACCATTTATCCAGGACGCATCGACTTAGGCTTAGGGCGTGCGCCAGGAAGTGACCAAGCGACCGCTCATGCATTGCGCCGTAGTTTGCAAAGCAATGGCGAAGATTTTCCGCAACAAGTAGCAGAATTAGAAAATTACTTTTCAGAAAATCCAGTGGGCCGCGTGCGCGCTTTCCCGGGAACAAATATGAACGTGCCACTGTGGCTTCTTGGATCGAGCGGGTTTAGTGCACAGCTTGCTGCATTAAAAGGGTTGCCGTTTTCATTTGCAAGTCATTTTGCACCAGATTATATGATGCAAGCCTTACAGCTTTATCATCAAAACTTTAAACCGTCAAAAGCGTTGGCCGAACCATATGCAATGCTAGGTGTGAATGTAATTGTTGCCGAAACACAAGAACGCGCGGAATGGTTAGCGACTTCTTCGCAACAACAAATGTTCTCATTAATGAGAGGGGAACCAACAACATTCCAACCACCAATTGATAAATTAGAAGATGTTTGGTCAGACCGTGAAATTGCCATTTTCCGAGATAAATTAAATTCTGAATCGATGATTGTCGGAACACCTGACCTTGTTAAGCAAAAGTTGAAAAACTTTATCTTAAAAACACGTGCCCATGAAGTGATTGTCCATTCACCGATCTTCTATCATGAAGAGCGGCTCCAATCATACAATTATTTGGCGGAAATGATGAAATAAATGAAACTCCTGTTCTCAGAGCAGGAGTTTTTTTTGCATAAAAAATCGCTTTTCCCTATTTTGGAAAAGCGACTTAGCTTTATTAGTGAAGTTCTTTAGCTATCTTTTCATCACGTTGTTGTGCTCTAAATATTTTTTCTTTTTCATCAAATGAAAATACAGGTGCTCCTTCGCCAATCATATTCAGAATCGCATTAAAATCTTCATCTAGACGAAGTTCAACTTCACGTGGATCAAGTACTTTGTGTTCCATTATGACCAACCTCCTCATTTAATAATCACCAATCATGGGACAACTAAAACAAGAATTACCCTTCATCTCTATTATACAGAATATTTTGTTTAATAGCGAAGGAATGGCTTTACTAACGTTGATTAATATCAATAAAAGAGATGCTTTAAAAGTCATTGTTCATAGACTTTTAAAGCATCGGTTTTATTGTTGGTTTGTTTCTGCATTTAACACCATGGATTCAAAAAATAAGCTAGGTGATGTTTCATACCATTCTAAAGAAGTTAAGTCAGCTGTTCGCTTATCAATGTATGAGTAAGCGAGCTGAGTGCGAGGATCATCAGTCAATTCGAGTTTAACTAAAGGACCTTCAGGTGTAAGCCAGTTGGACTGAGATAGACGATTTTTTAGTGAAAAGTCAATCCAATCATCTTCTATTTCTTCATTATCAAATAAAGGCGCTGATGAAGCCATTAACCAAGTTTGGCTTATGTGTTTAGGAGGGAGCCAAAGGTTTTTCGATAAGACACCTTCTTCAAGCGTAAGATCGGTAATTTCATGACGCAATTCCTGAACCCAATTGCCATTACCAAGTTGAAGATTTCGTGATACATACACATTCCCAATGAGCATTTCGCCGTTTGGAGTGGTGAAGGTGCCATAAGGATTAGTAGTCGGGTCAGAACCATAAACTGCTTCATCGAGTCGGACTATTGGTTCGGGGTTCCACGATTTAAAATCTGAATCTGCAAGACCGTTAATATTCATTGAAAATGTGTAAGGAATCCAACTAGTATTATCGATTTCTTCAAAAATAATCGAAGTCCCGTTAGAAAGTGAACGGTCAACAAGTGTATAAGTTCCAACATTCAAGCCGAGAAATGTCATTTCATAAAGTTGTCTAGTGTCGGACCCGTTCTTACTTACATCAGGTTCATTTAGCGTAATGAACGTTGGTTTATCAAGTGTTAAAATTACATTGTCTTTTGAGTAAAGTTCCACTTCGTTTTTTAAAAACATGACGGCTGTAAAAATGAACAGCGACATGAAAAATACTACTCCTATTAAAATCACTATTTTTCTAAACACGTTTTCCACCTCTGTTTTCTGCAAGATTACCAGAACTGATTATAACATGTGTAAGGTAGAAGATTCGTTCAACATTTGAGCATCGAATGAACAAAAAAAGCAGGTGCCCCAGAGGACACCTGTTACAGCACTTTATCCAGAAAATCTTTTGCACGTGTGGTTTTGGGGTTACTGAAAAATTCAATCGGTTGCCCTTCTTCGACTAGTACACCGTGATCTAAAAATAAAACGCGGTCCGCAACTTCACGAGCAAAGCCCATCTCATGTGTTACTACAACCATTGTCATACCCGATTGCGCTAAATCTTTCATTACGTCGAGCACTTCTTTCACCATTTCAGGATCAAGAGCGGATGTCGGTTCATCAAACAGCATGAGTTCCGGTTCCATTGCCAACGCACGAGCAATTGCTACACGCTGTTTCTGACCACCAGACAAGCTATTTGGATATGCTTTTTCTTTTTCCGATAAGCCGACGCGTTCAAGTAAAAGTCGAGCTTTCATTTCTGCTTCTGCTTTTTTCATCCCTTTTGCTTTAATCGGGGCGTATGTTAGATTCTCCAGCACCGTTAAATGAGGGAATAAATGAAAGTGCTGAAACACCATCCCAATTTCTTGACGGATTTTGTGAATTGTTTTTTTAGAAGCAGTTAAGCTTTTGCCGTTAATTTCAATAGAACCAGAAGTCGGAACTTCCAACAAATTTAAGCAACGCAAGAAAGTAGATTTACCGGAACCAGAGGGACCGATAATCGAAACGACTTCACCTTTTTTAACAGTAGCTGAAATATCACTAAGTACTTCGTTCGTGCCAAACTTTTTGTATAAATTTTGTACATCAATCACTTTGTTTCAACCTCCGTTCAAACACTCGTCCAATCATCGTTAAGCCCATTACAAGACACCAATATATGACACCGACAAATAATAAAGGCTCAAAGTTTCGGAACAAATCAGCACCGACTACTTGTGCACGTCTCATCAGATCAAGATAGCCAATGGTTGAAACAATCGCAGATTCTTTCGTCAAAGTGATAAATTCATTCATAAGTGCAGGGAGAATGTTTTTCAAAGCCTGAGGCAAAATGATGTCTTTCATCATAGCGCTATAAGGAACACCTAGAGCTTGTGCTGCTTCTACTTGCCCTTTATCAACTGCTTGAATTCCGGCCCGGATAATTTCCGAGATATAAGCAGACGAATTAAGACCAAATGCCAATATTGCTGACAAGAATGGTGAAATATCAAACCCTGTCAACTGAGGGATCGAGTAGTAAATAATCATTAATTGTAAAATCAACGGCGTTCCACGAAATATAGATGTATAAGCATCAGCAAACCACCGTAACGGTTTGATGCTACCAATTTTAAATAACGCCAATAAAGTTCCGAGAATCGATCCAAGTATAATCGCGAAAAACACGAATTTTAACGTAACCCATATCCCTTCCAACATGAAAGGGATATAAGGAACTATTTGTGAAAAATCAAGATTCATAGATTACATCTCTTTTCTGCTAGTAAATTTACTCTTCTTCAGACAACCATTTTTCTTTTAATTCATCCAATGCGCCGCTTTCTTCCATTTCAGCGAGAATAGCATTGACATCTTCTACAAGCTCGCTGCCTTTAGGAAATGCCACAGCCATACCAGGTGAAGCGGTTGTCGGGTCATCAAATGCACCAAGGTCTTGCGCTTCGATATAACCAAGTGCAACTTGCTTGTCCATATAGGCAGCATCGATACGGCCTGACAAAATTTCTTGGATTAATGCGCCTGAATCGTCTAAAGCTTTTAATTCAAAATTGATGCCCTCATCAGCGATGATGCTCTTCGCACCTTCTTCTTGTATTGTTCCAAGCTGAACACCAACTGTTTTGCCTTCTAATGATTCAAGACTTGATAGCTCAGATCCATTAGCTGTCACAAACATTTCGCCCGAATGATTATATTCTGTAGAGAAATCAACGTTTTCTTTACGGGAATCAGTTGCAGACATACCGGCAATAACCATATCGACACGATCATTTTGCAAAGCACCGATCAAGCCATCGAATTTCATATCTGTAATTTCTAATTCGTATCCTAGTTCGTCTGCAATGTGGTTGGCAAGGTCAATATCGAAGCCTACAATATCGCCTTCAGGGTTACGTGATTCGAATGGAGCAAATTCTGCAGATGTTCCCATTTCTAATGTTTCTTTTTTCTCTGAAGAGCCTGATTCTTTTTCGCTAGAACTTCCGCAAGCTCCCAGTACTAACGCAGATGATGCAAATAACGTGATAAATGATAATTTCTTAATCATGTATATTCCCCCTGATTTTTGTATGTTTATTCATTTTAATGAATTTTAACACATAGAAATGAGTTTGGGAAGTTTTTTTCCGATAAACTAAAAGTTTATATTTTCTGATATTTACATGAATACACAATAGAGTGTTAGGAAAGGAAAGAGGGATTGCGTATAATAGTGAGTAGGAGGCGATACTAGTGAAAAAATTACTGTTAACGGGCTTTGAACCATTTTTAGATTATACAGTGAATCCAACGATGAAAATAGTTGAAGCATTAGATGGAAAAACAATCGGTAATTACCAAGTGGTCGGCAAAATTATGCCTGTAGACTTTAATGTGTCTGGAGAGTTTTTACTCCAATTTATCGAAGAAGAAAATCCAGATGCTGTTATTTCACTTGGACTCGCAGCGGGACGATATAAAATTACTCCAGAACGAATCGCCTTAAATGTCAAAGATGGAGATGTTGATAACGAAGGCAATAAACCTGTTGATGAGCCAATCCGCAAAGAAGGAGAAGCAGCTTATATGTCGACCTTGCCGGTACGTAAAATGGTGGATCATCTACTAGCTAATGGCTTGCCAGCAGAAATATCAAATACAGCGGGTGCCTATTTATGTAATAACGTTATGTATGAAGGATTGCATTATGCCAAGCATAAAAAACCCACTTTGAAGACGGGCTTTATCCATATTCCGGCGTCACATGAATTAGCGATCCAGCACGGCCGGATTCCAAGCTGGTCATATGAGGATCTTGTTAAAGGTATTCAACTATGTATTGAAGTGTTAGAAGAAGCATAAAAAAACGGATCGCAATTTGCGATCCGTTTTTTTGATGGTTAAATAATTTCCCAATTGCGCCGCTCGGCAACTGTTCGTAGTTTTGGCTTTGGTTGTACAGCTACAGGGTGGCCAACAAGTTCAAGAACAGGTAAGTCTGAAGGGCTGTCTCCGTATGCATAACTGTTAGCCCAGTCAATATCCCAGCCTTGTAATGCTTCTTTGATTTTTTTTGTTTTCAGCTGACCTTGAACATGTGACAAAGGAGTTTTATGATCTAAAATATTATTAATGTAGAGTACTTCTGTCCCGATAATGGTCTTAATTGGTAATTGCTTTGTAACGGCATGAAGCAGTGGCGTAAAGGCACCGGAGACGAGCATAACGTAATCGTTATTAGCTACGTGTTCTTTTAATCGCTCTACGACCGTTGGATTCATATCCCCGTGCATTTGATCTGCAATTTCACTGAAAAATTGTTCGAGTTCAGTCTTTGTAAAAGTTTCTAATGAAGACAAGTAAGCTTGGACGGAACGTTCACGCATTTTCCATTCAGGATAAATTTTGAGCCGATGCCCGATATAAGGCGGCATAATAGCCCGGTAAAATTGCCGGTAGCGTGAGCTGTGTTCAGGATGGTTTTTTAAATGGTTCATCATTAACTGGAAAGTTTCTTTTGAATACAATGTTCCGTCAAAATCGAATATCGCTACGCGCAAAAAAATCAACTCCAGTTCTTTTTTCTATAGCTTTTATCATAGCGGAAACTAGAGCTATCTTCCAGTAAGCGACAGTTGTAGGTTTATGTATTTTGATTTTCAGGGTATGGAATAAGAAATAACGGCTAAGTTACAGGAGGTTACAAAATGGAGAAAAAGCAGATCACAGTCGGATACGTAGAACTAACACAAGACGAATCAGATCGACTATTTGAAGAAGTGAGAAAAGACAAAGACATCGAAAACTATAATGAACTTCAAGGGTTAATGGACGACTATGATTCAGTAATCATTGAACCCGAAGCACGACCGCTAGAAGAAATTCTTGAAGGCGAGGATACGCCAAACGCGCGCGAGCAAGGTGGTACTCGTTACATTGAAGTTTTCAATAAACTTGAAGAGGATACAAGGTACCGGTTTAAATCATCCAATCAAGAGTAAAGATAAAGCTTTCCCTTAACGTCATGACTGTGATGTTAAGGGATATTTTTGTTTTTAAAGGAATATCTTTCATTCTACAAAGCAAAAGTAATTTTTATGGAATAATTGGAACTTTTTGAGATTTGATTCGTATAATTGTTAATTACTTTCTACAGACTAAAGGGGGAATATGTATGGGGAAGTTCATAAGGAGTAAAAAACTTATGGGGATTGTGCTAATGCTCATTTCTTTTTTACTAATTGCGGGTTGTTCAGAAAATGGTGAAGCCAAAGAAGTAGAAACTGAAAAAATTACAGATTCTGTTGAAAAAGACAAATCAGCGATTCAAGCTGTGATTGAAAAACAATTTAACGGTCCAGATGAAGAGTACCGCGAATTATGGAATACCGCAATGGACAGTCAAACGGGTGATATGGATGAGGAACAATATAATGCTTGGTTGAATTCACCAGAATATAAAGCATTAATGGATTATATGAGTGATACTTACGCTCCTTATTTTACTGACAACGCGTATGAAACTTTTAGCAAGACAGATGCATTTTTGTATAGTTTTTCAGATCAAGAATACAAACTAAAAACAGCCAATATTGAAATCAACCAAAATGAAGTAGAGAAAACCTTGTATACATTCACTTTCCAAGTTATGTATGAAAACGACATAGACGAAACCGAAACCTTTGATTTTAAAGGCGAGGCCATCGTTCCGACAGCAGGGGAAATTGGCAAATATCAAGTTGATGACCAAGAAAGACTATTAGAGAAAATAAGATAGTAACGAAGAAGAGGAAAACCATATTTATTGGTTTTCCTCTTTTTTCATTATTCTTCTACATTGGCAATGCAACGTTCGCATTCGTAAATAATGGATTCACGGCGTTCTTTGATTTCGCAGCCACATTCCCGGCATTCTTTTTTCGTCCGTTTTTTGAAAGTTTGAGTGTTTTTCATTTTGATCTCCTCCAATAGTTTAGTTTAGTTTTTCATAACCTGGCAGTGTCAAAAATTCAGCAAATTCACTTTGTAACGTAAGATTTGTAAACAACTCACGCGCTTCCTCAAAATTACCGGATGAATATCGTGTGTCTCCAACTGTTTGTTTGATGTTAGCTGTTTCTTCTTCGATCACCTCGTGGAATAAAGGAATGTCGATATTTCGTCCATCTTCTAAAACTCCTTTAGGATGTCGAACCCATTGCCATACTTGAGAGCGGGAAATTTCAGCTGTCGCAGCATCTTCCATCAAGTTATTAATCGGAGCTGCGCCATTACCAGACAACCAAGAAGCGATGTATTGAATGCCAACTGAAATATTCGAACGTAATCCGTCCTCTGTAATGGTACCGGTTGGTACTTCAACTAACTGTTCAGCCGTAACTTGAACGTCCTCACGCTTCTTATCGATTTGGTTTGGCGTAAGCATATGTTCGTCAAACTGCTCCATCGCAATCGCAACCATTCCGGGATGCGCCACCCATGTTCCATCGTGACCGTCCATGGCTTCACGTCGCTTGTCTTCAGCTACTTTTTGGAAAGCAGCTGCATTGGCTTCATCATCTCCTTTAACAGGAATTTGTGCAGCCATTCCGCCGAGTGCTGGTGCATTCCTTCTATGACAAGTTTTAATACACAATTGTGTGTAAGCACGCATAAATGGAACAGTCATAGTCACTTGTGAACGATTTGGAAAAAGATATTCTGGTAAATTTCTCATTCGCTTGATGACACTAAAAATATAATCCCAACGACCGCAGTTTAGACCAGCTGAATGTTCGCGTAATTCGTATAAAATTTCATCCATTTCAAAAGCAGCCATAATAGTTTCAATTAATACGGTTGCGCGTATCGATCCTTGAGGAATTCCTAATTCATTTTGTGCGAAAACGAATACATCATTCCAAAGGCGTGCTTCTAAATGACTTTCCATTTTTGGAAGATAGAAATAAGGACCTGTCCCGCGTTCAATCAATTCTTTCGCATTGTGGAAAAAATACAATCCGAAATCGACTAAACTACCCGAAATTGCCTTTCCATCGATAAGAATGTTTTTTTCAAGCAAATGCCATCCACGAGGGCGAACCATTAATACAGCCGTTTGCTCATTTAACGCATATTTTTTACCAGTTTCAGGAGCTTCAAAATCAATTTGACGTCGAACCGCATCGCGTAAGTTGATTTGGCCGTCAATGACATTAAACCAGTTAGGTGAAGTAGCGTCTTCTAAATCTGCCATAAACATTTTAGCTCCAGAGTTTAAGGCATTAATGAGCATTTTACGGTTTGTCGGACCTGTAATTTCAACGCGGCGATCTTTCATATCTTCTGGAAGCGGAGCGATCGTCCAGTTGTTATTGCGAATATGTTTCGTTTCTGGCAAAAAATCTAATTTTTTTCCGGCATCAATTTCTTGTTGACGTACTTGACGTTTTTCTAAAAGTTTGACGCGTTGTTTATCAAAATTAATATGTAGCTTCTCGATAAACGCTAATGCTTCAGGCGTTAAAATCGTTTCCATTCCTGGAATTTCTTGACCCTTTATCGTCATCGTCGTTTTTGTTAACAAAAAATCATCCCTTTCTGAAAAAAATTAATCATCTGTATTAATACAGTATGTTTTGATGTATATTAATATATAACAGAAAATTCTAACTGTCTTCTAAACAGGACAAAAAGGAATAATTAGCGATAAAAGCGACTATTTGGCGATAAGCACATTAGAAAGGGGAGTCGGGGATGGAGAACACGATGTTGGAACAAATGGGTTTTATAATTGGGGACTGGATTCCGAAAGAAGCGTCGATTGCAATTGCGGTAGAAGATCGTTATATCTACTATAAAGCCGGAGTTCATGATTTGCAGATTCGAGAAGGTCAATCAGTACTTCCTGGCAGTATCGCGGCACGTGCGAAAAAAGAAGGACAACGAATGGAAATGTTTGTTGAAGAGTCTATTTTCGGAACGCCTTATTATGGCATTGGCTACCCAGTCAAGTTAGGTGAGAAAAAAGGTGTACTCGTTGTTATTTTGCCGCCAGATTATTTAGTTCGTAAAAATAAAACGATCCGATTTCTAACGGGTAAGTATGAAGATACTTGGCGTCCTGTTGCTGTCAATAAAGTTTCTCATATCGAAAGCAGTCAAAAGAAAACATGGTTTTATTCAGAAGATGAAACGTATTGTGCAATACATACATTGAAAAATTTAAAGCATCAATTACCTGATAATTTTTTACCGATTCATCGATCTTATATCGTCAACATCGACTATATAGAAGAAATTTCTCGAGACATTGCATCGAATTATCAATTGATGCTTAAAGATGGCTCAATTTTACCGGTTAGTCAAAACTATGCGGCTAGCGTCAGGGAACGTCTCGGATTCTAATTACTCGCATAAAAGCCAGCTAGGAGAGAATAGTCCCAGCTGGCTTTTATATGAATATTTTTCCTGGATTTAGTAAATTATTTGGATCCAACATTTGTTTCATATTTTTCATAATAGCAACTGCAGATCCGTGTTCTGCATCTTGATACTTCATTTTGCCAAGTCCCACACCGTGCTCACCTGTGCAAGTGCCTTCGAGTCTAATGGCACGATAAGCTAATTTTTCGTTTATTTTTTCAGCGGCAAGTTGCTGTTTAGGGTCTTTGGCATCGTATGCAATTGAAGTATGAAAATTGCCGTCACCAATATGACCTAAAACACCGCCTTCTAATCCACTTTCAGCAATCAGTTCACGAGCATAATCGATTAGTTCTGGCAATTTAGAAATTGGAACACATACATCTCCTCCTGTGATGGTCATTCCTGCTTGATGCCGGTAAGCGTAAGCCATTTCGTGACGTGCTTTCCAAATGGATGCGCGCTCTTCAGAATCTGCCGCAATCCGCCAGTTTTCACAATTCATATCCACTAACAATTCGTGTGCTAATGTGGCTTCTTCTTCTGCTGCAATTTTCATGCCAGCAAACTCAAAAAATAATGAGTGTTTTTCAGGAAGTCCATAATTACCGTAATCGTTCACTTTGGCAATGCTATATGCGTCAACAAATTCCATGCGTTGTACAGGGATGCCGCTAAGTAGAATCATATGAGCTGCATCAGCACATTGATGAGGTGTTTCAAACGTACAGCTAGCAGCAATCGTATGCTCTGGAATACCGTGAAGTTTTAACGTGATTTCTGTAATGATGCCAAGCGTTCCTTCTGATCCAGTAAACAATCCAGTCAAATGATAGCCTGAAGATGATTTTTTTGCTTTTGTTCCTGTATGTAGGAGGGTACCGTCTGCTAAAACGATTTCCAAATCAATAATCTGGTCTCGCATCACACCGTAACGAACTGCGGTCGTTCCACTAGCATTAGTAGCGGTCATGCCGCCAATTGTAGCATCTGCACCTGGGTCTACTGGGAACTGCAAGCCATGTCGATTAACAATGCTATTTAATTGAAGGCGAGTGATGCCTGGTTGTACGGTTACCAGTAAATCTTCGGGTGAGAATTTCACGACCTGATTCATGCGCTCGAAGTTTAGTGAAATACCGCCTTTCATTGGAATCGCTTGTCCTTCTAAACCAGAGCCGCTGCCAAACGGTGTAACAGGAATCGATGCTTCACGAGCAATTTTCATAATTGCTAGCACATCTTCTTTGGATTCTGGAAAGCACACAATTTTAGGTTCTACAGCGGGATGATCCGATTCATCGTGGCTATGTCGATACAACTCGCTAACACTTGTTGAATATTGATCTATTTTTAATGTGTTTTGTAATTGGTCAATCCATGTGCTCTCCATAAAATTGCATCTCCTTCACGTAAAAAAAGTGTAGTAGCTATCCGTTTTATTGGTACTAATAAAAAAGGGGGAAGTTATTAGAAAATTTCGATTTTCTCTATACAAATAGTTCTGTCTATTCTATACTTTCTGTATACAGTATACAACCTGTAGATTAATTATTAAGAAGGGAGGAATTATGGAAAAGATTACGAAACAAGCTACGTTGGCAGATCGAGCCTACGAATATATCAAAAAAATGATTATTACGGGAGAGCTAAAGCCTGGACAAGAGTTGCCAGAGGAAAAATTAGCGCATGAACTTGGCATCAGCAGGACTCCTTTACGAGAAGCGTTAAAACGATTGGCGATTGATGCCTTGATCGAGTTAAGAAAACCTAAACCCGCAATAGTAGCGGCTTTTACATCTCAAGATATCGTTGAGATTATGGAACTTCGCCGACTACTCGAAATTAAAGGACTCGAAAATCTCACAGATGATAAACAACGACCGGCTATCGATAGGTTAACAAATAATATTAAACGACAATTGCAGGCGGTAGAAGAAAAAAAAGTAGTGGAATTTATGGATTTAGACCAAGAATTTCATTCGTTATTGTATCAAAACCACCGCAATAACCGTTTAAAAGAAATGATAAATAATGTTAATAGCGGAGGTAGCAGAGCTTTTTTATTGCTATCTGATACTGCAGCCGATAGTTCAAAAAAAGCATATGAAGAACATTTATCAATTCTCGAAGCAATAAAGCAAGGGGATGTAGAAAAAGCCAAACAGCAGCTAAACATTCACTTAGACAATATTGAAAGTCGGCTATTAAAATACAGTACACAGGAGGAACTATGAAAAAATTACTCGGATTATTACTTATTGGTATATTCATCTTATCTGCATGCGGTAGACCGGACAGTGGAACGACAACAACAGAAGATGGGGAAGCCGGGGAAGATACATACACGTTGCGACTTGCCCATTTAGTACCAGAGGAACAATCTTCTCATGTTGCAGCAGTAGCGTTTAAAGAAAGACTAGAGTCAGAATCAGATGGACGCTTGATCGTTGAATTATACCCGAATGGCCAATTATACGGCTCTGACCGAGAAGCGATTGAAGCCGTACAGCTGGGTAACATCGAAATGACGATTCCCGCTGTTGCAGCAATGGCTTCGTTTAATGAAAAGTTCCAAGTATTTGACTTGCCATTCTTGTTTAATAACAACGAAGCAGCATACAAAGCGTTGGATGGAGAGCTTGGCCAGGAATTAATGGCGGATCTTAAAAACAATGATTTAAAAGGATTGGTTTTTGGTGAAAATGGATTCCGCCACGTTTCGAATAACGAGGGACCTATCGAATCTCCAGAAGATATGGCAGGTTTGAAAATGAGGACCTTAGAAAGCCCATTACACACAGATACATTTAATGCATTTGGTGCAAATGCATCTCCATTTGCTTTTGGTGAACTTTATACGGCTTTACAGCAAGGAACTTACGATGCAATGGATTGCCCGGTTTCTCTTTACTACACAAATAAATTTTACGAAGTACAAGATTACTTAACGTTAACAGGTCATGTTTACGCAGCAACGGCTTTACTTATTAATGATGATGTTTACAACGATCTACCAGAAGATTTACAAGAAATTATGACAGCAGCAGCAGAGGAATTCCGTACAGAACAACGTGAATTGGCTCAGCAACAAGATGGAGAGTTCCTTGACAAAATTAAAGATGAAGGTATGCAAGTAAACGATTTAACAGATGAGCAACGCGACGAATTCCGTGAAGCGGCAAAATCGGTTTACACAAAATACGAAGATCAAATTGGGAAAGAATTGATCGACCAAGCATTAGCAGCAAATGAATAATAGTTGAAAAATCAAGGGAGAAATTCCTTGATTTTTCGTTTTATGAAAGGAAGTGCATGCATGATTAAGAAATTTGAGAAAGCAGAAGAGGCTTTTCTAGTTTTTACATTAGTACTGATGGTCGCTTTAATTTTTGGCCAAGTTATTGGCCGATATGTATTTTCGAATGCACCAAGTTGGACAGAAGAAATGGCGCGTTATATACATATCTTTCAAGTATGGATAGGAGCAAGTTATGCGGTGAAATTGCGAGAGCATATTCGCGTAGAAGCTTTTATTACACGTTTTAAAGGATTGCCAAGAAAAATTTTAGAAACAATCACGCTCGTAATTTGGTTTGGAATGGCGTTGTTTTTAGCTTATTTTGGAACAGACTTAGTATTGAGCAGTATCACGAATGGCCAAGTTACACCCGCGATGCAGCTACCAATGTGGATTCCATTTTTAGCGATTCCAATAGGTGGTGCTGGCATGTGTATTCGACTAATCCAACAATTGGTTAAAGTTTGGCAAGGCGATTATGAAATGCATAAGGGAGGGGACCTTCCGGCATGACAATAGCCCTCTTATTTGGAACTTTATTCGTTTGTTTATTAATCGGTGTACCGATTGCCATTGCTTTAGGTGTTTCAGCTTTAACAGCGATTTATTTTGGTACAACTTTGCCGCTCAGCATCATTACTCAAAAAGCTTTTACTTCTCTCGATTCATTTCCGTTACTAGCAATACCGTTCTTTATGCTTGCTGGAATATTAATGGGCAAAGGTGGTGTGTCTAAGCGGTTGCTCGCATTTGCAGCATCATTAGTTGGATGGATGACAGGTGGTTTAGGAATGGTAACTATTGTCGCTTGTATGTTTTTTGCGGCTATTTCGGGATCAGGTCCTGCAACTGTAGCAGCTATCGGGGGCTTTATGATTCCTGCCATGGTTGCCAGAAAATATGATGGTGGTTTTGCTTCAGCTGTTGCTGCAGCTGCAGGATCGATAGGTGTTATTATTCCACCGAGTATTCCATTTGTACTTTACGGAGTAATAGGTGGAGTATCAGTCGGAAGCATGTTTTTAGCGGGAATCATTCCAGGCATAATCATTGGATCTGGCTTATTGTTAACGGCTTACATCATTTCAAAAAAACGCGGGTACAAACCCGAGCCAGGAAAAGACTCAACTTTTAAATTCAAAGATGTATTAGTAACTTTTTGGGATGCCAAATGGGCGTTACTGATCCCGGTTATAATTCTCGGGGGAATATATGGCGGGATTTTTTCTCCTACAGAAGCAGCCGTTGTTGCAGTCGTGTATGCTATAATTATTGGCAAATTCGTTTACAAAGAATTAACTTGGCAAGGTCTTTACGAAAGCTTTAGACAAGCCATTGTCATTAACTCTACTACGATGATCATAATTGGACTGTCGGTATCTTTTGCTTACTTTATGACAATTGAACAAATTCCCGGAGAAATCTCTGATTATTTGACTGCATTATCAAGCAATCCGCTTGTTATTTTACTTGCAATTAACTTATTGCTCCTTGTAGTTGGGATGTTCATCGATACAATTTCGGCCTTAGTTGTGTTAACGCCGATTTTGCTACCGATTGTTGTAACGGTCGGCGTAGACCCTGTGCATTTTGGTGTTATTCTTGTAGCCAATTTGGCAATTGGATTTGTTACACCACCGCTTGGTGTAAACTTATTTGTTGCATCGAGTGTAGGAGGCGTTCGGTTTGAAAAAATTGCCTTCGCAGTCATACCGTTCTTGCTTTCAATGATTGTTTGTTTGTTAATTATCACGTTTATTCCGGCTTTATCTTTATGGTTGCCGGGACTTTACGAATAACGAAAATTTATACGATAAATCGAACTAAAGAAGAGCTTCTTTTCTTTAGTTCGATTTAGTTAATAGAGAGGTTGTCACCTATGAGCATATCGATTAATAGCCGTATCGAGTCTATTCAAATTTCAGGTATTCGTCAGTTTTCAAATCAATTGATTGATTATCCCGACGCGATTAACTTAACAATCGGACAGCCTGATTTTCCGACTCCTGAAGCGGTAAAAAAAGCGGCCATTACAGCAATCGAGAACAATCAAACAAGCTATACGCATAACGCAGGGTTACTTGAATTGCGAGCAGAAATCGCTCTTTTTTTCCAAGACACATATGCATTACCATTTAATCCACAAACAGAAATCATTGTGACAAATGGTGCTAGTGAAGGATTAGATTCTCTTTTTCGATCGATTTTGGAAGAGGGAGATGAAGTTATTTTGCCTGCACCTGCGTATCCCGGATATGAACCAATTATTCAATTGTGCGGAGGCAAGGTAGTTTATTTGGATACTTCGGATACTGGATTTCAACCAGATCCACAGCGTCTTGAGAGTTTAATCACAGAACGTACGAAAGCGGTATTGATGAATTTCCCTTCGAATCCAACTGGGGTCACAATGGAATCAGCACAACTTGAAAAAGTTGCAGCTGTTCTCGAAAGGCATAAAGTATTTATTGTTACCGATGAAATTTATAGCGAAAATTCGTATGGAGAAAAGCATTCGACTTTTGCGCGCTTTGACACATTACGGGACCGAACATTCCTCGTTCATGGTTTATCAAAATCTCATTCGATGACGGGTTGGCGAATTGGTTTTGTATTAGGACCGGAAATGTATATGCAACATGTGTTAAAGGTACATCAATACAACGCAATTTGTGCGGCTGTGCCGAGTCAATATGCGGCGCTTGAAGCGATGAAAAATCAGCGCCATGTTCCCGCTGTAATGAACATCGAATACATCAAACGAAGAGATTTTGTTTATAAACGATTAACGGATATGGGAATCGATGTAATTTTGCCAAAAGGTGCGTTTTACATTTTTCCTTCGGTTGAAAAATTTGGCATGCCTTCTTATGATTTTGCGATGCGGCTACTAAAAGAAGGTGGAGTAGCTGCCGTGCCAGGCTCTGCATTCACAAAATACGGCGAAGGATTTGTGCGCATTTCTTATGCTTACAGCATGGCTGTTCTTGAAGAGGGAATGAACCGATTAGAACAGTTTATCCAGACTTTGGAGTAATAGGGGAATCAACGTAAAGCAGAATTGAAAAATTGGTTTAGCTGTAACAATTCTTCTGGTCGAAAACAGGATATAAATAAAACAAAGCCCTTGCCAAATTCGGCTAAGGGCTTTGTTTTATAATTTTCAAAGATTCAATGAACCAAAGCAGGCTCAAAAAACTCTTTATACAATTCATTTAGAATTTTTTGTTCGTCTTCTTTTAGTATGCCGAACACTAAACTTACTTCAGAAGATCCCTGGTTAATCATCTCGATATTAACGCCTGTTCGTGCAAATGCGTTGGCTGCGCGTGCTGTTAACCCCTTTTGGTTGTTCATGCCTTCTCCAACTAAAACAATCATCGAAAAATCGCTTCGGATATGGACGTCATCAGCGCATAGTTCAGATTTTACACGGTCAATAATGCGTTGTTCTTTGTCCTTTGTTAATTGGTGACTACGTAAAATAACGGATAAATTATCAATTCCAGATGGGATGTGCTCGTATGAAATATTTTCATCTTCTAAAATTTGAAGCAGTTTGCGACCAAAACCAATTTCACGGTTCATTAAGTATTTACTAACATATAAAGTCGAGAAACCACTATCAGCTGATATCCCTGTTACTGGGCGGAGTGAATGGTCACGCTCTGCGACAATCATTGTACCCGGTGCAGAAGGGTTATTTGTATTACGGATGCATAAAGGAACAGCAGCTTTAAAAACAGGCATAAGTGCTTCGTCATGCAAGACAGCAAATCCTGCATATGAAAGTTCTCGCATTTCTCGGTAAGTCATTTCCTGAATTTCCACAGGATTCTCAACTACTTGCGGGTTCGCCGCAAAGACACAGTCAACGTCGGTAAAGTTTTCATAAAGCTCGGCTTTTACTGCAGCTGCAAGAATCGATCCAGTAATATCGGAGCCGCCACGTTCGAATGTCCGTAATGTTCCGCCTTTTGTATATCCGAAAAAGCCAGGGAACACCGTTATGGTATTTTTATTTTTCAAATCAGCTAGTCGCTCGTAAGCTTCTGGAAGAGCTTGTGCACGCTCTGGCAAGTCATTAACAAATAAACCTGCATCGAACGGATTAACATAATCCGCAGGCATTCCGATTGACGTTAAGTAAGCAGCAATCAGTTTCGCAGAGTTATCTTCACCGCTAGCTTTGATCAAATCCGCAAAAAGAGGCGGAGAGCTTTTATCTGCTTGAAGACGATTTAAGAGGTCTGTTTCGATGATCGTTGTAATTTCGTTATCTAACCCTAATTCGCTTGTGATTTGTGCGTATCTTTCCACAACTTTAGCAAGAGGAATATCTGTTGGTTCATCACGAAGTGCAGCAGCTGATAAATTGATCAGCAAATCTGTTACCTTGACGTCTCCAGCAAATCGTTTGCCAGGTGCAGAGACAACGACAATTTTACGAGATGGCTCAGCTTTAACAATCGCGGCCACTTTTTTTATTTGTTGAGCACAAGCTACTGAAGTTCCGCCAAATTTGCTTACTTTCATCCAATCAAGTCCCATCTTTTTTAATAGTCTGTAAAAGGGTTGTTTTAACTTAAATATAATACTATAATGTCTCTATGACAAAAACAGTTGTTTTTTCACAGTGTACACACCCTAGGAGGAATCGTCAATGAAAAACGAAATATCAATCGGATTATTAGGTCTTGGAACGGTGGGCAGCGGAGTTGCTACAATCATTCAGCAGCATCAGCAGGATCTGCGTCATAAATTAGGTGCCCAAGTTTCAATCAAGAAAGTACTGGTCAGAGATACAACAAAAGATCGGCTTTCTAGCTTAGATCCGAGTGTTTTTACTACAGATATAGAAGAAATCTTAAATGATTCTTCTCTCGATATCATCGTTGAAGTTATGGGTGGTGTAAATGGCGCGAAAACAGCTATTGAAAAAGCACTCAAAGCAGGCAAGCAAGTGGTCACAGCCAATAAAGACATCATGGCAGAATTTGGTCACGATCTATTAAAGCTAGCAGATGCTGAAAAATGCGACCTGTTTTATGAAGCAAGTGTAGCAGGTGGTGTACCGATCATCCGTACATTAGAAGATGGATTAGCTTCGGATCGTATTTCTAGTTTAATGGGAATCGTTAACGGCACAACAAACTTTATTTTGACAAAAATGAAAAAAGAAAATATGACATATGAAGATGCTTTGGCTGAAGCTACTGCATTGGGTTATGCAGAAGCTGATCCGTCAGCAGACGTAGATGGTCTCGATGCTGCACGCAAAATGGTTATTTTATCTTCGCTGGCATTTTCAACGGAAGTTCATTTAGATGATGTTCTTGTTAGAGGCATGAAGGAAATTCGCGACGGAGATTTAGAGCTAGCAAATAAATTTGGCTATACGATGAAAATGGTTGGATCTTCGACAAAAGACGAAGATGGCATCGAAGTTTCCGTAGAACCAATCTTCCTAGCCAACTCACATCCACTGGCGTCAGTAAACAATGAATTTAACGCAGTATACATATACGGAGATGCTGTAGGAGAAACGATGTTATATGGGCCAGGAGCGGGGTCTTTACCGACCGCAACGTCTGTCGTGTCTGACATTATTGCAGCTTGCCGTAATTTACAATTAGGTGTTAACGGTAAACGTGCCCATGCTGCACAGCACGAACGTGTCATCAAACCAGAAGCAAAATGCTTTGCGAAATATTGTCACCGCTTGCTCGTAAATGATGAAGTTGGTGTGCTATCAAAAATGACATCAATATACAGTAAACATGGGGCAAGTATTCAATCAGTAATTCAATCGCCAGCAGGTGAACAAGGCAAAGCAGAACTAGTGTTATTAACACATCAAATTTCACGTCAGCAACATTTAGATGTGTTAAAAGATGTAGAAGGAACGGCAAGCGTCATTAGCCATTACCGCGTAGAAGGGGAGGAAACAGCATGAGATGGCAAGGACTAATTGAAGAACATAAAGAGTGGTTACCGGTTACAGATAATACCCCTTCACTAACTTTACAAGAGGGTAATACGCCGCTCGTACATTTGGAGAAGCTATCAAAAGAATGGGGCATTGAGCTTTACGTGAAATTAGAAGGTGCAAATCCAACAGGTTCATTTAAAGACCGCGGTATGGTAATGGCGGTTGCTAAAGCAAAAGAAGAAGGTAAAACAGTATTGATCTGTGCATCAACAGGAAATACTTCCGCATCAGCTGCAGCTTACGGTGCCAGAGCAGGTATGCGCACTATTGTGGTGATTCCAGAAGGTCGTATTGCACTCGGGAAATTAGCACAAGCTAAGATGTACGGAGCAGAAATTCTTGAGATTAAAGGGAATTTTGATGAAGCTCTTCAAATGGTAAGAGAAGTCGGTCAAGAAGCGGGAATCGCATTAGTTAACTCCGTAAATCCATACCGTTTAGAAGGGCAAAAAACAATCGCCTTTGAAGTCATCAATCAATTAGGGCAAGTGCCAGACGTCTTTGCCTTACCAGTGGGCAATGCTGGCAATATCTCAGCATCTTGGAAAGGTTTCACAGAATACGCAGAGCGTACTGGTGAAAAAAGACCAGTACTTCTCGGCATTCAGGCAGCTGGTGCAGCACCAATCGTCCACAATAAAGTCGTGGAAAACCCAGAAACTGTCGCTACAGCTATCCGTATCGGCAATCCAGCAAGTTGGCAGTTAGCTCTCAATGCTTTAGATGAATCAAACGGCACAATTTTAGCGGCTACTGATGAAGAAATTCTTGAAGCTTATCAAATGTTAGCTTCAACTGAAGGGGTTTTTGCAGAGCCGGCTTCATGTGCGTCGATTGCGGGCATTAAAAAGCAAGTTGAAAATGGTCTTCTGGAAAAAGGATCGAAAGTAGTTGCAGTATTAACGGGTAATGGACTAAAAGATCCAGAAACTGCGATCTCAGTTAATCAGCACAAAGCGCTACTCGTTCCTGAAGACATGGAACAATTTTGGGAGGATTTAAAAAAAGGAGTGAACGTATGAGTTGGAAAGAATTTTCAGTGACGGTTCCAGCTTCTACTGCAAATCTTGGTCCTGGATTTGATTCGATTGGTCTGGCTTTAGACCTTCATATGTTTGTTCATGTCTCTCCCTCGTCTACGTGGCATGTTGAATACAAAGATTCAGGATACAAGCAGCTTGCAACGGGCACTGACAATTTAATCGTTGCAACAGCCCAAGCAGTTGCGGACCAATACAAGCGGACATTACCAACTGCAAAATTGATCATCGATACAGAAATTCCATTAAGTAGAGGACTCGGTAGCAGTGCATCAGCCATTGCTGCAGGTATAGAAATTGCGGACCGATTAATTGGTTTGCAGCTTTCGATGAAAGAAAAACTGAAAATCGGGACTGAAATGGAAGGACATCCAGATAACGTTTCAGCATCACTTCTTGGTGGATTGACGATTTCGTATTTTGATGAGGAAAATTTAGAAGTTATCCACGTACCAGAAGTTGAAATTGGTGTAGTCATTTTGGTTCCGCCTACTGAGTTTTTAACTTCAGACTCACGAAATTTACTGCCTGAAAGCTTGTTGCATAAAACGGCAACACGAGGTGGTGCATCAGGAAATGTTTTAGCCGCCGCTTTAGTAAAGGGAGATTGGGAAACTGCTGGACGTATGATGCAAAAGGATGTTTATCATGAACCTTATCGTAAAAGTAAGTTTCAAGATTTCGAACAGATTCAAAAAACCTGCTCAGAGCTTGAAGTTTATGGCATGGCTATTAGCGGAGCGGGACCATCATTATTTATCGCTGTAGAAAAAGGACAAGAAAAAATAATAGCTGCACACTTAGCGGAAAAATTCCCGCTTTATGAAAGCCTAATTACAAAACCATCCTCTAAAGGAATTAAGATATGTGAAACAGTGCTATAAAAAAAGAAGTTGCTCTGGATTCCAGAGCAACTTCTTTTTTGTATGCGTTAAACTTTGATCGAAATATATTTGGTTTCGAGGAAGGCATCTAATCCTTCTTGTCCACCTTCACGTCCAACGCCACTTTCTTTCATGCCACCAAAGGGAGCTTGGGCAGTAGATGGTGCACCGTCGTTCCATCCGACAATGCCGTAATCTAAGTTTTCAGCGAGATACGTACCACGCGACATGCTTTCAGTGAAAAAGTAAGCGGCTAATCCAAAGCGTGTATTATTCGCCAATTCAATTGCTTCTTCATCCTTTTCAAACGTCATTATAGGCGCAACAGGACCAAACGTTTCCTCATTCATAACTAGCATATCCGATGTAGCATTCGTTAAAACGGTAGGGTTATAGAAGTAGGCATTGTTTTCAATGCGTCCATCTCCACCGACGATTACTTTGGCACCTCTGTCAACAGCATCTTGAACATGTTTTTCTACTTTGTCATAGCCGTCTTTATCGACCAATGGACCAATTTTTACGCCTTCTTCTAAGCCATTGCCGACTTTTAACTTGCTTGCAGCTTCACCAAGTTTTCTAGAAAACTCTTCTGCAATGCTTTGCTGGACATAAATTCGGTTACCACATACACATGTTTGCCCAGCATTACGGAATTTCGATGCAATGACGCCTTCAATGGCCAACTCGATATCTGCATCTTCTAAAACGATAATTGGGGCGTGTCCACCTAATTCAAGAGACAAATTTAACATGGTTTCAGATGCTTGTTTCATCAACTCTTTACCAATCTCAGTAGACCCGGTAAAAGTAAGTTTACGAACATCAGGATGACTAGTAAATACTTTTCCAATTTTACTAGCACTTCCAGTTACTAAATTGATGACGCCTTTAGGGAACCCGGCTTCTATTGCCAGTTCATACATCTTCACTGCCGTAAGAGGAGTCATCTTCGCTGGTTTCGCTACGAATGTGCATCCAGCAGCAAGTGCAGGCGCCATTTTCCTCGCCATCATAGCAGCCGGGAAATTCCAAGGTGTGATGGATACTACAACTCCAACTGGCTGTTTATTAATCTGTATCCGTTTGCCTTCCTTCGTGGCTGGAATTGTGCGACCGTACATGCGCTTGCCTTCTTCAGCAAACCATGACACGAATGAAGCGGAATACTCTACTTCACCAATTGCTTCAGCGAGAGGTTTGCCCATTTCTTTTGTCAAAATCTCACCAATTTCTTCTTTATGTTCAAGTAATAAATCATGCCATTTCATTAATAGATCTGCACGGTAGTATGCTGTTGTTTTTGACCATTCTGGAAAAGCTGCAGCTGCAGCTTCGATGGCGGCTGTGGCTTCTTGTTCGCCTCCGTTAGGTACAGAACCGACGACTTTACCAGTTGCGGGATTTATTACGTCAATCTGTCCATCTCCTGTATCCGTCCAGTCGCCATTAATATAATGTCTACCATTCATTTTTCGGAATCCTCCTTTTAATTTACACTTATCCTCATAAATACCTCTTATTGTTATTGTGTAAACGTTTGTCCAGGATCACGGATAATCGTGTTCACAGAATGTACACAATTAGGAGGGGCTAGAATTATATTGTAATATGCAATATATATCGTTATAGAAGGGTTTCAATAAAATGTATATAAATAAATTTAATATTATTTCGGAATAGTCTTTTTATTCCATGTATTTATGAATTAAATTGTGCTATTATTTCGATATTAGAAAAAATTCAGCTTATAACCTTAGGGATGTCTTTTTATTTGCTGAAAAAAGAAAAAAGGGGGAAATAAATATGTCTCAAATGCTGGCATTAGCTATTTTGATTTTAGTATTATTTATCGGCGAAGCAGTTTCAATTCGCACAAAAGCATGGATTCCTTCAATTTTTGTCAGTGGGGTTTTATTCTTACTTGGATTTTGGACGTTCTTTCCTCCTGAAATTGTTACACTTGCGGGTGTACCGCCAGCTGTAGCTGTAATGCTTATTTATTTACTAATTACAAACATGGGAACTTTACTGTCTTTACAAGAGCTTAAAAGCCAATGGAAGACAATTCTAATTGCAATATCAGGAATTTTAGGAATCATAGCTGCGTTATTCGGCATTGGTACTTTGCTGTTCGATTTTGAAACAGTTGTAGTTGCTATTCCACCTCTCGTTGGTGGATTGGTATCAGCTTTGATCATGTCAGAAGGAGCAGCTGCTGCAGGACTTCCAACATTAGCAGTCTTTGCTATCGTTATTTATGTTGTACAAGGGTTTGCAGGATATCCATTAACATCGATTATGTTGAAAAAGGAAGGTAAAAATCTTCTAGAGAAATTCAGAAATAATGAATTGACAGCTAAACAAATGCCTGGTGAACAACAAGAAACGGCAGATAAAGTAGTAAAAGAACCTCGTATGTTTGCAAGAATGCCAGATAAATACAATACTGATTTCTTTAAGTTTTTCCGTCTAGCATTGGTAGGTTATCTTGCTTATTTAACATCTGTTCTTTTGACTCCAGTAGTAGGAATCAGCCCATTTGTTTTGTGTCTGCTATTTGGTGTTATCGCGCGTAGTATCGGTTTCCTTGAGCGTCATCCATTACAAAAAGCAAATGGTTTTGGGTTCGCGATTATGGGCTTATTACTGTTCATCTTTGATGGTTTAAAAAATGCTACACCAAGTATGATGTTAGAAATAATGTATCCACTTATTGGCTGTATTGTAATCGGTGTGGCTGGTATGTATATTTTTTCACTTATCGTCGGAAAACTTCTTAAAGTTAGTAAAGAAATGGCATTTGCAGTATCTTTGACCGCTCTTTATGGATTCCCGGCAGACTATATTATTACTGTGGAAGTCATCAATTCCTTAACTAAAGATGAAGAAGAACGTGAAGTTTTAACAAGTCATATGTTGCCTCCGATGCTAGTAGCAGGCTTTATTACTGTTACGATTGTTTCTGTTATTTTAGCCGGTATATTTGTAGGGTTCCTATAAACAGAAATCACAATTGAGCAATTTAGTGGAAATGTTAAGTTAGATTTAATAGAAATCGGAGTGAATACAGCATGATCAACCAAACAATAAAAAATGCCATAAAAGAAAATAGTGCAGAAATGATTCAAATCCGCCGCAAGCTTCATAGTGAACCTGAATTATCATGGGAAGAGTTTGAAACTTCACAGTTTGTATATGATTACTTAACAAAGCTAGGAATCGAGGTACGCAAGACAGAACCAACGGGAGTTATCGGAGAGCTCAAAGGTGGACAACAAGGAAAAACGGTTGCCCTACGTGCGGATATGGATGCTTTGTCTGTAGAAGAACTAAATTCAGACTTGTCGTATAAGTCAAAAGTACATGGCAAAATGCATGCATGTGGACACGACGTCCATACGGCAATGCTATTATCAGCAGCTAAAGCATTGGTCAGCGTTAAAGAGGATATTCCAGGCACTGTTCGTTTTATCTTCCAGCCTGCTGAAGAAGTGGCGACGGGTGCTAAAGCAATGGTAGAACAAGGTGCTGTTGAAGGAGTTGACGATGTTTTCGGCATTCATATATGGTCTCAAGCTGCAACGGGTGCAGTAGCTTGTAGTCCAGGACCTGCATTTGCTTCTGCTGATATTTTTAAAGTCCATTTTAAAGGGCGGGGCGGACATGGCGCAATGCCCCAAGCTTGCATCGATGCCGCAATTATTGCATCTTCATTCGTCATGAATGTACAATCAGTCGTCTCTCGAACAGTAGATCCCATGCAGTCCGCAGTTGTGACAATCGGCAAAATGGTTGTCGGGACTCGCTTTAACATTATTGCTGAAAATGCAGAGATCGAAGGGACAGTAAGATGTTTTGATCCAGCGATTCGTGATCATATTGAGAAGCAATTGCAAGTTTATGCCAATCATACAGCTGCAATTTATGGTGGTACTGCAGAAGTCGAATATATTCGCGGAACACAAGCCGTTATTAATGGAACAGAGAGTGCGAAATTAGTGCAAGAAGTGGCTATTGAAGCCTTCGGTGAAAACGCTCTTTATGTTGAAGAACCAACAATGGGTGGAGAAGATTTTTCTTTCTATTTAGATGAAGTTCCAGGAAGCTTTGCATTAGTCGGAAGTGGTAACACTGAGAAAGATACACAATGGGCACATCATCATGGGAAGTTTAATGTAGATGAAGATTCAATGACAGTAGGTGCAGAACTTTACGCTCAATATGCATGGTCTTTCTTAACAAAATAACAAAAACAAGGAGGATATTATGCCAAAAATGAATGACAACCCTTTATACGAGGAATTACGAAAAGATTACGATAATAAGCTTAACCATTCAGGTGTTAACGGTGAGCGTCTTGCGAAACGGTTGTTTGAATTGTCTCAGATTGGTTTTGTTCAAGTTGGCGGTATAAAACGACCTGGTTTTTCAGATGAAGAAAAAGCTGCGAAAACACTAGTTAAAGGTTGGATGAAACAAGCTGGTTTGCAAGTATCTGAGGATGGAGCGGGTAATGTTATAGCTCGCTTAGAAGGTTTGCAAAAAGCCCCAGCTATTGCTTCTGGTTCACACGTAGACAGTGTTCCGAATGGCGGAAATTTTGATGGTCCACTAGGTGTATTATCCGCACTTGAAGTAGTAGAATCATGGAAAGAAACGGGCTATACTCCAGACAAACCTTTTGAGGTTATTATTTTTTCAGATGAAGAAGGTTCACGCTTTAACAGTGGATTAACAGGCAGTCAAGCCATGATTGGTTCAATTTCTGATGAAGAGATAGCAAGGCTTCGTGATTTTAATGGAGCTACGTTAGAGCAAGTTCTAACTCATTACGGGAGCTCGCTTGAATCTTTTAAAGAGGCTAAACGAAATTTATCGGAACTAGAACTATTTGTAGAAGTACATATTGAACAAGGTAAAAAACTTGAACAAGCCGGTCAACCCGTTGGAATTGTAAATGGAATTGCGGGACCTGCTTGGCTCAAAGTTATATTTGTAGGTGAAGCTGGACATGCAGGAAACACGCCAATGATTGGTAGGAAAGACTGTTTAGTGGCAGCAGCAGATTATCTTCAGTCCATTCCAACATTTCCAAAAGCAATTAATGACACCGCCGTTGCTACGGTAGGGAAACTAGAAGTTTTTCCTAACGGGGCAAATGTAATACCCGAGAAAGTGGAAATGCTTGTGGATATTCGAGATATTAATGAAGAGCCAAGAGATCTTTTAATTGAGCAATTAATCGAGCAAGCAAAAAAAATAGCTACTAATCATGAGGTACATGTAACGACAAACTTGAATACTCGCATCAAGCCTGTTCCAATCGCCAATGATTTACAGAATCGACTTGCAACTTCTTTAAGCAAATTTGATATTACCCCAACCTACATTCCAAGCGGGGCTGGCCATGATGCAATGAATCTGGGCCGTACGATTCCTGTCGCGATGCTTTTTGTTAGAAGTAAAGATGGAATTAGTCATAACCCTAAAGAATGGTCTAGTTTAAACGATTGTGTGATGGGAGTTCATGTTTTAAAAGATTTTATCGAAGATGCAATGAAACGATAAAACGTGATGATTTGCATCCGAATTAATATAAAAGTTTTTTTATTCAGACAGCAAACAAACTCGATTTATTCGAGTTGTTTGCTGTCTTTTTTAGTAATTAAAATATCTTTTAAATGGTATTTAAAAAATATTTTTGGAATTATCAGTACTATCTGAAATAGTATGTATATTTTAATACTGAAAGGGTATAGATATAATAAGAGTAAGCTAAAAGATAGTAGTTTTTGGAGGTGGTTAGGTGAAAGTATTGGAAGATCAGACATACAATAAAGCGAACGTATTTCCAGAAGAAAAAATCTTAAACGATTGTCGTGAGCACTTCTCATCAGAAACTGAAAAAATGGCAGAAATTGGAGAGAGGTTTATTCAATATTTTTTGAAAAATGCTTCGGCAGAAGGTGTACTTTTTAAAACAATCAAAGAAATTACGGCTGAAATTAATATTTCACACCAAACCTTAACTAAAGTGCTGAAAACCTTAGAGTCTAAAGAAATGATTTATCGTAGAAACGGAATTATTGGTTTGTGGAAATAATAGTAGAAAAGGCATCTCTCATTTATTCGAGAGATGCCTTTTCTATTGACAAAAAGATCAACTATCAATTGAGCTTAAAGCAATAAATAAAACATAAAAATTAAAAACCTTTAAAATGAACTTAATGTGCATTAATACCTATTTTTTTGCAAATATATTATTAAAACAAAAAAATATTTAGTCTATTTTCATATGAATAAAACTTAATATTTCAAAAGAATAGAGAAAAGTGTAGATAGAACCATTAAAATATGATATAAATGAACTATAATAATCTGAATTTTTAGAAATAACGATAAGGTGAAGGTTTTGAGCTAGGAGGAGAATGCGATGAATGATTTTAAAGTCATAAAAAAGCTAATAACAAATAATAAAACTCGGCTTTTTATTATTTTTAGCTTTACTTTTTGTTTAATGCTGACAACATTGTTCATTTTTATTTTTCTCGTCAAACCTGAATATCAATCTACAAGCCAAATACTAATTGGAAAATCTTCTTTAACAATTTCGCAACTTGAAAAAGAAAATAGCCCGATAGATTCTCAAATGGTAGAAGGGTATGCCGCTTTTATGAAAAGCACACAAGTTTTGGAGAAAGTTAAGCAAGAGATAAACTTTACAAAATCCATTTCTGAACTCCAAAAACAAGTACATATTAGCCATACAAAAAATTCGCCAGTTTTAACGATCACTTCTTCATCCGACGTGAAAAACGAATCTGAAAAAATTGCCAATACATTAGCATATGTTTTTAAACAAGAGGTAAAGGCTTCGTTAAACAAAGACAATATCTCTATTATTTCATTAGCATTGTCTGAAGGGGAAAGTATAAAGCCAAGTCAAAGAAATATAGTCATTGGTACGGCAATCACGACAATATTAGCTTTTACGTTCAGTACTCTTTTAGTATTTGGTATTAATCGTCTAAAAAAAGTGATGAGTAGAAGAGAGATAGAAAAAAGGAAAAAAGATCTGCGATTACAAACCGTTTTCAAATGATTTTAAGGTGAAGTAGGGGTGGAATGAATGTATGAACTAATATCGATACAAGATCGCAGTCGCTGGAAAAAAATACTTGATACGGTACACGTTACGGATATTTATTATACGAACCAATACTTTTTAGGAGCGTTAAAATTAGATCCTGGAGAAGCATGGCTCTTTCATTATAAGGATGTTGACGGTGAGGTCATTTATCCATTTATTAAAAGGCCAGTTAATGAGGTAGGTACTCCTTTCTATGATGTTACAACTCCTTTCGGATATGGTGGTCCATTATTTAAGGTGGAAAAAAACTGTGCAAACTTAGCTGCTAATTTCAGAAAAGCTTTCGAGTCATATTGTCAAAGTGAAAAAATCATTGCTGAATATATTCGCTTTCATCCATTAAAAGAAAATGCCTCCTATTTTCAAAACAGTATGAAAGTTTCTCCACTTTTTGAAACCTATACCATAAATTTAAAGAACAAAAAGGCTCTTGTTGAAAAAAAGATAAAAAATAAAAACTTAAAAAATATAAACAGTGCAGACTTAATAGTAAAAAAACTAGGTACGGTAAGACATATGTTTGAATTTCTAGTGCTGTATTATGCAGCTGCTAGAAGAAGAGAAGAAGCGGACAGTTATTATTTTTTTACTAATGATTATTTTGAAACGCTAATCAGTTCAATGGGATCAGATCTCCACTTGTTTGGTGCATATCATGAAGATAAATTAGTATCAGCTTGCTACGTGCTAGCGATGGGAGATACCATCTTTTATCATCTCGAAGGTAGTTTAACAAAAGAGTATAGCGAAAGTACTATGCAGACCTTATTGTTAAAAATTGCAGAGTGGGGAGAAGAAAACTACTATTCTTTTTTCCATCTGGGTGGCGACTTTCAGGGAGACGTTACAAATGACAAGCACATTAAAAAAGAGATTGCCAATTGTGAACCAAATATTTTTTATATAGGACAACAAATTCATGATCAGCAAAATTACGATAAATTAGTAACGATTGAAGAGGAAGATATTATACGTAGATATAGAAATATTTAATAATCCGAGGAGGAAAAAATATGAAATACATACAATATAAAGGTGTAGTTGAAAGAGAGTATAAAAAGTCTTTAAGAAAAATTATGCATGAAATCTGTGTTATAGAAGGGTTGAATTCTTCCCTCGGAGCAAAAAAATTGGGAGTCGCAAAAGAAGTTTTTGTTTATTGGAGAAGTTTTTATCGTCTAGACCGAACCCAACAGTTATTTGATCAAACTGTCGATCAAATGGATCAAATGAAATTTCTTTATTTAAATGAAGCCAAAAGTATAGACTTCAAGCGGCCATTTCAACATAAAAATGAACAAACGCTTGAAGGTCTTGAAGAGTTGGTTGGTAGAATGGTAGAGTACTATAAGTACGTGCATGCTGAAAGCAATGGGCTTGCGACAGATACAGGGAATTTGCCATTGTATGAATTTGTTCAAGAAATTGTGGAGAAGTATAAAAATGGAGATTTATTAAATGAAGCAGAGAATCAAAAGGAAAAAGTACAATAGGATGGTAGTTAAATGCAAACCTTCACTGATAAAGCAGTAAATATTATAAAACAGATTCCACCAGGTAAAGTTATGACGTATGGACAAGTTGCAGCCGCAGCTGGTAGTCCAAGAGCTGCTAGGCAAGTGACGCGAATTCTTCATAGTATGAGTTCTAAACATAATTTACCTTGGCATAGAATCGTTAATAAACAAGGGGAAATCGCACTTAAAGATGAAGGAGCGAGAACTTTCCAAATAGAGAAACTCCAAGAAGAAGGAGTAGAGTTGGATCGTAGCAATCTGATAGATTTAGCGCGGTTTCGTTTCAATTTCTCGGATTAGACATTAGAAAAAATTTACTAAAGCTGTTCTTAAAAGAGGTAGACATTGCTCTGAAGTAAAGCGATATAAATAGCAAAACATAGAGGTCAATTCACTAGTGAATTGGCTTATTTTTATGCACAAGTAGCAATGCTAAGCCTGGTTTGTGAAATCCTCAACGCTCGTATACTGAGTTATTTGTAAAGAATATGTAATAGCTTTATGTGTTTATATACTTTTGACAATAGGGTATACATTATTTATAGAGAAATAAAACAATTGGAGAAGAGGGAAAAAATGACTAAGAAAGATAAACCAGTAATTGGCATAACAGCACGCGTAGAAGAAAATCAAACCTATTCACTTGATCCTGTGTATGGCAGAGCAATTCTGCGCGCAGGAGGATTGCCATTAATCGTACCTATTGTAGATGAAGAAGATATTCCGTTACTATGTGAACGGTTAGACGGTCTAATAGTTACTGGGGGCGGCGATATTAACCCGACATTATATGGTGAAGAACCACATGTAAAGCTTGGAGCTGTTTATCCAGGGGGTGATAAGTATGAAAAAGAATTGATATTAAAATTTCTTGAAATGGATAAGCCGTTTATCGGTATGTGCCGAGGTTTACAAATGTTCAATATTTCTTTGGGTGGTACTAATTATCAAGATTTAGAAGCTCAATTCGAAGGAGAATTACATCAACATAAGCAAAATGCAATGCGAACGCATCGAACGCATTCTGTAACTTTAGAAGATGATAGTCTACTATATGAAATTATGAAAGAGAAAAAATTCAATGTTAATTCTTTTCACCATCAAGGCGTAAAGGATGTTTCGCCACAACTAACTGTAGCTGCTCGTGCTTCGGATGGACTTGTAGAGGCGCTAGAAAGCAAACATCATCAATTTGCTATGGGAATTCAATGGCATCCAGAAGAATTTGCTCTTCAAGAAGACGAAGCTTCAATGAATATTTTCAACCGATTTGTTGAAGAGTGTTTAATAGACAAGGGACAAAATCAATAAAAAGAAGGAAGCTGTTCAAGATGAGCAGCTTCCTTCTTTTTATTATAAACTTATGCTTGTTGAGATTTAACAGCCCAAGGCTCAGGAACACGAGCTTGGACAGCGACTTCAGTACCAACAGCCCAAGGCTCAGGAACACGAGCTTGGACAGCGACTTCAGTACCAACAGCCCAAGGTTCAGGAACACGAGCTTGGACAGCGACTTCAGTACCAACAGCCCAAGGTTCAGGAACACGAGCTTGGACAGCGACTTCAGTACCGACAGCCCAAGGTTCAGGAACACGAGCTTGAACAGCGACTTCAGTACCGACAGCCCAAGGTTCAGGAACACGAGCTTGGACAGCGACTTCAGTACCGACAGCCCAAGGTTCAGGAACACGAGCTTGAACAGCGACTTCATTTTCAGAATTTACATTGTTACTAAGAGATAAACTGCTAATAGCGAGAACTGAGAAAAATAGAATAGTGATACCTTTTTTCATTACATTCACTCCCCAAATAATGTATTTATTTTCTTATATGATTCTTTTGCTTTGTTCAAAATTTCAGCTGATTCTTTGTAGCGTTCTTGTTCATAATATATCTTACCCAAATGTCCGAAATAATATCCGCTTTCAAAATAATTGTCTGTAGCTTCAAGGCTTGGGATCAATTGGTTCAGTACATAATCTTCGAAATCTTTGAAGTTTTCATCCAAGAGATGCACTAAACATATAAATTCGATATATGCTTCTTTGAATATGTGGTTAGTCGGCGAATTGATGTTCAGCTTTTTGTTTTCAACAATATCCATGCCTTTGCGAAGCCAATCTCTTGCTGCATCAGAGTTTCCTACTTCATATTGACACTTAATTAAAATACAGTAACTTAACAAAAGATCAGCAGTATATTCTGGGTGAATGTATTTCAATGAATTTTCCATATGAGTAATAGACAGCTTATAATTTTGGAACAAGAAATACGAATAGCCTAGATTAAATTCAGTAGTAAACTTCAAAATATCAATTTCTAATTTATTTCCAATAGTTAAAGCGTTTTTATAATGATCCATCGACATTTTAAAATTGCCAAAATGCTGATGGGTTATTGCGATGTTTAAATGACATTCAACAATACGCTTTGGAATAAACTCTTGTTGATAAATTTTTAAAGCCATTTCGGTATACTTGAAAGCCTTATCAGTTTCTCTGCATTTCGTGCTAGAAATGCCAATGGAATAGTAAAGGTCGCCAATTTCTGAAGCAGAAATGGTATTTGGCGCAATTTTTTCCGCTACCAAATAAGTTTTTAAAGCTTTCTCGAAATCGTTGAGTACGTAATTATAGTTGCCGTTGTATTTATGGAATAAGTAAAACTGTTCCTGACTCATAAATTCTTTAAAACGTTCCATTTCTTTAATTTTTTCCTCGGCACTATCCAAATCTCCGGTAATGATAAAATACCTGATTTGTTGAATGCTATATTCTAACTCGACATCCTCATCTGCATGTAATAGGGGATGTCCCTGAATATCGTTATACTGCTCCATGATTTCAGCTTTGTTTTGAGGATGCAATAAAGAGTTTTTAAAGTTCTTTACGAGAACTTTTCCGATTGGATTATCTTTAGGAGCCAGAGATATAGCTAGTTTCTTGCATAAAGCTTCGAGGTCTTTTAATGCTGGGTCTTTAGCGCCACTTTCAATTTTCTTCAGCTCTCTGGAAGACAGTATGCCAGAGGAGAATTCTTCTAAACTAATTTTTTGTTTTAATCGATGGTATTTTAAACGCATTCCCGTATCCATTACTGCTCTCCTTTCCTTCTGTAAGGGCAGTACTTCTGTCAGCCATGTAGGAGAATTGTTTTCCGTCTTCCTCGGGCCATCCGAAAAGTAAGAAGAAAATAGATCGCCAAGTACGATAATAGCCGCCTCCACATCTTATATTTCACTTTTTTGTTATCTTACATCTATGATATCATCAATTTTCAAAATAAACTGCTTTTTTATTTTAGAAATGGGCGAATTTGAAAAAAAGGGAAAATATGCTTACTACAACATGTGTAAATTAAAAAAATTCCAAATTAGTCATTTTGTTAGGTATTTTGAAATGGTTATAAATGGTAAGTTGTGACTTCTGTCTTTCAATGTTTTACATCTAAATATGAAATCATTATGGAAATCTAATATAAGCAAGTTAATGATCATACAGGAATGGGTAAAGATAGAATAGAATGGTTTATCAAATCGATGGAGGTTTTTATATGAAATCACACATTAAAGTGTTAGCAGTGGTATTTTCAGAAAATGACTTACTAGAAAAGATTAATGAGTTAAAAGGTTCAGGATACAAAGAGAAAGATCTCCACATTATGGCTAAAGACACACAGCATTTTGAGAGTATTTCTATAGAAGGAACAGATGTCGATACCTTTACGGATAAATTTAAAGGCTTCGTTACAGGAGATAGTGGTGTTCGCGCAGGAGTGAAATCGTTAAAGCTTTCTGAAGAAGAAACTTCACGTTACACAAGTGACCTTGCAAAGGGTGGAATACTTATCTACGAAGATGAAGATCAAAAGACAATATTAGATGAAATTTCTGGCGACGAAGATGGATTAGAACAGAAAGATCCCAACGATCAGCAAAGACAACAATTTGTCAATTCAGTTGATAATAATTTCGATGAGCAAGAAGACCGCTTTGCACGAGGAGAAACATTTATGCAAGATGCAACCTTAATTAAAGACGAACATCACAATTCTTTCACAACGGAAGAAAATCCAGAAATTCAAAATTCTAGAGGCGGATCTAGCGAAGCTGAAAAACATAGTCAAAATGACAAAAAATATAAATAAAGTCTTATTGTATATGAAATAGCAGTAATGTCGTTCTATAAAGAGGTTTTAGTGGCATGAGAGAAAGGGTAAGTAAAAGTAATCTAGTACACAGGAGGTACAAAACAATGAAATCAGGAAACCAAGAGTTTGAAATTGTATATAGTAAATCAGAAATGGAACACGTGTTACAAACCTTAGAGGCAAAAGGGTATCATAAAAAAGATATTCATGTTTTGGCCAACGATAAAGAACTTATAGAATCTGCCGGGAAATCAGGAGTCTATGCTGACCAAGCAAACTCTTTTTCAAATCGATTTAAATCATTTCTAAGTGGCAAGGACATAGTCAGAAAAGAGTTGGAACACTTTAATTTGAGTAAAGAAAAAACGGATGATTATGAACGTAGAATTGAAAAGGGCGCTGTACTTCTATATACAGATGGAGAGGCGTTAACAACTAAAGATGAGCATTCATCTTCATTAGATGAATCTCGTGCACCAATGGATTTAGAAGCAGAAATAGCGGGGACTCCAGGTTCGAAATCTGTTTCTCGACATACAGAAGAACATCGTGATCCAGACGAAATATATGCGCGTGAAGTTTCTCGAGAAGATCAACATGCCCGTGCTGCTCAAAACGATCGTTTTCAAGATTCTCGATTAAAAGGCGATGAAATTCATCCGACTAATGGGTTAACTAAAGAAGTGCCAACGGAGCAACAAAAAGAAATGGATCATGAGCCAGGACTTCAAAGTAAACATGATGAAGACGAGTTTTTAGGTGGGAAAGGTATTAACACTAAACAAGAAAGTTCTTCAGCAGGAGTTGATCCGGACTTAGGACCTGCTCCATTTGGTAAAGATGTTAATAAAACAGAAAATGAGCAAGGACACAATCCTAATGAACATCGTGAAATAAAACATAAACGAGATTCTGATAATACTAATCCACCGACTCCAAGACTATTTTAAACAATAAAAAACGTTCCCGATAAATTTCGGGAACGTTTTTCTATTTATTTTTGTGCATCTTTCGGGCGATTATGATGCCTACTGAGGTTGCAATTGTAGCTGGTAGAATCCAACCAATCCCCTGCTCAAAGAGCGGAAGGAAGCGGAAAATAGTGTCTAACTGCTCAAAAGCAATGCCTGATGAGCGTAAAGCGTCAAATATACTAATAATCGCCGTTGTAGACAATGCAAGTATGTAAACAAAAGGTTTTTGGTAAAAAATACGATCAAAAAATGATAAAATCACTAAAACTATAGCGACTGGATATATAGCTAGCAACACTGGAAGTGAAATTGTAATCAATTGTGTTAATCCAATGTTTGCTATAAAGGCAGAGAAAATCGCAAAGAATAAAACATAAGTCATATAGGAAATTTTAGGGAAAATTTTAAACGAAAATTGTGCAGTAGCTGATACCAGACCAATAGATGTGGTTAAACAGGCAAAAGTGATTGCGACAGATAAAATTATTCCTCCGATTTCACCATAAAGCACTCGTGAAGCCATAGCAATAATGATACCGCCATTATCTTGTAAACCGATAGCTTCGACACTCGTCGCTCCAATATAACTTAAAGATAAGTAAACGGTAGACAAGCCAATAGCTGCAATAAATCCGGCATACGCAGTAGTCTTTAAAATAACTCGAGTATCTGTAACGCCTTTACTTCGAATTGATTGGATGATAACGATTCCAAATACTAAAGCAGCAATGGCATCCATCGTTAGGTAACCTTGTAAAAAGCTTTCGAAAAAAGCTTCAGTATCATAATTTCCAACAGGAGAGTTTATAGATCCCATAGGTGTTAAAAAACTTTTTATCGCGAGCAAACCAATAACTGCAATCAATAAAGGAGTTAAAATTTTTCCAATTCGATCAACAAGTTTTGTAGGATTCATCGCAAATAAAACCGTAATCGTAAAGAAAGCCAATGTGAAAATTGCTAATGGCCAAAAAGAATCAGAAAGAGATGCAGGTAAAAAAGGTGCTGCACCAATTTCGAATGCCACAGTAGCTGTACGTGGGATTCCAAAGAATGGACCGATGGCTAAGTAAACAATTAACGTGAAAATGATTCCGAAAATAGGATGGACACGTCCTGCAATAGACTGCAAGTCACCACCCGCTTTAGCAATTGCTAAAATTCCGAGTAAAGGAAGGCCAACACCTGTTAGTAAAAAGCCAATTATTGCTATAACTAGCTGATCACCTGCTAGTTGACCTAAATAAGGGGGGAAGATAATATTCCCAGCTCCTAAAAACAAAGCGAAAAGCATCAGTCCTAAAGTTAAAATATCTATTTTTGTAAGCGCATTCTTTTTCATTATAAGCTCCTCAATAAATAACATTTGAACACGGTTATTTATTATAGCAGAGTGATTTAATATTTGAAAACTTTAAAAAATAAAATAATAAAACCCCAGCTTTTTAGCTGGGGTTTTATTATTTTTCGTTATTATTTTTAAAGTCGCCGATTTTATCTTGAACATTACCTTTTGTTTTGTCCATTTTACCTTCGGCTTGTTTATTCGTATCATTTGTAGCGTTTCCAACCTGGTCTTTAATCTCGCCTTTAGTTTTGTTCACTGCACCTTTTAATTTGTCTGAAAAACCGTTATTATCACTCATTAATAGTTCCTCCTTCAGATTTTAGTTATTACTACAATAACCGTCTTTTGTAATAACTAAACATCAGTTGACTATTTTGATGTTAACTGAAGGCTTACTAATGTTTGCCTAGCCGTATTTTTTACTGTGATACATAAATCTTCATTACTAAGCCTTGTTAAGGTGCGAAGAGGCGTATGAATATTTGTTGCAACACCTGACCGTACCTCGGCATGCTGATCCATAGACAAATCAACAAGTAGCCCTTGGCAGTTAATCGTCTTTGCGAGATTGGCACGGGACTGGTAATCCATTTTCAATACAGCAGCTTCATCCCAAGGCGTCCACACCTTTTTCAATGAATAGTTTTGAAGCGTATCGTCCATTTGGTTTACACCCCTAATAAAATAATTAAATATTTATTATAGTCTGTTTAATATATCACATAATGATGAAAAAGTAATCTATATTACTTATTTAAGGAGGATATTCATAGGTAATATGACTTTTTTTAAAAATAAGCATGAAAAAGATGTGTTAAAGGGATTAAAAGCGACGCAGTTTAACTAAATCTATAAAAGGAAAGAAACTTATTAAAGAAAAGAAGCGTCTATATATTTCAGTTTAACCAGAATAAAACACTGTATATAAGTAAGAATTGCTTTATTTATTGACTAGTCATGTTATAATGTCAAAGAATAAGTGTGTGTAGAAGTTAATTTAAGGAGGGAAGACATGCTATACCTCATGATGGTCTTGGCATTTATTGCTTCGATTGTGCTAACACCGATTGTTAAACGCATTGCCTTTCGTGTAGGAGCAGTCGACCGACCAAATTATCGAAAAGTTCATGCGAGGATTATGCCGCGTTTAGGCGGGTTGGCCATTTTTGGTTCATTTTTAATCGCATATTTCATATTAAAACCTCAAGATCCAATTTCAAATGCTATTGAAGCTTCATTTATACCAATCGAAACAGCGATCATTATTGGCGCGTTATTGATTATTATTACAGGTGTACTAGATGATATGTATGAGATTAGTGCCAAATTGAAATTAATTGGACAATTAGTAGCCGCTGGAATAGTCGTTGTTGGCGGCGGCCTTGAAATTTCTTTTGTCAATTTACCTTTTGGAGGAGTCTTGGATTTCGGATACTTTAGTATTCCGTTAACGATTCTTTGGATTGTTGGAATTACGAACGCCATTAATTTAATTGATGGTTTAGATGGTTTAGCTGCAGGTGTATCAACTGTTGCTTTACTAACTTTAGCAGCAATGGCTTTTATTATGGGTGATGTTTACGTTATGTCTATGGCCGCATTATTAGCAGCGAGTACATCAGGATTCTTAGTTTATAACTTCTATCCCGCGAAGATTTTTATGGGAGATACAGGCGCATTATTCCTAGGGTTTATGATTTCAGTATTGGCCTTGATGGGTTTTAAAAACGTAACAGTTGTCGCGTTAATCATTCCCATTATTATGTTAGGTGTTCCGATTTCAGATACGTTTTTTGCAATTGTCCGTCGAGTACGGGAGAAAAAATCGATTTCTGAAGCGGATAAATCACACCTTCACCATTGTTTATTAAATATTGGTTTTTCACATAGTCAAACGGTGTTAATCATATACGGCATTGCAGCGTTGTTTGGCTTAGCCGCATTGTTGTTCTCTCAGGCAACTTTATGGGGAGGCATCTTGCTAATAGGGGTAATGCTACTCGCCATAGAACTTTTTGTAGAGGTTGTCGGATTAGCAGGAAAGAATTATCGTCCTTTGTTAAATTTAGTACGATTAATTGGTAAGTAAAAAGAGTAAATTTGAAGCATATGCTTCAAATTTACTCTTTTTTTTTGAGAAATAGGATGAAGCTATTTCGGGGGAAGTAATTTGGATAAAAAAATACCCCGAAAGTTAGATTTGAACTCTAACATTAAGGGGTCACTACCTATTCACTATGGTGTTTTTATATCTTCAGTTTGAAAGTCTGCAATTTCTAAATTTGTTTCCACTTGGGTTAAATTCGATGTGTCAGATTTTAATCCAAGATGACTTTGTAGAATGTCTTGTATTTCTGTCAATGATTCTTCTTTAAGCTTGTAATAGTAAATTCCTGTAGACATATCATCATAGCCATCAAGCGTTATCATCTCTATATCTGGCTTACCGTTTTTAGCATATTCAAACAACGAGCTTATGTTTTTAAAAGAGAGATCTGTTTTCATGTTGTCTCCGACTGCTTGAAAAACATCTCCGTACTTTGCGATAGAGCCAACTGATAAAGCTCTGTTCATAATGGATTCTAGTATCGCCTGTTGACGTTTCCCACGTTCGATATCGTTATCATAATGTCGAGTTCTTGCAAGAGCAAGTGCCTCACTGCCGTTGAGAAATTGGATTCCTTCTTTTAATTCGATTGCATCTTGTGAGTCATTTTCATCTTGTTCAGTAATATCGTATGGCACTTCGACCTTAATCCCGCCGAGAGCGTCAACAACTTCGATAAATGCATCAAAGTTCATCCGAAGATAATAATCAACCGGAACTTCTAATAGATTTTCAACACTTTCAATAGTAGAACTTGGACCATTATAAGCATAGGCATGAGTAATTTTATCTTCTTTTCCACTATCAGGAATAAAAGTATATGTGTCGCGTGGGATACTAACCAGTTTAATTGATTTGTCTTCATTGTTTAAAGTCGCAAGGACTAGTGCGTCGGATCTAATATTGTTGTTGCTTTGATTACGTTCCTCGCTATCATCTACACCAATAAATAAAATGGAGACATTATCCGTTAGTGGCTCAATGTCCTCATTTAAGTTGCCGACTGGTTCAAAGGCGGTATCAACAGCAGTTTCCGCTTTTTTGATTAAATATATACCATATGCAGAAACACAAATAAGTAAAGAAGCAGCTAAGGTAGCAATTATTATAAGGATGGTTCGTTTCTTGTCGTTTTTAGTTTCCCGATGATATTTCCGGTTCATGTAATTGCTCCTCTATGCATTATAGGATGGCCGAGTTCTTAGGTCAGATCAATCCGCTTTTCTATTTGTATGATGAGTTTTTAACTCCATTTAGTAAGGTGATTATTTCATTTTTCTGTGCTTTTGATATTATACAGTGGTTTGGGGAATGCGTAAACGAAAACAATTCAAGGTAATTTAAATTCGAGGAATTGACTGTCAACAATCCTAATCTGTGCCTGTCCATTTGTTAATCCGTTTATCCATTCGATAAATTCTTTTTCTTTTTCAATAGGGACATAAATATACAGGTCTACCCCTTCAGTGTATTCTAAGTGATCAAGTGGAAAGGGTGACTGGCGAATTTCATTTTCAAGCTTTCCAAGCCATGTGTAGTCAATAGAAGTCTTTATAAGATGATGCATCTTTCTGTCAACTATTCCAACTGATGAAAGTGCGGAAGACACGGCTTTGCCGTATGCTCTTATCAATCCGCCACTGCCGAGTTTGATACCACCGTAATAACGTGTAACAACCACAACAGTATCTTTTAATCCCTGCTTTTTTAAAACTTCGAGCATGGGAAATCCAGCAGTGCCACTTGGTTCACCGTCGTCATTTGCCTTTTGAATTGAGTCGTGCTCGCCAATCATGTAAGCTGAACAATTGTGGGTAGCAGTTTTATGTAGGAGTTTTATAGAATCGATAAATGCAATGGCTTGCTGTTCAGTTTCAGCCCGTGCAACATGCCCAATGAACCTAGATTTTTGGATAAGTATTTCTGCACTGCCAGAATCACCTACAGTTGTGTAATTTTCTCGCAATTTAACTCCTCCTGTTGTAAAATGAAATCAGATAATTTGTAATGTATATTTAACATTGACTTGCGTATATAGTGATATACTTATTACAACCGACAAGGTATAAAGAAGCAAGTCATATACCTAGACACAGTCAGTAAAGCTAAGGCGGTTTTAAAATGACAAAAAAAATCAGTGGAAATGCACCTGATTCTATTTTTGATGCGATGGTTGCAGGAATGGAACAGGCAAAACAAGATATTTTCGTCATTAGTGAAGAAAGTCGCCAAAGTTATGAAGAGATGAAAAATGAACTAGAAGATGTTCGTGTGGAAATTTCAATTATTGTTGAAGCAGGTGATCTTTTAGAAGAAAAAACGCGTGCAGCTAGAAGGCGTTTAGCAGAAGTGTCTCAGTTTTTCAGCTCTTTTACAGAGAGTCAAGTGCGTCAAGTATACGAACAGGCAAACGCTCTTCAATTAGAATTATCCCTAAATCGAAACGAAGAAAAAAAATGTCGTCAAAAACGGGATAAGTTGCAACGGCGGCTTCAAGTGTTACTTCAAACGATTGAACGAACAGAACGTTTTGTCAATCAAATAAATGTCGCTAGTAGTTATTTGACTTCAGATTATGAAGATGTCGACGAAGCTATCGACAAGAATAAGTCATTTCAAGATTATAGCCTCCGTATTATCGAGGTGCAAGAAGAAGAAAGAAAAAGATTATCTAGAGAAATTCATGATGGACCAGCTCAGATGATGGCGAATGTTCTGCTTCGTTCTGATCTAATTGAGAGAACGTATCGCGAAAAAGGTCCTGAACCTGCATTTCAGGAAATTACTTCATTGAAAGACATGGTAAGACAAGCATTAACTGAAGTGAGAAGAATTATTTACGATTTGCGACCTATGACTTTAGATGATCTTGGACTTGTACCAACTTTAAGGAAGTACGTGGACACAATTGAAGAATACAATAAAGATATTAATTTACAGTTTCTTTCAAGCGGAAAAGAAGTTCGGTTGCCTAATAATTATGAAACAACCATTTTCCGCCTCGTTCAAGAGGGAATATCAAATGCAATCCGCCATGGCAAATCGAATGACATTACAATAGAGATGAAATGGCTAAAGAACCAAGTGCAAATTATAGTTACAGACAATGGTGCGGGTTTTGATCAAGGTATTGTGAAAAATCAGTCTTTTGGATTAACAGGCATGAGAGAACGAATTGAGTTAGTCGAAGGCAAATTGATTATCAATTCCTCACCTGGTAACGGAACGATATTAATGTTTCATATACCTTTTAAAAAGGGTATGTAAGTTAGGGTAATCGAGGAGGACGACATAATGACAAAAATAATTATCATTGACGATCACCAATTATTTCGTGAAGGTGTAAAAAGAATTTTAGATTTTGAAAGTTCGTTTGAAGTCGTTGCTGAAGGTGGCGACGGTGGCGAAGTTATTAAATTATACGAAGAAAACAGACCGGATGTAGTTTTGATGGATATCAATATGCCACAAAAAAATGGTGTAGAGGCTACAGCGGAATTGATTGCTCAATTCCCTGACGCTAAAGTCATTATGCTGTCGATTCACGATGATGAGTCGTATGTAACTCATGCTTTGAAAACCGGTGCTTTAGGTTATATGTTGAAAGAAATGGATGCAGATGCTATTATTCAAGCGATTAAAGTGGTAGCAAAAGGTGGATCTTATTTACACCCTAAAGTTACGCGCAACTTGGTAATGGAATTCCGTCGTTTAAGCGAACGTGAAAACAAAGGTTCTTTCCATCAAACGGAAATTCGTCGCCCATATCACCTGTTGACAAAACGCGAAAGCGAAGTACTTCAACTATTAACAGACGGTCAAAGTAATCGTGTGATTGGTGAAACCTTATTTATCTCTGAAAAAACAGTCAAAAACCACGTATCAAGTATTTTGCAGAAAATGCAAGTGAATGACCGAACTCAAGCAGTTGTAACTGCTATCAAAAATGGTTGGGTTGAAGTTAGATAATAAAAAATGAGGAATTTGCCTTTAGGCAGATTCCTCATTTTTTTGTTTATTACTGTTGAGCGATTTCTATCGAAAAATGTCACTCCAGCTGTGCGGCTGAAAAGATGCTGCTCCGCTGAAGTGTCTTATGCCCGTCGAATCTAAGACGGCTGCTTCCGCTTTTCTATTTCCAGGCTCCAGCGCCTAGCTCCTTGGGACATAAGCCAGACCAACTGCGTGGCAAAGAACGCCACACTGCTGGTCTGTCTTATGCCTGTCGGAGCTGAACAGGCACTTCCGCTTTTCTATGTCCAGGCTCCAGCGCCTAGCTCCTCGGGACATAAGCCAGACCAACTGCGTGGCAAAGAACGCCACACTGCTGGTCTGTCTTATGCCTGTCGGAGCTGAACAGACGCCTCCGCTTTTCTATGTCCAGGCTCCAGCAGCCAGATTCTAGGGTCATAAGTCACTCCAGCTGTGCGGCTGAAAAGATGCCGCTCCGCTGAAGTGTCTTATGCCCGTCGAATCTAAGACGGCTGCTTCCGCTTTTCTTATAACCTGTCGTAGCAGTATTGATAGATGGCTGCAGTTGCTAAGCAATCGCCAAGTGCATCGTGGGCATCGTGTTCGAGTTTTAAAAAGGCGGTCAAGGTTGTTAGTTTGTGATTAGGTGTTTGCGTGATCGCTTTTCTTGCTAAACGAACGGTGTCTATTACTGTGTATTCGGGAATCGGTGTAATGTCTTCAAGCGCATAGAGAAAACCCATATCAAAAGGTGCGTTGTGTGCAATAATCGGCAACCCATCAATAAATGCAACGAGCTCGGGGGCAATTTCTTCAATAACTGGCGCATTTTCTACATCTTTATTGGTAATTCCAGTTATACGAGTAATGGTACTAGAAATAAAACATTGAGGATTGACCATTAAATACATTGTGTCTTTCCGCTCATGGTTCATGTATTTAACGGCACCGATTTGAATGATTTTATCATTTCCTGCACGTAAGCCAGTAGTTTCAAAATCCAAGACTACATAGTTTTCTACCTTTTGCATACTTGATTTATATTTTTTAGGTTGTGCAGTTTGTTTCCGGCGCCACTGTGGACGTGTTTCTTTCATTTTTTGTTCCAGAATTTGTCGAGCATCTCTTTTTTCCAAATGAGCCCCTCCTTTTATGTATGTACTAGTGTATCGCAAAATAGAAAAAAATTCCGTTTTGACAGATGACACAGTTTCTTCATTGTATTCGCTATCTCCCTATGGCAAAATAAAGCGCAGGAGGAATGCATGATGAAAAAAATGTTATTAGCGATTGGTATTATTGTAACGCTCGCTGCATGTTCGGATTCCGATGAGTCTTCAGTCAATGAAAATACGGTTGAAGATGGAAATGCAGCTAATGAAAACAATGCGATCGATCACGGCATTGTTGAAGATAAAGAAGAAAAGAAAAAAGATGTTGGTTTTACTGTAGATGATGAAGGTAATATTATAGCAGCGGAAGTACCAGAAGAGCCGGCTAACGAATTATTTGCTGCTTATAAAGAATATATCGCGGCATTTAACTCTGAAGATATTGATCGTTATATGAACACGATTGCACAAAACCCTGATGGATTTGATCGGGAAGAAGATAAAGAAGCTTTAACTCAAGCTTTTAAAGCCTATGATAGTGTATATGAGACAAGTGATGAAACCATCGTAAAATACGAAGAAAACCGCGCCGAAGTTTTTGCTGCTTTAAATGTGAAAATGAAAGCTGCAAATTCCGATGATGCTATCGAACAGTCGGCCCGCCAAGTAGTTGTTTTTAAAAAAGAAGACGATGAATGGAAAGTAAGCGGCGTGCATCTCGTTGGCGATCAATAAAAGTCTTCCGCGTGTTGCGGGGGCTTTTTCATTTAGTCTTTTTTATTTATGTCATTTCCATGGTAAATTTTGATAAACTAAGAGAGGAGGCTGATTTATTAATGAAAATAGTAATTGTAACAGATAGTACGTCTTATTTACCGAAAGAAACACTAGAAAAGCTCGATATTCATACGATTTCTTTGGAAGTCACTTTTGGAAATCAATCTTTTAAGGAAGTTGATTTAATAGTAGAAGAATTTTATCAAAAATCTAAGGAAGAACTTCCAAAAACTTCACAGCCATCATTAGGCGAATTCGTTAAATTATATGAGCAACTTTCAGTTGACTATGATGAGGTTATTTCCATTCATTTATCAAGTGGCATCAGTGGAACGTATGCAGGTTCAATGCAGGCAGCTGAAATGGTAGGTGGCGTAAAAGTTTATTCGTTCGATTCTGAGTTGGCGTGTGCATTGCAAGGATTTTATGCAGTAAAGGCAGCCGAAATGGCTAAGGATGGAGCAAGTGCTCAAGAAATTTTAGCCGAATTACATGAAATGAAAAAAACATTGCGTGCATATTTCATGGTTGAAGATTTAAAGCATTTGCAGCGTGGAGGACGATTATCCGGTGCACAAGCTTTAGTTGGAGGGATGTTACAAATCAAACCGATTTTACATTTCCAAGACAAAGTTATTGTTCCATTTGAAAAAATTAGAACACGCAAAAAAGCGATGAATCGCATAGTTGGCTTATTAAAAGATGCGAGTAAAGATGATAAAAAGCTAAAAGCAACAGTCATACATGCAAATCGGTTGGAAGAAGCCAAGCAGTGGCAAAAAGAATTGCAAATTAGTTGCCCGCATGTAGAATTTGAAATTTCATGTTTTGGACCAGTTATTGGTACACATTTAGGAGAAGGAGCGATGGGTCTTGGTTGGGTAGAAAAATAATACCTGCTAAGGCTTTTTCTCTATCGAAAGGTGGTTGAAAATGAAACAATTAGAAGAATTTCTAACGGGGAGAATATGGCATAGAGATTTTATGCCTGTCCCAAAAGAGCAAGTAGAACAAGCGATATTAGATGGCTCCATCAGTACTCGTTTCGGAATTACAGACGAAAAACAATGTATAAGATGCCTCGAACAATCAACTGGAAAAATAGTTTCATTTTATTGCGATGCATGCAAACAAATTTGTCATTATTGTCGGCATTGTATCAAAATGGGGCGCATCAGTTCTTGTACAGAATTGCTTACGTGGGCGCTTCCCTCAACAAATCTTCTTCAAAGTCATTCATTTAGTTGGATTGGCAACTTAACTCCCCTACAACAAAGAGCCTCACACGAAATTCAACAAAGTATTCTACAGAAAAATGATCATCTTCTTTATGCAGTTTGCGGAGCGGGTAAAACTGAGTTATTGTTTCCCCCAATCTTTGAAGCTTTAAAAATGGGGTTGCGTGTTTGTCTTGCCGCCCCCAGAACAGATGTAGTATTAGAATTGACTCCACGATTACGTGAGGCGTTTCCGACCACCACTATTCATAGTTTATATGGAGATGCTCCTGCAGAACTGGGTTTTGCGCAGTTGGTAATTGCAACGACACATCAATTGTATCGTTTTGAAAATGCTTTTGATGTCATGATTGTAGATGAGGCAGATGCGTTCCCTTATTCCTATGAAAAATCATTAAAAAGAGCTGTAGTCAAAGCAAAGAAAAAAGATACCCCAATTGTGTATGTCTCGGCAACACCTTCAAATCAGTTAGTAAAACAAGTAACAAATGTATCCCAAATATTTAAGCGATTTCACGGACATTCATTACCGGTTCCGAAGTTTGCGCCTTTATGGAGATATAATCAAGCGTTTGCGAAAGGGCAAATTCCTAAGAAATTATCCGTGTGGGTTGATGAAAAACTAGCTAAAGAAGAACCATTCCTCTTATTTTTTCCGACAATCGATTTGATTGAACAAGCAATTGTCATTTTTCAAAAAAAGTATCCAACTCTCGAGGCCGTGCATTCACAAGATGCAGATAGAAAAGAAAAAGTCATGAAGTTACGTCATGGAGAAATTCCAGGGTTGTTAACGTCTACCATATTAGAACGTGGTATTACGATACCGAATTTACAAGTTGCAGTGGTAGGCACAGAACAAGCTATTTACGACGCTGCAGCATTGATTCAGATTTCTGGCCGAGTAGGTAGATCGAGTGATTATCCAACTGGTGAAATCATCTTTTTCCATGATGGTATAACACGACAAATGGACAAAGCTAAAAAAAAGATTATTTCCTATAACGGGGGAGTATAAGATGAATTGTTATTTATGTGATCGATGTATACCACTTCAGGTAACTTGGAGAAGTATCTTTTTTAATGAACGGCAAGAAGTCATTTGTTTACGATGTCAAACAGAGTTTGAACGGATAGAAGCAGGTTGTCCGATTTGTAGTACAGTCGGAGCCGAGAAGTGTCCTGATTGTTGTGAATGGGAAAAAACAGAATATGCAGGGCTGATTGATTCTGGAAAAAGTTTATATCGTTATAATCCTGCCATGAAAGAATACTTGCATCGTTATAAGTTTTTGCAAGATGTTGTACTGTCTGAAGTGTTTGCGAAAGTGTTAAATGAGGAATTACGAAAGACGAAATCAGTGGTTGTGCCCATACCGATGAATGAAGAAAAGCTAAAGCAGCGTACGTTTTCTCAAGTTGACCGCATACTCGATGCCGCGTCAATTCCCTACACGCATATCCTTGGGAAACGTGAAATTGGTTTAGGCGGAAAATCAAAAGTTGAACGAATTGCTATGCAAGATGTTTTTTGGTGGAACGGACAACCTGTTCCGGAAAAAATCTTATTGTTTGATGATTTATACACAACTGGTAGCACACTACGTTTAGCTGCAAAAGTATTAAAGGATAATGGAGCAAAAGAAATTAGTACATTAACCCTTATTCGTGCTTAATAAATAAACGACATTAGGAGTGATAACCGTGTTTTACAAACGATTAGAAAGTTTTCGGTATACATTTGGAACACCTCCCGAAATAACAATGAAGATAAAGAATGCAAGCGGTGACATAATAATTTATTCATTATTACTTGATATCTCTCCAAAAGGAGCCAAAGTTTTTACTGAAAAGGAAATCGAAATGGTAGACGAATTCGTGCGTTTGAAGTTTATCTTAAATCACGAAATAATTATCGCAGACGCTAAAATTGCTTGGAAAAATCAGTATGAGGAAGGCTGGCTATATGGCGTTGACTTCGAGCGCAATCCCATTAAAGAAATGCTAATCTCCAATGAAATTAGAGAATTAAAGGAAATCGAAATGCATTAAAAAAATCGGCTTTAGGGCGATTTTTGTTTGTTTTTTTAATGAGATAGTGTCTTATGCCCGTCGAATCTAAGCGGCTGCTTGCGCTTTTCTTATTGTCTAGCTCCAGCAGCCAGATTCTAGGGACATAAGCCCCTCCAGCTGTGCGGCTGAAAAGATGCCGCTTCGCCAGAGTGTCTTATGCCCGTCGAATCTAAACGGCTGCTTCCGCTTTTCTTTAGTGTTCGTATATCATTTTTCTTGTCATGCCACCGTCGATGTTTAGGCATTCTCCGGTAATAAATGAATTTTGAGGGTTGCTTAAGAATAAGCAAGCACGAGCAACGTCGGCAGGTTCTCCGACACGCCCACTCCAATGTTGTTGATGATCGACATCACGTAAGTCTTCGGGCTGTCCAGTATGAATCCAGCCTGGGGCAATTGAATTCACACGAATTCCTTGTTTACTGAATGTGGCAGCTAAAGAGTGCGTAAGCGCATATATACCACCTTTTGACGCCGAATAGGTTTCTGTGTTTGGTTCTGACATAAATGCCCGGGTTGAAGTCATGTTGATGATTGAACGTATGTCTTCTGTCATATAGCGAGCTGCTTCTCGACTGCATATAAAGACACTTTTTAAATTAGTGTCTAATACGTGATCCCATTCTGTTTCATCGATGTCCCAAATAGACTTAAATTTCGAAATGCCTGCATTATTAATCAATGCATGGATCGCTCCATGATCTTCATGAATTTGTTTAAATACTGAGATGACCTCTTCGAAATTACCAACATCGCATTTGCGATACTCCACATCTTTAATTTCAACAATTTGAATGTCTAATCCAATCACGCGAGCTCCTTCTAATGCGAAATGACTGGCAATACTTTTGCCAATGCCGTTAGAGGCACCTGTTACGACTATCGTTTTATTGGTGAACATTGTCATCAACTCCTTGTGTTCTTATCTTACCTGTAAAAAAAGTTTTTAAAACTTTTTTAGTTTTAAGAAGGAAAGTTAAGGGAAAGTATAGAATTGTATAGATAGCACAATAGAAGGAGGAGTTAATATGTTGCAATTCAACATTAGAGGCGAAAATATCGAGGTAACTCCCGCAATACGAGACCATATCGAAAAGAAAGTTGAAAAAATCGAAAGATATTTCACTGACGGAGCAAATGCTACCGCAATGGTCAATTTGAAAACTTATAATCACAATCAAACTAAAGTGGAAGTTACGATACCAATGAAAAATTTAACATTACGTGCAGAGGAACGACACGATGATCTGTACGCGGCTATAGATTTAATCGTTAGCAAATTAGAACGTCAAATTCGTAAGTATAAAACAAAAGTAAATCGCAAATTCCGTGATCGAGATGGAATGGGAGTGTCTTTTGCAGTTGCTGAAAATGACACGCGTCAACAAAGTGATTCAGATGAAGAAGACTTTACGATTGTTCGTACAAAGCAATTTGACCTGAAACCAATGGATGAAGAAGAAGCAGTATTGCAGATGAATATGCTTGGACATTCATTCTTTGTTTTCACAGATGCAGAATCGAATGAAACTAATATCGTCTACAAACGTAAAGATGGAAGTTACGGTTTAATCGAAACTTCTGCAAAATAAAAGAGGTTGGATTCCGTCCAATCATTTAAAAACGAAAGCCTCTCGATTCGAGAGGCTTTCGTTTTGTCTTTGTGTAAAGACTTCTAATGGTAAGTGGTGACATCCAATTAGTTAAAGTGAAACCTCTCTCCATTATTTGCACCGATTTCTGTGCAGTGTTAAAATAAATAGTGAGAATTTTTTTGACCTGATTGAATTGGATTAAGTGTGTAGTTAAATAGTAAAGCTTGAAAGAACACTATAAAAGCTAAAGCGATCGACTGGTAGTTAAAAACCGGTAGACACTTGCGCAAGGAGCGGTATAGATATGTTGGGAGTATTAAACAAAGTATTTGATCCGAATAAACGGGATTTAAAACGATTAGAAAAAACAGCAGATCGAGTAGAAGCTTTAGCAGCTGATTTTGCAGCCTTGACAGACGAAGCGTTAAAAGCAAAAACAGAAGAATTTGTAGCGCGGCATGCGAAAGGCGAATCTTTAAATGATTTATTGCCTGAAGCTTTTGCAACCATTCGCGAAGCATCTAAACGTGTACTTGGAATGTATCCATTCCGAGTACAAATCATGGGTGCCGTTTCACTTCACGAAGGGAATATTTCAGAGATGAAAACAGGTGAAGGTAAAACTTTAACCTCTACTTTAGCTGTATATTTAAATGCTATCAGTAAAAAAGGCGTTCACGTAGTAACAGTTAACGAATATTTGGCTAGCCGTGATGCATTGGAAATGGGGCAGCTATATGAATGGCTTGGACTGTCTGTCGGACTAAACTTAAATAGTTTAACTAAAGAAGAAAAGCGTGCCGCATATAAAGCGGATGTAACCTATACAACAAACAATGAACTAGGTTTTGATTACTTACGGGATAATATGGTGCTGTACAAAGAAGACATGGTGCAACGTCCATTGAATTATGCAGTTATTGATGAAGTCGATTCTATTTTAATCGATGAAGCGCGTACGCCGCTCATTATTTCAGGTCAAGCAGCGAAAGCCGCACAATTGTACCAACAGTCGAATGCATTTGCACGCCTACTTACAAAAGATACAGATTACACTTATGATGAAACGACTAAAGGTGTTGTCTTAACAGAAGAGGGTATCGAAAAAGTTGAGAAAGCATTTGGCATCGATAACCTTTTTGATATTAGCCATGTTCGTTTAAATCATACAGTCAATCAATCATTAAAAGCATACGTTACAATGAATAAAGATGTAGACTACATTGTACAAGACGGTGAAGTTGTTATTGTCGATCAGTTTACAGGTCGTCTGATGAAAGGACGTCGTTATTCTGACGGGTTACACCAAGCGATTGAAGCCAAAGAAGGTTTAGAGATTCAAAATGAATCGATGACGATGGCGACGATCACATTCCAAAACTACTTCCGTATGTACGATAAATTATCTGGTATGACAGGTACAGCGAAAACAGAGGAAGAAGAATTCCGTAATATTTACAATATGTACGTTATTGTCATTCCGACAAACAAACCGATTATACGTGAAGACCATGTCGATTTAATTTATTCAACAACTGCTGGTAAATACAAAGCAGTTGGAGATGACATTGCGGCTCGTCATGCGAAAGGGCAACCGGTTTTAGTTGGTACTGTCGCGATTGAAACTTCGGAGATTATTTCTGAGTATTTGACGAAAAAGGGCATTAAACATTCTGTGTTGAATGCGAAAAACCATGCGCATGAAGCAGAAATTATTTTAAATGCTGGTCAAAAAGGTTCTGTAACGATTGCCACTAACATGGCAGGTCGAGGAACAGACATCAAGCTTGGAGAAGGCGTTATCGAAGCGGGCGGTCTTGCAGTTATTGGGACAGAACGCCACGAATCAAGACGAATTGATAATCAGTTGCGTGGACGTTCAGGGCGTCAAGGAGACCCAGGGGTTACTCAATTTTATCTATCTCTTGAAGATGATTTAATGCGTCGCTTTGGTTCAGATGCAATGCGTACGATGATGGGCAAATTGGGAATGGATGATTCTCAGCCATTGCAATCGAAGATGGTCACACGTTCTGTTGAATCAGCGCAAAAACGAGTAGAAGGTAATAACTTTGATGCTCGTAAACGTTTGCTACAGTACGATGATGTTCTTCGTCAGCAACGCGAGATCATATACAAAGAGCGCATGGAAGTGTTAGAAACTGAAAATATGCGTGCATTGGTTGAAAATATGATCAATAGTTCAATTGAGCGCATGGTCTATACGCATACTACAGATGAAAAACAAGAGAATTGGCATTTGAAAACTCTTTCTGAATTAATGGCAGCAAATCTTTTACCGGAAGAAACTGTGACAGAAGCGGATCTTCAAGGAAAGTCCCGAGAAGAACTTATTGCCTTTATCAAAGACGCTGTCACTACACGCTATGATGAAAAAGAACAAGAAATGACACCGATACGGATGCGTGAATTCGAGAAGGTTGTCTTGCTTCGTTCAATTGATACGAAATGGATTGATCACATTGATGCAATGGATCAATTGCGTCAAGGAATTCACTTGCGTGCATATGGACAAAATGATCCACTACGCGAATACCAAAACGAAGGGTTTGCAATGTTTGAAGCAATGGTCGAAGCCATTGAAGAAGACGTAGCGAAGTATTCGATGAAAGCAGAGATACGTAACAACCTTGAGCGAGAAGAAGTTGCAAAAGGTCAAGCAGTTAATCCGAAAGAGGATGGACCGGCACCGAAAAAGAAAAAAACACCCGTTCGCAAAGAAATGGAAGCTGGACGCAACGACCTGTGCCCATGCGGCAGTGGCAAAAAGTACAAAAATTGTCACGGTACAGCTTCATAAGAATGTTTGAAAATACCGAAGAGCATTTGCTCTTCGGTGTTATTTTGAGGAGGAACATATGATGGAATTAGCAGACATCCGTAACGAGCTCGACAAATCAGCCAGTAAATTGGCGGACTTTAGGGGGTCTCTTTGACTTAGAAAATAAAGAGTCTCGCATACAGGAATTAGATGAAATGATGCTCGATCCGGAGTTTTGGAACAACCAAGAATCAGCACAAGCAGTTATTTCAGAGTTAAACGGATTAAAAGAAATCGTTAACACCTATTACGGTTTTATGGAAACTCAAGAAAACATGGAGATGTCTCTAGAGCTATTACGTGAAGAAGACGATGAAGATTTGCATGAAGATGTTGATAAAGATATGAAGCAATTTATGTCTGACTTGGCAGAGTACGAACTTACGATGCTGTTAAGTGAACCTTATGATAAAAATAATGCTATTTTAGAGCTACACCCAGGTGCAGGTGGAACTGAGTCTCAGGATTGGTGTTCAATGCTGCTACGGATGTACACACGTTGGGCAGAAAAACGTGGTTTTAAAGTCGAGACTTTGGATTACTTAGCAGGAGACGAAGCAGGTGTTAAATCGGTAACACTCGGAATCCGTGGACACAATGCTTATGGCTATTTAAAAGCTGAAAAAGGTGTTCACCGTTTGGTTCGTATTTCGCCTTTTGATTCATCTGGTCGCCGTCACACTTCATTTGTATCTTGTGAAGTCATGCCAGAATTTACGGGTGAAATCGAAATTGATATCCGTACTGAGGATTTGAAAATCGATACGTACCGGGCAAGCGGAGCAGGCGGACAGCATATCAATACAACAGATTCAGCTGTACGGATCACTCACCTTCCAACAAATGCAGTTGTAACATGCCAACAAGAACGTTCACAAATCAAAAACCGCGAAAAAGCAATGCAAATGTTAAAAGCAAAATTATATGCATTGAAGATTGAAGAAGAGGAAGCGCGTCTTCTTGAAATTCGTGGCGAGCAAAAAGAAATTGGCTGGGGAAGTCAAATTCGTTCATATGTATTCCATCCTTACTCCATGGTTAAAGATCACCGTACAAACTACGAAACTGGTAATTTAGGTGCTGTAATGGATGGCGATATTAGTGGCTTTATCAATTCCTTGTTACGTTCGAAAATGGACTAAAGTGTCAGTCATGCGTAACTAAAAATCTGGTAAGTAAAAAGGTTCGAAAGCACATATGCTTTCGAACCTTTTTTATTGTGTTTTACTTTATCTGAATGAAGTTCACAAAGTTCGAGGTGTTTGGTATACTCTGACAGGGTTTAATCGAATTGAAGAAAAGAGGAAGAAATAAATGACTAAAAAAAATCGACGTATTCGTAGAGATCCACATCCAATGCTGACACTCTTTATTGATTATGCCAGTGTCCTTATTGGTTCAGCAATCGTGGCTATTTCTTTCAACGTTTTGTTATTGCCAAATGAAGTTGCTTCTGGAGGCGTTAGTGGGATAAGTACAATTTTGAAAAGTGTTTTAGACTGGAGACCAGCATTTGTGCAATGGGCATTTAACATTCCACTATTTATCGCCGGATTGATTTTACTTGGAAAAAACTTTGGGATTAAAACGGCTGTAGGAACAATATTTCTTCCTTTTGTCGTATTTTTAACAGAATCATGGGAACCATGGACGCGTGATCCATTGCTCGGTGCTCTGATTGGTGGAATTATGGTAGGTCTAGGATTAGGTATTGTTTTTCGTGGAAAGGCCTCAACAGGTGGAACAGATTTAGCTGCGCAAATTATTACTAAGTTCACAGGACTAACTTTAGGGACAAGCGTTGCGTTAATCGATGGTTTTATCGTGCTGAGTGCAGCGCTAGTTTTTGATATTGAAAAAGGACTTTATGCATTAATTGGTTTATATGTTACGACCAAAACCATTGACCTTGTTCAAGTTGGGTTTGGCCAATCGAAATTGGTTTATATTATTACGACGAAACAAAAAGAAATTCGAGATGCCATTTATGACGAAGTTGATCGCGGTGTGACAGAATTGGCTGCAACGGGAGGATATTCTGGAACGGAAAAACCATTATTGATGGTCGTTATTCCTCAAACAGAATTCTCAAGACTTAAGCAATTAGTTAAGCTTATTGATCCTTCTGCATTTGTAATCGTGTCAGATGCTTCTGAAGTTTTAGGTGAAGGTTTCAAAAGGCCATAAGTTTGGTATACTCTAATATATGGTAGAGATAAATAATTAGAGGAGGTCACCAAATGAAAAAGCACTTGATGGCTATGCTTTTCGGTACAACGCTAATACTTGGCGCATGTGGCGGAGAAGACACGGCTGAACCTGAACCAACACCAGAAGGTAACGGGGGAGAAACCACTGAAATCGATGCAGAACAAGTGGTGCAACAAAATTGTATTTCTTGTCATGGTGAAAACTTAGAAGGTGCAGGAAACTTCCCAGCATTAAATGACGTTGGATCTCGTCTATCTCAAGATGAAATTCGTACGGTTATTGAAAACGGTCAAGGTGCAATGCCTGCTGGAATTATCGAAGGTGATGAAGCAGACGCTGTAGCGGAGTATTTAGCCAACATGAAATAAACCTGCATATTAGCAGGTTTATTTTTTTGTGTTTTTTTGTGTAAAATAACGCTTTTTTACGTTGTTTTAGGTTTAATATGAGAAAATAATAAGCAATATTACCTTTATTAGCTTGTTGACACATAGTTCAGTATATTCAAATTGAATTTTAAATGAAATAGAAATGTAATAAAATTTAAGGTTTAAGATGTTATAATGGTTGTGCTGCAAAAATCAATGGAAATAATTTTGGCATTAGCCAATTCATAATAGGTGGGTTATAAAAAATGATTCAAATGAAGAATGTTTACAAAAAGTATCCGAATGGCATAGTCGCTTTAAACGGTCTTAATGTTGAGATCGAACAAGGGGAATTTGTATATATTGTAGGACCAAGTGGTGCAGGAAAATCGACATTTATCAAAATGATGTATCGTGAAGAGCGACCATCTTCTGGTCAAATGTTTGTAGATGATATTGATATCGCTACGATAAAAAATCGGAAAGTTCCGATGTTACGTCGTCAAATTGGTGTTGTCTTTCAAGATTTTAAATTGCTTACGAAGCTAAATGTTTATGAAAATGTAGCGTTTGCGTTGGAAGTAATTGAAGAAAAGCCGGCAGATATTAAGCGGCGTGTTATGGAAGTGTTGGATTTGGTCGGTTTAAAACATAAAGCGAAAATGTTTCCAACTGAATTATCCGGTGGGGAACAACAACGTGTTTCAATTGCTAGATCTATTGTAAATATGCCAAAAGTGATGATTGCAGATGAGCCAACAGGAAATCTGGACCCTGATACAGCGTGGGATATTATGGACTTGTTTGAACGCATCAATAAAGCAGGCACAACCATTATTATGGCAACGCACAACCAACAAATTGTTAATACGCTTAGACATCGAGTTATTGCAATCGAAGGCGGATTAATTGTTCGTGATGTAGTTGGAGGTGATTACGGTTATGAAGCCTAGAACATTATTGCGTCACATAAAAGAAAGTTTTAAAAGTATTGGTCGTAATAGCTGGATGACATTTGCATCTGTTAGTGCAGTTACCGTTACGTTATTGTTAGTAGGGGTATTTGTTTTAATTATGATGAACTTAAACAAAGTAGCCGATGATCTTGAAAATGATGTTGAGATTAAAGTGTTTGTTTCATTAGATGCAACAGAAGAAACAGTGAATGACTTAGAAACTCAAATAACCGAAATACCGGGTGTCGAATCGACAAACTTTTCCACAAAAGAAGAAGAGTTGACAGATTTGGTTCTTGATTTCGGAGATGAGTTAAGTTTATTTGAACAAAGCAATCCATTGTTTGACGTATTTTACGTAAAAGCAATAGATCCGCAGCAAACTAAAAACGTAGCCAAAGAAATTTCAGCTTTAGAAAATATCGAAAATGTAAAATACGGTGAAGGTAAAATTGAGAAACTATTCAATTTCTTGAATGCAGGAAGAAATGTAGGACTCATTTTGATTTTAGCGTTATTGTTTACAGCGATGTTCTTAATATCTAATACGATTCGAATCACGATTGTCGCAAGACGTCGCGAAATCGAAATTATGAAATTAGTTGGTGCTACAAACTGGTTCGTCCGCATTCCATTTATTTTGGAAGGCATGTGGCTCGGCATATTAGGTTCTCTTATTCCTATCGGTCTTGTCGCACTCTTGTACAAAAAAGTCACTGAATTTGCACAGCCACGTTTGAGTGGCGAATTGATTCAGCTGTTAGACTTTGCCCCTTTTATTTACCAAGTAAGTGCCTTGATTTTATTGATGGGCGTATTTATCGGTGTATGGGGAAGCTTTATGTCAATCAGAAAATTTTTACGTGTATAAATTAGTTTTAAATAGAGAAACAGTCGGCATAAAAATGTCGACTGTTTTTTGTTTTCAGTTAAATCGTCACATTTTTAAATAAACATAGTGGAATAAGCTGTCCAATTTATCGTATGATAAAGTTGAATGGAGTGGAGCACTGATGCCAAAAAAAATTATCGGCTTAGTACTACTTGCTGTTATGATAACAATCGTCATAATAGGTGCCGTTAAAAACAACACCGCAGAATCTGAAGCTCTTAATAATATGGCTCTTGGCAGTGACGTAGACTTTTTACCAACAGAAGAAGGGTTGGCAAAAGGAGAAAAAGCGCCTGATTTTCAATTAACTACTTTAGACGGGGATGTCGTGACTTTGTCCGATTATCAAGGCCAAAAAGTAATTTTAAATTTTTGGGCTACATGGTGTCCACCTTGCCGAGCTGAAATGCCTCATATGCAAAGTTATTTTGAAGAACAAGCTGAAGAGGACAATGTTGTCATTTTAGCAGTTAATTTAACAACGGAAGACAAAGGACTTAAATCAATAGAGGATTTTGTTGAAGAATTTGGATTGAAGTTTTCAATTCCTATGGATGAAAAGGGTGCTGTTGGGTCAACTTACCAAACAGTGTCTATTCCAACTTCTTATATGATCGATACAAAAGGACGTATTCAAAACAAAATTGTAGGACCGATGGATGCGCCTATGATGGAGCAGTTAGTTAAAGAAATGGAATAGGGGATGAAAAGATGACAACAATCGAGACCAAGTCAGTACATACCGCTACGATGAAAGAACGGACGATTCAATCGAAAGTCATGCCACTTTACCAGACTTCTGCATTTTCCTTTTCTTCTCTTGAAGAGCTTGAAGGCTATTATGAAGGGAACGGGACCTATTTATATTCGCGAACAGCAAATCCCAATACAGATGCTTTAGGGCAAACTGTAGCGGATTTGGAAAAAGCTCCAAAAGGCGTTTCAGCTTCTTCCGGTACTTCAGCCATTTTGGCTGGGATTTTATCTGTGGTAAAAGTCGGTGACCATATTTTAGCTGCTCAAGATGTTTACGGTGGAACATTTCATTTATTAAAAGAAGAACTTACGTTAATGGGAATCGAAGTTCATTTTGCCGACTTTTCGGATATGACAGAAGTTGAGCGGATTTTAATCGACATTCCTGAAGTGAAATTAGTATTTAGTGAATCGATTACGAATCCATTTTTGCGTCTCGAAAATATGGAAGCTCTTGTAGAATTGAAAAACCAGTATGGTGTTCGGATTATGATTGATAATACCTTCGCTACGCCGTACACAATGACTCCCTATACGCTTGGCGCAGACTTAGTCGCTCATAGTGCAACAAAGTATCTAGGTGGCCATAGCGATGTCACAGCGGGTGTTTTAGTTGGGGATGCAGCGTTAATCGATATTGCCGAAAAGCGCGTAGTAAACTTAGGCCTGAATTTGAGTCCGTTTGAAGCGTGGTTAACGATTCGAGGAGTTAAGACTTTAGCTTTAAGAATGAAAAAACAAACAGAAAATGCGCAAGCAATTGCCACATTTTTAGAAGATAAAGCACGAGTTTGGTATCCAGGTGTAGGTGCCATCGTATCTTTTGAACTGCCAGAAACAGTTGATGTATCGAGTTTCTTTTCATCTCTTGGTTGGATCAAGATCGTACCGACATTGGCAGGCGTCGAAACAACGGTCTCTTATCCTTACGGAACATCGCATAGAGCTCTTTCAGCAGAAGAAAAAGTAAAAGTGGGTGTCACGCGACAAGTAGTTCGATTGTCTGCAGGCATTGAAGGAACAGAGGATATTTTAGAACAATTGGGTGCCGCATTCGTTTAACTGAAAAAGAAGTGCAGAAAGCCGGTTTTCTTTGTTACAATGAGTAGTAACGTCAATTGCCGGTGATAGGATGGTGTAAGTAAAGTGATAATGGATTTAATGTTAGTGATAGGTAAGTTTTTTGTGAATCCCGTTTTATACATCGCGCTGCTTGCTGCAGTGTTGTTAGGATATTATCGGGTAAAAAAAGAGCGCAAGATTTTTAGGATTCGTATTGTTTACGGATTGACTGAGTTTAAGCGGTTACTAAAAGATAGCTGGTTGTATGCTCTTATTCTTTCTGTATTGTTTGTGGGAATTGGGTTAGTTGTTCCAATGGATTGGTTAATTGCTTTGAGTATCATTTCCATTTTATTAATGGCAACTTCATTTTATCAAGCGGGGTCATTTATTTATTTGACTACAGCCGCTGTAGGTCTTAGCTGGTTGTTTCATGCTAATGACTGGATCTTGAACTTCGGTTTATTTAAATTCGAAGGAACAGAATTTTCTTATCAATGGTTAATCCCTGTCGTGCTGATTGCAGGAGCATTGGTTTTTGCAGAAGGTAAAATGATTGATAAAGCGGCAGCAGAAGCTGCTTCTCCTCGGTTACATAAATCAGGACGCGGTCTTAAAGCAGCAGCGTATATTTCAAAGCGTTTATGGTTGTTACCGATTTTGTTTGTCGTGCCAGGTTCGTTACTTGAATCATATGCACCTTACTGGCCGCAACTGCCGATCGGAGAATCGAACTTCTCGTTAATTCTTTTCCCCGTCGTGTTCGGATTTATAGGCCGTACTCAGCGTACCTTGCCAGTTTACCTTTACCCTTTAGTTGGTAAAGCGGTATCTACTTTAGGTGTTAGCATTATCGCTATTGGCTTAGCTGCATTGTTATGGCAACCATTAGCCGCTATTGCATTAATAGCTGGAGTTATCGGGCGCATTGCGATTGCTGTTCATTTCGCATTAAAAGAACGTAGCGGCAATTATGCTGTAACCCCTCAACCACAAGGCGTTATGATTATTGATGTTTTGCCAGGTTCTCCTGCAGACAAGATGGGCTTAATGCGCGGTGAAGTGATTCGTAAAGTAAATGGCATTGCCATTTCAAATGAATCTGAACTATACGAGGCAATTCAAGTAAATGCAGCACATTGTCGATTAGAAGTACTAGATCATAATTTAGAAGTACGTTTGCGCCAACACGTTATTTTCCGTCATGACCACCATCGTCTTGGACTACTAGTGGTCAATTAAGGAGATATATTAATGGAATCTATGGTAACAAAGTTTTTCTTGTCTCTTTTAGTACCAGGGTTGCTCGTTATTTTGTTTACAAGAGTGACATTTAATCATATTGTCGCGTTGATTTTAACTGTAGCCTTAATGGCTGCAGCCGTATACGCAGGATATACCCATACATGGTTGTTGTTCATTGCGAACGCAGCGTCACTTACTGCAGGATTTTGGTATTCAACAAGAATGTTTAATCGCAGAAAAAAAGCCGAAGCTCATGAAAATGAGTAACGGCTTTTTTTGTCTATATTTTTATAGAAAACCACTTATGATTGCAAGTACAGCAATCGATCCAAGAACAACAATCACTACGTTTGCGCCAACAATCGCGATACCGAATGCAGCAACAGCACCAATAACACCAAACCATATATTTTCTTGTATAAAAAAGACTGCTGGAAAAATCAATGCACCCAACACCGCATATGGAATATTTCGCAGCACGTTTTGAATTGCTTCAGGCAACTCGCGACCTTCTAAAAACGTCAACGGAATAGCACGTGGTATATAAGTTACAATAGCCATACCTAGGATCATCCACCAATACCAAGAGTTCAAGATCTTTTCACACCTTTCCCAGAAATCCATTCAATGAAAATGGCCGATGCTAAAGTTGAGACCATAATGGCCCAACCTGTCGACAACCATTCTGTGAAATAAAAAAGAGAATTGATTGCTCCGGCAATTAAAGCTAAACTAACAACTTTGCGATTGCCGCGCATCGAAGGCACTAATAATCCGATAAACATGGCGTAAAGTGCAATCGACATAGCAGCTTGAAGAAACTGTGGGAGGTTTGCCCCAATCAAATGTCCAATTGATGTAAACACTACCCAACTTCCATAAGCAATAGCAATTACACCTGCAGCAAAAGCAGTAGTGATTTTTTTGTTTTTTTGTATGGCTAATACAGAAAAGGTTTCATCGGTTATTCCAAATGCGTATAAAGCTTTTTTCCATCTATCATCCGGCTCTACTTTTTCATTAAGAGCAGCAGTCATAAGAAAATGACGAATATTGACAACAAATGTATTCAAAACAATGACAACGGGTGCTACTCCAGCGGTGATAAGGGATAAAGCAATATACTGTGAGGCACCTGCAAACACAAAAATACTCATGGCTGTGGCTTGTACTAAAGAAAGCCCAGTAGTTTTTGCTAGCAAACCAAAGGTTAATGCTATAGGGAAATAGCCGATTGCAATGCTAGTCCCAGCCTTTAATCCGGCAGAAAACTCACGTTCGTTCATCTCTTTCGCTCCTTATGTATAAGTATTTCCTTTTCCAAAGTCTTTGAAAAAGTGTAAAGTAATTATAATAGCATATCACACTATGTTTTTGATTTGGAGTGGAAATTAGAAAAATTAAACAATTTAAAGGACTGAGCTTATGACGGATTTTTTTTCAATGGAAAATATTGTTGAGTTAACACAATCCTACAAGGCTTTTGGTCCGTTAATCGGATTCCTCTTGCCCTTTATTGAAGCTTTTTTACCATTCTTACCACTGTTTGTTTTTGTTTTTGCGAACGCAACAGCATACGGATTGTGGTTAGGATTTTTACTTTCTTGGGGAGGTTCAGTAATTGGGGCGTACGCCGTATTTTTACTGGTACGTAAATACGGTAGAGCCCGTTTTATGAATTTTATGACCAGGCATGATAAAGTTCAAAAATTGATTCATTGGGTCGAGCGAAATGGTTTTGGTCCGTTGTTTTTATTATTGTGTTTACCATTTACTCCATCAGCACTTGTAAACTTGGTTGCAGGCTTATCCAATATTCGAAAACATTATTATTTATTAACGGTCATGGCAGGAAAGCTCGTGATGGTATTTACAATTTCATTCGTCGGGTATGACTTGCGCGCCCTTTTCACACAACCGATTCGAACGGCAATTGTTATTTTAGTCATCATTTTACTTTATGTAATTGGGAAAATCCTTGAAAAACGGTTACATAAAAGAGTGGAAGAGGATTTCCGATTAGCCAGTGAAGAACGTAAAAAACAAAAATAATAAAAAAGTTATTAGTAGCTTTTGATCGTAATAAAACGTAAAATTAGAACAAACGTTCTTATAGGAGGAGTGATCGTGTGTCATTACGTATTGTTTATGGTAGAGCAGGAGCGGGGAAAACGCGCTTTGTTCAAGAAGAAATAGTAGATGAGTTAAAACGACAAGCAGATGGAGATCCGATTTTTCTTATTGTACCGGACCAAATGTCTTTTTCTACCGAATATCGACTGGCTGCCGCATATAATATGAATGGCATGATTCGAGCGCAAGCAGTTACGTTTAAACGATTAGCTTGGCGTGTACTTCAAGAAGTAGGTGGCATTAGTCGAAAAGAAGTAGATACTTTCGGCTACAGGATGCTAATTCGTAGCTTGCTCGAAGATCATCGTGAAGATTTCCAATTGTTTCGAAGAGCAGCGGGTAAAAGAGGATTTACTGACCAAATCGAACAATTGGTAAAAGAATTTGCTCGTTATTGCGTAGATTGCGTAGAGTTAAGCGCTATCCGTTCTTCTTTAGCTGAAGCAGGTGCACCGAAAACCTTACTCGACAAAGCAGAGGATCTTGAGTTAATCCTGACGGAAATTGAAAATCGTCTTGGGAAAGTATTTGTGGATTCTGAAGGGCATTTAGCTTTATTAAGTGAAAAAATTCCACATTCTGATTTGATAAAATCATCGACAATTTACATCGATGGATTTGTCACATTTACAGCTAGAGAATATGAAATTCTTTTTGAATTAATGAAGCATGCTAAATCTGTAACGATTGCTTTACCTATGGATGAACAAACTGATCCGAACGATGAACAAACTCTGTTCTATCAGTCAGCTAATACTGCGCGTAGATTAACTGAACAAGCAGCAAAAGAGGGAATTGATATTGAAAATTCGATCTCCTTAGCTTTGCCACGCCGTTTTATGAATCCTGAACTTGAACATGTCGAGCGTCATTTTGATGATTTACCAACGCGGAAAATTCAAGGACAAGGAAATGTCTCTTTAGTTGAGGCATCTAATAGACGAGCTGAAATGCATGCAGTAGCACGAGCGATAAGAGAACAAGTGAGAAATGGTTTTCGCTATAATGAAATCGCAATTCTTTACAGACAACCCGAAATTTATGATGAATTGATCAATACGATTTTCCCACAATATGAGATCCCTTATTTTATTAGTCAAAAAAAATCAATGCTTCATCACCCCTTAATTGAATTTAGCCGTTCGGTTCTAGAAGCTGCGGTCTCGAATTACTCATACGAATCAATTTTTCGTGCTGTTAAAACGGATTTGTTTTTTCCACAAGGTCCTGCTACTAAATGGCGGGAAAGAAGTGATCTATTAGAGAACTTTGTCATTGCTAATGGAATATACGGAGAGCGTTGGTTTGATGAAAAACGCTGGTTTTATAAAAAATATCGAGGCTTAGAATTTCATACGTCCATACAAACAGATGAAGAACTAGCGGCTCAAGTAGAACTTCATGCAGTACGTGATTTAATAAGAGAGCCTTTAGCACAGTTAAAAGAACAACTAAAAATGAGTAAAACAGGACGAGATATAGCAGAGTCTCTGTTTCTTTTTATCGAAAAAATGGATGTCTATGCTAAAATTCAAGATTTGCGAGAGCGTGAAGAAAGTGAGCATCGCTTACTCGACGCATCGGAACATGAGCAGGCCTGGAACCAATGGGTCGGGGTGCTAGATCAGTTTGTATTAATGTTTGGAGATAAAGAAGTGGATTTACCGACGGCTGTCAAAATATTAGATGAAGGATTTGAAACGCTAGAGTTTTCACGCATTCCGCCATCATTAGATCAAGTTATGGTGTCGAAAATAGATTTGGCACGTTTAATGGATATTAAATCAGTCTTTGTTGTCGGTGCCAATGACGGTGTCTTACCGAAACGTATTGAACAAGAAGGACTATTAACAGATACAGACCGTGAGTGGTTTTCTCAAATTGGCTTCGAGCTAGCACCTACCTCAAAAATGCGCTTGATGGACGAAACTTATATGGTGTATCGTGCCTTTACCTCTGCGTCTGATTTATTGACTGTTTCGTTTCCAATCGCTGATGAGGAAGGAAAAGCATTATTACCGTCTCTTTATATTCAAAAATTAAAGGATATGTTTTCAATTGAAACCGTTCCTGCTGTTATTGACCCTGAAGAGCTTGTGGATACATCACCTATGGCGTATATTTCTCATCCAAGAGCGACTTTGGCATATTTGACTTCACAAATGCGCAGCGGTGAATTATCAGCCGAGTGGCGTGCAGTTTATAACTATTACGAAGAAGATCCATTTTGGTCCTCTATTATTAAGCGTATTTTATCGCCCATTAAACCAAATAAAGCAGATCCACTTCGTGAAGCTATTGCAGAACCTTTATATGGAACGCCTATTTCTTCTAGCGTATCACGAGTTGAAACATATTACGGTTGTCCGTTTGCGCATTATGTGGCTTATGGTTTACGTCTCGAAGAAAGAAGTCAATATAAATTAGCGGCTCCCGCAATGGGAGATCTATTCCATGCGGCAATTAAATGGATATCAGATGAAGTATTAAGGCTTGGCGTGTCGTGGTCTTCGTTGACACAAGCACAATGTCGTAACTTAGCAAAAGAAGCAATTGAACAGCTTTCACCTTATTTTGTTAATCATATATTGATTAGTTCTCATCGCTACCGTTATATTCAACACAAACTAGAAGGCATCATTCGTCAAACAGCTTACATGCTTAGCAAACACGCTAAAGTTTCTGGGTTTGTACCGATTGCACTTGAAGTGGGATTTGGACCAAAAGAGACGATTCCACCTCTTGAAATTGCTTTAGATCGAGGACGTAAAATGAACGTTCGAGGCCGTATTGACCGTATCGATTCTACGGACATTCATGGCAAACCTTATTTACGAATTGTCGATTATAAATCGTCTAAACAAGGGCTAGACCTCAGCAATGTATATCATGGGCTGTCTTTGCAAACCTTTACGTATTTAGATGTGGCCTTAACTCATTCCGAACGTTGGTTAGGTGAGGAAGCAGAACCGGCGGGTGTGCTTTATTTTCATATTCATAACCCAATGTTAAAACTGACGAAATTGCTGACAGAAGAAGAACTAGAAGAAGAAATGGCAAAATCATTTAAGATGAATGGTTTAGTCGTTGAAGATCCTGAAGTGATTGAAGCAATGGACAACCAAATCGAAGGCTATTCGAATGTAATCCCAGTTCGGCTCAACAAAAGTGGAGCAGTTTCCGCATCTCAATCCAAAACAGTTATTAAAGAAGATATGCAAACTGTTCGACGTTTTGTTCGAAACAAGCATCAAAAAGCTGGCAACGGCATTTTAGAAGGCGACACCAGTATTACACCTTATAAAATGAAAGAAGATACACCTTGTCAATTTTGTTCTTATCGTTCGGTTTGCCAGTTTGACCCGGCAGACCCAGACCAAAGTTACCGAAAGTTGACTGCTTTTTCTCCTGATAAAGCAGTAGAATTGATCAGAAAGGAGACAGCTGCAGATGATACCGAAAAAACCGATTGATGCTACTTGGACCGATGAACAATGGATGGCAATATGGGCAAAGGGACAAGATATGTTGGTGTCAGCTGCGGCAGGATCGGGGAAAACAGCTGTTCTGATCAACCGCATGATTGAAAAAGTTTTGGCTGAAGATGATCCAATATCAGTGGATGAACTTTTAGTTGTGACATTTACGAATGCTTCAGCTGCTGAAATGCGGCACCGGATGTCGAATGCATTGGAAAAAGCTGTTTCAGAAAACCCAGAATCTAGTCATTTACGCAAACAATTACGGTTAATCAATAAAGCACAAATTTCTACACTTCATTCGTTTTGTTTACACGTTGTGAAACAATATGCATATTTACTTGAAATCGATCCAGGCTTTCGAATTGCGGGAGATACAGAAGCTGCTCTTTTACGAGATGATGTATTAGAAGCAGTGCTAGAATCTGCATATGAAGGTGAAGGAGCGGATGCTGTTTACCGATTAGCCGATAGTTTCACGTCAGATCGTAGTGATCAGGCGATGGAAGTCTTGTTAAGTAAATTATATGATTATTCCCGTGTGCACCCGAATCCACATGAGTGGTTGCAACAAGTACCTAGCTTATATAATGTGCCGGCGGATGCGACGATTGATAATTTGCCGTTTATTGAAGATTTAAAGTTGACGATACGTCATGCATTGGAAGAAGCGTTGCAATTAACTGATCAAGGACTTCAATTGTCACATGAGCCAGATGGACCCGCTGTATTAGAAAGCACTTTTAGAACGGATGCTGAAGTGATCCAAGCAGCAATTGCAGCATTAGAAAGTTCGTGGGAAAGTTTGTATGCTTTTTCAAAATCGTTTAAATGGGAAAAAGCCGCGAGTATTCGCAAAGATTCCTGTGATCCAGCTTTAGCTGAAGAAGCAAAAGCTCGTCGTAATGATGTGAAAAAAATTGTCAGCGGATTGTTTGATGCTTATTTTACACGCTCTCCAAAGCGCTTATTAGAAGAAATGCGAGAAATGGCACCGTTGATGAAAACTTTAGTTGAATTGACACAGCTATTCGCTGATCAATACAAAGCCTTGAAAATTGATCGAGCATTGGTTGATTTCTCCGACTTAGAGCATTATGCATTGGAGATTTTAATGGAAGAAGGCAAGCCTTCAGCTATCGCCAAAGAATACCAAGACCGCTTTAAAGAAGTGTTAGTGGATGAATATCAAGACACTAATCTTCTACAAGAAACAATTCTTAACTTAGTAAAATCAGGCGATGAACAAAATGGCAATCTATTCATGGTAGGTGATGTGAAGCAATCGATTTACCGTTTTCGCCTGGCAGAACCGATGTTATTTTTAGGGAAATATTCTCGATTTACACATGAAGCTAGCAACACAGGATTGCGCATTGATTTAAATGCAAATTTCAGAAGCCGAAAAGAAATTTTAGATGGCACCAATTATATATTCTCACAAATTATGGGAGAACGCGTTGGTGAAATCGATTACGATGAAGCCGCTGCGCTAAAAGCCAAAGCGCCATATCCGGATCAACAAACTCCTGTTAGCTTAACTTTAATACACGAACCAGAAACTGAAGAAGAGACAGAAGACGAGGACTTGGCAAAGTCTCAATGGGAAGCGCGGTTTATCGCTAAAAAAATCAAGGAATTGATAGACGATCAAATAATGGTCAATGATCCTTGGACACAGCAGGAACGGCCGCTAGAATACCAAGACATCGTTGTTATAATGCGCTCGATGACATGGTCAGGTGATTTCGTAGATGAGTTCAAAATGGCTGGCATTCCATTGTATGCTGAATTGACAGGCGGCTATTTTGAAGCACTTGAAGTGATGATCATGTTGAACACCTTACGTGTTATCGACAACCCTTACCAAGACATTCCACTGGCCTCTGTTTTACGTGCCCCGTTTATTGGGTTGAAAGAAAATGAATTGGCTGAAATTCGCTTAGCGGCACCTCAAGCGTCTTTTTATGAAGCTGTTAAAACATTTATGCGAGCAGGTACAGGAATCGATCCGGCTGCAGCTGAAAAACTACGTCGTTTTATCCTTCAATTAGAAGGATGGCGGAATCTGGCACGCCGAGGTTCCTTAGCGGAATTGATCTGGCAAGTTTATTTGGATACAAACTATTATGAAATGGTTGGAGCCATGACCAATGGCAAGCAACGAAAAGCGAATTTGCGAGCTTTGCATGACCGCGCGCTAGAGTACGAAAAAACATCTTTCCGTGGATTGTTCCGTTTCCTACGTTTTATCGATCGAATGAGAGAACGTGGAGATGACTTAGGAACAGCAAAATCACTCAGTGAAAAAGAAAATGTTGTTCGTTTAATGACTGTGCATAAGTCAAAAGGACTCGAGTTTCCAGTAGTATTTTTTGCGGGAACTGGACGTAATTTTAATGAAATGGATTTTAAAAAATCTTATTTGTTTGACCAAGATTACGGATTGGCAGTTAAAGCGGTAAATCCTGACACCCGAATTGAATACACCTCATTGCCATTTCTAGCAGTTAGGGAAATGAAACAATTGCAGATGAAAGCCGAAGAAATGCGTGTTTTATACGTAGCGATGACTCGAGCAAAAGAAAGGCTGTATTTGACTGCTTCAGTTAAGGACGTTGAAAAACTTATCGAGAAATGGAAAGTGTCTACAAATGATGTTCGTTTGCCAGACTTTATGAGATCTCGTGCTAAAGGGTATTTGGATTGGATTGGCCCAGCTATAGCCAGACATCCGGATGCTGCAGAACAATTAAATGTCACAGGACAATTTCTTGAACATTCTTCTCATTTTCACATTGATATTATCGAATCTCAGTCATTACTACCAGCAGTCGTAAGCATAGAAGAATTGTTGCAAGACGATTTGTTATCGGAGGATTACCAACAACAAGTCAATGATCGTTTTAATTATCAGTATCCGCATCAACTGGCTGTTGAAAAACGTTCAAAACAATCCGTAACAGAAATGAAGCGATTGCAAATGCTGCAACGTCTCGACGAACCAGAATCCTTTATTCAAACAACGAAACCAGAACGGAAAATGTTATCAAACAGACCAAATTTCATGATGGACAAACGATTATCTGGAGCTGATATTGGAACAGCGGTCCATGCGATTATGCAGCATATACCGTTAGATCGTTCATTAGACAGTACCGAAATAAAAGAATTTATCGATACTTTAGTGGGGATGGAAATTTTATCACTGGATGAAGGAAAGGCGGTAAAAGTAGAAGAAATCGAGCGTTTTTATGCGAGTGAAACTGCGGCACGTCTTAGAAGTGCAAAAAACATAAAAAAAGAAGTGCCTTTTACTTATGCAAAAAAAGATGCAGATGGGGACTACCAAATTATTCAAGGGATTGTCGATTGTTTGTTTGAAGAACAAGACGGCTGGGTGTTACTAGACTATAAAACGGATCGTGTGACTCACGTTCATGATGTGTCAGAAGAAATGGCTGAACGATATAGCGTTCAGTTAACTGTTTATCAAGAAGCGGTTGAATCGATTCTGAAAATATCGGTTAAAGAACGCTTGCTGTACTTGTTTGCAGCAAATCAAGAAGTGAATATTTAGGAGGATTATTTTGAACTTACAGCCGGTTCTACCGAATGAACGAATAAAAGCGATTGACTTGATGAGAGGATTTTCGCTTTTAGGTATTTTACTTATTAATATGTTGGCATTCCATTCACCACTTTCATATATTGATCCATATAAATGGTTTAATGGAAGTGTTAATGAAGGAGTATATTTGATCATCGATATATTCATCCAAGCTAGTTTTTATCCATTGTTTGCAATGTTGTTTGGCTATGGCTTAGCTATGCAATATATGCGCGCAGAAGCTATCGGACGTCCTTTTATGCCACTTGCAGTCAAACGTCTAGCGGTACTGTTATTATTCGGCGTTATTCATGCCTTTCTTATCTGGTATGGTGATATCTTAATCACCTACGCGATAATGGGCTTTTTATTAATTGGTTTGATTCGACTGCCTTCTAGTTGGTTGATGAGCCTTGGTGCAGTTATTTACACAGTGCCACATCTTTTAATGCTCGCTATTATGTTTATGGCGGCAGCAGCAGATCCGAATACTTATGTAGGTTATATGGAAATTGAAAGTTCGATTCAATCCTATCAATCGGGAAGTTTTGCAGAGATTTTCAGTCAGCGATTGGCCGACTGGTCTTATAGCAATAATTTGATTGGCTATGTGTTTCTGATTTTCACTATTCTCCCTTTTCTTATGTTTGGAGCAGCTGCAGCAAAATGGCGTTTGATTGAACAAACACAAGAAAAGCGTAAACTATGGTTATTTTTAGCGATTGTTCCGCTATTGATTGGATTAGCTTTAAAAAGTACGCCATTTTTATTTGAATCAAATTACGCTTTTGTTTATTTACAAGATATATTTGGAGGTCCTCTTGTAGCTGTTGGATACGCTGCGTTGATCGCATTAATGGCTCAGAAACAAAGCTTGGAAAAAATACTTTCTCCAATAGCTAAAGTAGGACGCATGTCATTTACGACTTATATCACACAATCGATTTTGGCAACATTAATATTCTATTCGTACGGATTGGGATTGTATGGAAAAGTAGATTTGTTAACTGGAACATTGATTGCCTTCGGAATTTTTGTTGTTCAACTAATTTTTGCAGAACTTTGGTTTGAAAAATTTTCACGTGGACCACTCGAAATTCTTTGGAGAAAATGGACTTACGGAAATAATTTCGAAAAAACTAACAATTCAAAACGCTGAATGTGTATAATGAATTCAACCACAGAAAAGGAGTGTTTGACGAATGAAGCTGTTATCATTTCGCTACGAAGGAAAAGAAGGATTCGGACCAAAAGTTAAAAAGGAAGATGCTGTATGGGATGTAGTTGCGATTCAACAGCAATTAGAAGTCTTGCCTGCGTTTCCAACACAATTGATAGAAGGAATTCCACAAGGAATGGAGTTTGTTGAACAAATTCGTAAATTGACGGAAGCCGCTGTCCAATCTGACCGCTCTGAAGAATTCAAACACTCATATGCAGATATTGAATGGTTAGCTCCCATTTCAAAGACACCCAAAAATATTATTGCTATTGGCAAAAATTACGCAGACCATGCAAAAGAAATGGGTGGAGAAGCACCTACTGATTTGGTAGTTTTCACGAAGGCATCTACTAGTATCTCAGCAGATGGTGAAACTGTCTCTGTTCATAGCGATGTAACGGATTCATATGACTACGAAGGTGAATTAGCTGTAGTTATTGGTAAAGCAGGTCATAAAATTCCGAAACAAATGGCTTATGATTACGTTTTTGGTTACACAATTGCCAACGATTTGACTGCTCGTGATTTGCAGGAAAAACATCAGCAATATTTCTTAGGAAAAAGTTTAGCTGGCTCGTGTCCAGTAGGACCATACATCGTTACAAAAGATGAAATTCCACAATCACAAAATTTATCAATCGTAACAAAAGTAAATGATGAAATTCGTCAAAATGGCAATACTGAAAATATGATTCGTCGTGTTGATGAACTGATTGCAGAAGTATCAAAATATGTGGCATTAGAGCCTGGCGATATTTTGCTTACAGGAACACCTGCTGGAGTGGGCAAAGGCTTTACTCCACCGAAGTTCTTAAAAGCAGGCGATACCGTTAAAGTATCGATTGAATCTATTGGTACACTCGTCACACATTTGTCATAGGTTTATAGCCCTCGTCTTTGTCCTAGTTGTGATAAACTAGAGAGGATATTATTAGAAGAGGTGAGATTTTGGGTATTTTAACAGACACAACACATTTACACATTACGACATGGGTTGTTGCCGTCATTTTGTTCTTAGTTGCAGCATTTATGCAGCGTGATAGCAAAGGACGCAAGATTATGCATATGGTATTAAGATTGTTCTACGTCTTAATCATTATTACGGGATTAACATTGTTTATCGAATGGTCTTCTTCAAATCCAATGCTTTACGGCATCAAGTTCCTATTGGGTGTATTAACAATTGGTATGATGGAAATGGTATTGGTTCGTTCGAAAAAACAAAAATCGGTTACGATGTTCTGGGCTTTGTTTGCAGTATTCTTATTTGCAACAATGTTTATCGGATTTATGTTACCGGTAGGTATGGATTTCTTTTAAGCAAGTAGACAGGTGCACCATGCACCTGTCTTTTTCTTTGTAAACTTTCACAGTTTAGACGAAACTCAAATAAGTTGCTGGTAAAACCTTAACTTTACATGGCAGTAAAAGCTGGAGTTTGATAAAATTAACCGGGTAGAACGCAATGACGACCTCATTGAAGGAGGATATCAGATTGAAAGCTAAGTGGATTTCTAGCATCATTACGACTGTACTACTTTTAGCAGCTGTCCAACCAGCATACGCTGAAAAAGAGAATGAATTGGAAGACGAACTTATTTACGATGTACTAGTCGATCGTTATTTCAACAAAAAAATCAATAATGATTATGAAGTAAATGCATTAGACCCTACAACTTTTAACGGGGGCGATTTTGATGGAATGGCAAGTGAACTATTATTTGTGAAAGACATGGGCTTTACGGCTCTTTCAATAGGATCTGTATTTTCAACAGAAACTTACGATGGAAAGAAAGTATTGGACTATACGGAGTTTGAACGTCATTTTGGTACAAAAGAAGAATTTCAAACTTTGGTAGAAGAAATTCATGAACTCAAAATGAAAGTGATTGTGGATATTCCGACTCAACAAGTAAGTGCTAACCATGTTTGGGCAGTTGAGAATCCACAGTGGTTTACAGAAAATGACGATGGCAGTTTGGCTTTAGATACTGCAAACTCAGAAGTGCAAAAAGCGTTAGTTACAACATTTGTGGAATTCAATAAAACCTATCAAGTCGATGGTTTCCGACTGCAAAATGCGGATAAAGTAGATCCAGTGTTTGTTCGTGATTTCTCTAAAGCAATAAAGGACGTTCGACCAAGTTATATTTTAAGTGATCGTGAAATGGAAGAAACTGCTGGATTTGATGCGGTTGTTATGCCTGGTGTCGAAGAGACATTGCGAGCGGCTTATAAGAATTTCGACCAAGATTTGACGGGTATTAAGACAATTATGAAACAAAGTGAAAGTCAGCTGATCCAAGTAGATTCCTTGCTCGGTTCAAGATTTACATCGGATATTGTAGACGTAAATGGGTTTCCACCAACACGGTGGAAGTTATTGTTAACGCAATTACTAACAATGCCCGGAATTCCAGTTATTCAATACGGATCAGAATCGGCTATGAATGGCGTAACGCCATCTGAATCGCATCAAATCTTGGATTTGGCAGTAGATAAAGAATTGGTTGATCATATTACTAATTTGACATCATTGCGTAATTCATCAGAAGCATTACGTACAGGTAAAGTAGAAGTTTTGCACGATGAAGATGGTTGGCTTGTTTATAAGCGTTCAAATGAAGAAGAAACGTGGGTTATTGCGATTAACAATTCTTCTTCAACGAAGACCCTTAATTTGTCAGCTGATGTGATTGGTGAAAAGCAGCAATTACGAGGTTTGTTTGAAAGTGATATTGTCCGTCAAGAAGATGGCGGGGAGTACCGTGTCACGCAAGATCGAGAAATTGCAGAAGTTTTCCATGTTACAAAAGAAACAAAACTTAACGCTGCTTATATCGCAACATTAGCGATTATGTATGTCGTATTTATGTTATTCCTATGGGTTGTATGGCGCAAAGGCAAACAGCGCAAAGCAGATGCCGCAAAACAACAAACAACTAAACTGAAATAAAGCAGGAAAAAAAGGAAGAAAAGCGATTTGCTTTTCTTCCTTTTTTTTATTTTTAGTTGTCATTAATGGCTTTGTAGCCAACCATATTAATAGGATCTTTTGGCGATGAGTAAGGAGGCGCGTAGCAAAGCTCTAACGCTTGCAGATCATCAATGGTTAACCCGGCGTAAATAGCAGTAACGATAACATCAATTCGTTTATCAACGCCTTTTCCACCGATGCATTGCGCTCCTAAAATCTTTCTTGTCTGTGGATCGTAATGGACTTTTAACGTGATTTTAGAATGATCAGGGTAATACCCTGCATTTGAAATCCCGTTATGGGTCACAGTAGCAGATTCTAGTTTTTTGTCTTTGATGGTATTTTCATTTAACCCTGTCATCGCAGCAGTTAGTGAAAAAATCTTTAATACAGATGTCCCAAGTAAACCTTTCTTCTCGATATTGTCTCCCAAAATATGTCGTGCAGCGATAAATGCTTGTCGATGAGCAGGAGAAGCGAGCGGTACTCTTTTTGGATCTCCTGTAACCATATCAAAGTTTTCAGAAGCATCTCCGATTGCATAAATGAATGGGTCATTTGTTTGCATGTATTCGTTGGTTTGAATACCACCGGTTTCACCAATTTTCAACCCAGCGTTTACAGCAAGTCCAGTATTGGATCTCAAACCAACACTCATAATAATAAAGTCAGCTTGCAAATCGATACCATTGGATAGTTTAATGGTTTTGCTTTCAGTTTTTATTATCTCTGTTCCTGTAAGAAGTTTAACGCCTTGTACTGCCAATTCTTTTTCTATTAGTAGCGAAATATCCGTATCTAATATTGACATAATAGTAGGCGAGCGATGCACGAGTGATACGTCTAATCCAAGGTTTTTTAGATTTTCTGCCATTTCGAGACCGATAAATCCACCACCTGAAACCACACAACTTTTTGGTTTTTCGGTTTTAATAAAACGATCAATCCGTTGCATGTCCTCAAAGTTGCGTAAAGTGAATACTTTAGAAGTATCGAGTCCTTCGATTTTAGGCACGATAGCAGAGCCACCTGGTGCCAAGATTAACACATCGTAAGACTCTTCAAATTGTTCTCCCGTAGCCAAGTTTTGCACAAGAATTTTTTTAGCAGCTCTATCGATGTTTTTTACTTCATGTCCTAACTTTACATCAATATCGCGCTTTTTCTTGAATTTTTCTGGATTTGTTAAAACAATTGATTGCTCGTCTTCGATGACATCACCAATGACATACGGCGTCCCGCATGCTGCATAAGACATCGTTGAATCTTTATCAAAAACAACAATCTGGACATCTGAATTATAAAAACGTAGTTGACCAGCAGCTGTTGCACCTCCGCCGACAGCACCTACAATGACTATTTTTTTCACAGTCTAATCAGCTCCTATTCAATCTTATTTAAGAAAAATAAAGCTAATGTACCGGGTCCAGTATGGGCAGCAATAACAGAACCAATCATATGAACTTCAACTTCTTTAGGGTGAAAATTTTGTTCGATTTCTTGCTTTAAAACAGCAGCAAATTCTTCGTCATCGCCATGGCTAATGGCGATTGTTTGCTGATCAAATTGACTTCCGCGTTCTTTCATCAATTCAATCATACGTTTAATAATTTTTTTGCGTCCTCGTAGTTTTTCGATCGGCACTAATTTCCCCTCTTCTACATGTAGGAGAGGTTTAATGTTTAATAATCCACCAACAAATGCGCTACCTTTTGAGATTCGTCCACCTTTGGCCATATAATCCAAGTCCTCTACAGTAAAGAGGCTTTCTAAGTGATCAGCCATAAATCGAACTTTGTTAAGAATTGTTTCTATAGAATGACCATCAGAGCGAAGTTTTACAGCTTCTTTGACTAACAAGCCATATCCAAGTGAAGCGGCTTTAGAATCAAGTATAGTCAATTTCAAATTCGGATAATCTTCGCGTACTTGATCTGCTAGCATCACGGCAGTGCTATAAGTACCAGAAAGCTCAGAAGAAAATGCAATATAAAAACCTTCTTCATCAGCAATAGCTAGCTTTTCAAAAGCTTTTAGCATTTCTTCTGGGGATACTTGTGAAGTTTTTGGTTGATTGCCAGATCGAATTGCATCAAATACTTTAATAGATTGAATACCGCGGATATCTTCATAATCTTGATCACCGATATGTACGCGCAATGGAAATAAAACTACATCTTCTTTTTCAAAAAAATCTTTTGGTAAATCAGATGCGCTATCAGCAAATAACCTCATAACAAATCCTCCTTTTATTAGTTACAGCTTTAACCGGTCGATTAATAATTCAGCAATGCCATCTTCATTATTGTTTAACGTGATTTCGTTGGCAATATTTTTAAGAGGCGAGATAGCATTCCCCATAGCGACGCCGACTCCTGCAAAATCAATCATTTCTAAATCGTTATCTTCATCGCCAAAAGCGATAATATTTTCTCTGCTAATGCCAAGAGATTTTGAAACGCGGTCTAACCCAACAGCTTTGCTCATGCCACTTTTTACAATTTCAATGACATGCCAAGGAGCACCCCAGCGGCGATGGTCAATAACTTCGGCGTGAACAGAAGATAAGTGATCATGAATTTCCTGTACGCGTTCGAAAGGCGCATGGATTAAAATAGAAGTTGGATCCGTTTTTAAGTAGTTACGTAAATCTCCTGTTGTAATAGTTGGGTCTCCAAATCTAAAGATATCCATTAATCGTTCATCATGTTGATGGACGTACACATCATCTAAAACTTCGGCAACAATATTGTGGAAATTAAAATTATACATAGATTCAACAACTTCGTGGACGACACCCAAGTCTATTGGCGTATGGTGCATGCCCCAATGTTGGTCAGTGGGGTGATGGACAAATGCACCATTAAAGTTGACGATTGGTGTTGTCAACCCTAATTCTTTATAGTAGATTTCACTTGAACGATATGGTCGTCCCGTAGCAATCATCACTTCGTGCCCTGCATCTTGTGCTTTATTTAAAGTCAGTTTTGTTTTTGGTGAAATGACTTTTTCATCTGTTAATAAGGTTCCATCTAAATCTAGAACAATTAAGTGCTTCTTCATATGAATAGCCGTCTCCTTTCTATCTCCTACTAGTGTAGCGATAGAGCAAGGGGTACGTCAAAAAAATTGATGAACTTTAAAGGTTTTAAAGGAGGCGGATTGGAGTTTGCTGGATAACCAGAAAATTGGTAGGATTGGAAGAGAATGAAGTGAGTCAAATTGATCGTCAAACAACAACTTTGGGGACATATCCCTGTGCTACACATAACGCCAGACGAAAAAGAACTAACCCCTTTGCCAACGGTCATTTTTTTCCATGGACACATGAGTGCAAAAGAGCATAATTTGCATTATGCTTATCAATTGGCAGAGAAAGGGTTTCGTGTAATTTTACCAGATGCACATCTTCACGGAGAACGAACTGAAGGGTTAGACAATGTTCAAATTAGTTTACGGTTTTGGGAAATTGTATTAACTTCGATTGAAGAGTTGGCATTTCTACACGAAGAACTCCATAAGCGAAACTTAGTGATGGGAAGAGTCGGAGTTGGTGGTACTTCAATGGGAGGAATCACGACAATGGGGGCGATGACGGTTTACCCATGGATTGGAGCAGCTGCTATTATGATGGGTGCAGGAAATTACGTGGAACTGGCTCAAGCACAAATGACACAATACGAATCACGAGGATTTCAGTTGCCAATCAGCGAAGAAGAACGGTCGCAGATGCTTGCAACTTTGTCTATGTTTGATAGTGTTCAGCATCAATCGAAATTCAATAACCGTCCAATTTATTTTTGGCATGGCGAACAAGATGTCACCGTTCCATTTGAACAAACTTATCGGTTGTTTAAGTCATTAAGAAAACAATACGAAGAAGTACCAGAAAAAATTGTCTTTCGCCGCGAACGAGAGGCTGGGCATGCAGTAAGTCGAGCGGGTATGCTTGAGGCCACCGAGTGGTTTGCTAAGCACTTAGCTGAATAATCGTGTCAATTCCATTTTCAGACGAAGTTTGTTAAGATGGGTGTAATAGTAAAGGGAGGGATTTTTAAATGGATCAAGATATGAAAGATAGTATGATGGGTGCGTTAGAAACAGTAATCGATCCCGAATTAGGAATTGACATCGTCAATTTAGGGCTTATTTATGATGTATTATTGTCAGAAGACGGCTTTGCGGTAGTTACTATGACATTAACGTCAATGGGTTGCCCAATGGGACCTCAAATCGTACAAATGGTGAAAACTGCTTTGTACGAACTACCAGAAGTGGAAGAAGTCGATGTGAAAATCGTCTGGCAGCCAGTATGGGGCAAAGAACATATGTCACGCTATGCTAAAATGGCACTTGGCGTTAGATAATTTAAACGAAAAAACTCACTGGAATTTATTCCAGTGAGTTTTTTTTCGTCTAGAAAGCTTTAAAAATTAAATACGTAATAATTGCTAAATCCTTAAAAACTAGCTATAATTTAATTAGTCAAAGATAGTCAAACTTTTTAAAAGGAGAGGTTATAAATGGTTCAACCCCAAAACAATACAGAACAAAAAACCCCGTTAGAGCAATTTGGTCGCAATATGGTCGAACAAGCACAAGCTGGGAAAATGGACCCTGTCATTGGTCGAGACCAAGAAATTCGAAACGTCATTCGAATTTTGTCACGTAAAACAAAAAACAATCCAGTCTTAATCGGAGAACCTGGCGTTGGTAAAACAGCAATTGTTGAAGGTTTAGCACAACGAATTGTCCGTAATGATGTGCCTGAAGGATTAAAAAACCGGACAATATACGAACTCGATATGAGTGCGTTAATTGCCGGTGCTAAATACCGCGGTGAATTTGAAGAGCGTTTAAAAGCGGTGTTAAAACAAGTAAAAGATAGCGAAGGTCAAATCATCTTATTTATAGATGAAATTCATACCATCGTTGGAGCGGGTAAAACAGAAGGTGCTATGGATGCAGGGAATATGTTGAAACCGATGCTTGCTCGTGGTGAGTTGTATTGTATTGGTGCAACGACTTTAGACGAGTATCGTATGCATATTGAAAAAGACCCAGCACTAGAACGCCGTTTCCAGCAAGTTCTGGTACGAGAGCCTTCTGTTGAAGATACGGTCTCGATTTTGCGTGGATTAAAAGAGCGCTTTGAATTGCATCATGCAGTGCGTATTCATGACCGTGCAATTGTTGCAGCCGCTGCTATGTCTGACCGCTACATTACAGAGCGTTTCTTACCTGATAAAGCAATTGATTTGATTGATGAAGCGTGTGCTATGATTCGTACCGAAATCGATTCGATGCCACAAGAACTTGATGAAGTTACACGACGTTTATTACAGTTGGAAATTGAAGAACAAGCCTTGACGAAAGAAAAAGACGAAGCAAGTAAAGTTCGTTTAAAAACATTGCGTGAAGAAATCAAAGAACTGCGCGATTCTTCAGCGGGTATGAAACAGCAATGGACAGAAGAAAAAGAATCCTTGAAAATCATTCAGCAAAAACGAGAGCAATTAGATCAATTCCGTAGACAGTTAGAAGATGCGGAAAATAAATACGACTTGAACGCAGCTGCAGTTTTGCAGCACGGTAAAATTCCTGAACTTGAAAAAGAGCTAAATGCATTGGAAGGTAGCTTAGAAAACGAAGGTGCGGAACGATTATTGCGTGAAGATGTAACAGAAGAAGAAATTGCAGGCATTGTGGCACGATGGACGGGGATTCCAGTTACAAAATTAGTAGAAGGTGAACGTGAAAAATTATTGCGTCTGGGAGATACGTTAAAAGAGCGTGTGATTGGTCAAGACAATGCAGTTGAACTTGTAACAGAAGCTGTATGGCGTGCACGCGCAGGCATTAAAGACGAACGTAAACCAATTGGATCCTTCATTTTCCTTGGTCCAACCGGAGTCGGAAAAACAGAGTTAGCAAAATCACTGGCTGCTAATTTATTTGACTCAGAAGATCATTTTATCCGAATTGATATGTCGGAGTACATGGAAAAACATAGTGTATCGCGTCTAGTTGGAGCGCCTCCAGGGTATATTGGGTACGAAGAAGGCGGGCAATTAACCGAAGCGGTACGTCGCAACCCTTATTCGGTTGTCTTGCTCGATGAGATTGAAAAAGCACATCCAGACGTTGCCAATATTTTATTGCAAATCCTTGACGATGGTCGCATCACAGACAGTCAAGGCCGCCTCATTAATTTCTCGAATACAGTGGTCATTATGACTTCTAATATTGGTTCAGCGCATATTAGTGATACAAATAGTGAACATGATATGGAAGACATTGTTATGGTTGAATTGCGTAAGCACTTTAAGCCAGAGCTATTAAACCGTATAGACGATATAGTCATTTTCCACGCGCTTAATAATACGCATTTTTATGGTATCGCTAAGAAAATGATTGGTGAGCTGGCTGAACGAATGAATCAACAGCATATCAAATTGTCTGTTGATGATTCCGTTATCAACTACATTGTCGAAGCTGGAACAGATCCAGTATTCGGTGCACGTCCGTTAAAACGATTTATTCAACGAAGAATTGAAACCGATATTGCGCGAGAATTAATCAAAGGTGATATTGTGGCAAACACAGAATTAGCATTAACAATGGGAGACAATAATCAAATTCTAATTAACAAAAAAGAAGCGTAAACCGGTTATCCGGTTTACGCTTCTTTTTGTATTAATGCTTTTCAGCAGCAGTTTCGTTAGGAATAACTGCTGACATTACGAAGATTAAAATAGAAACTCCGATTGAAATGTAAACGCCGACCATAAAATCGAAAGGTACGTTCTGAACCGCACTTACTACATAGTTAACTAAAGAAATTAATAAAAATGACCATACAAACGTTCCAATATATTGCATCTAGTTTCACCTCTACATAGAATATCTAGCTTAATCATAGCACAAGCCTTAACAGACAGAAAGAAAGATTATGGAGAATGAAGATAATTTGTCTGAAATATGTCAGTTAGTTGAAATTGAATAGTAGATGGCGTATTATTAACACCAGGTACTAATAGATGATGATAATTGAAATGAGGGATACAAAATGAGTGCTGGAATAATCGGTATAGGCAGATGCCTGCCGGAAGATAGATTAACAAATTTTCAATTAGAACAGCGTATGGATACCAATGACGAATGGATCCGTACTATGACAGGTATAGAAGAACGCCGAATTGCTAAAGACGAACAAGACACTTCTGATATGGCACGTGAAGCGGCAAAAAAAGCGATTAAAGACGCGAATATCGATCCGGCTGAGATCGGTTTAATCCTAGTAGCGACAGTTACACCTGACCAGCCTTTTCCGTCAATGGCTTGTGTAATCCAACAGGAAATTGGAGCAGTTAATGCAGCAGCCATGGACGTATCGGCTGCGTGTGCAGGATTTATGTACGGCGTTATCACTGCAAAACAATTTATTGATTCTGATGTATATAAATATGTTCTTGTCGTTGGTGTGGAAAAATTATCGAAAATTACTAACTGGGAAGACCGTAATACAGCTGTTCTCTTTGGAGATGGTGCAGGAGCTGCAGTTATCGGCAAAGTGTCAGAAGGACGAGGGATTTTATCTTTTGAACTAGGTGCTGATGGTCGAGGTGGCAAACATCTTTATCAAGACGAACACCTTGTGATGAACGGTCGTGAGGTATTTAAATTTGCGGTACGTCAAATGGGTGAATCAGCCATAAATGTTATCGAAAAAGCAGGATTACAAAAAGAAGATGTTGATTTTCTCATACCACATCAAGCAAATATTCGCATCATGGAAGCCTCTAGAGAACGTTTAGGTTTACCCGTTGAAAAAATGTCAAAAACGATTCATAAATATGGCAACACATCAGCAGCGTCTATTCCGATCTCTCTAGTTGAAGATGTAGAAGAAGGTCGCATTAAAGACGACGATGTTATTGTCATGGTCGGATTCGGCGGCGGTTTAACATGGGGTGCAATTGCAATGAAGTGGGGCAAATAATTAGCTATGCGAAAGGAAGAAGATAGAATGGAAAATCGCCGAGTAGTCATTACAGGGATTGGCGCAGTTACACCTTTAGGAAATAATATTGAAACAACGTGGGAAGCAATCAAAAACGGTAAATCCGGAGTTGGTCCACTTACTAGATTAGATTCGGATTTATTTTCTGCGAAAGTTGCTGCAGAAGTTAAAGACTTTTCGATAGAAGAATATGTAGAAAAGAAAGAAGCACGTAAAATGGATCGTTTCACGCATTACGCGCTTGCTGCTTCCATTATGGCTATGAAAGATGCCAATCTTGAACTAGATGAAAAAACGGCTTTGCGTACGGGTGTTTGGATTGGTTCCGGTATTGGTGGAATGGAAACAATTGAAAATCAGATGAATGTTCTAAATACACGTGGCGTACGTCGTATTAGTCCGTTCTTAATTCCAATGATTATTCCAGATATGGCATCTGGCCAAGTATCCATTTATTTTGGTGCTAAAGCGATTAATTCTTGTTCTGTAACGGCATGTGCTTCAGGTACAAACTCGATTGGTGATGCATTTAAAGTGATTCAGCGCGGAGATGCAGATGCGATGATTTCCGGTGGTGCAGAAGCGCCTATTACTCAATTGTCAGTAGCCGGATTTACTGCAAACACAGCCTTGTCGACAAATACAGATGCCGCTACAGCATCTCGTCCTTTTGATAAAAACCGTGATGGTTTTGTGATCGGCGAAGGTGCAGGAATTGTGATTCTTGAAGAGTACGAGTTTGCAAAAGCACGTGGTGCCAAAATTTATGCAGAAATTATTGGTTATGGTTCAACAGGTGATGCGTATCATATTACTGCACCTGCAGAAGGTGGAGAAGGTGCAGCACGTGCAATGGCACAAGCTATAGCAGATGCTGGAATTGAAAAAACGGATATTGGCTATATTAATGCGCACGGTACTAGTACAGCTTATAATGATTTATACGAAACAATGGCCGTAAAAACAGTATTTGGTGATCATGCTTATAATTTAGGGATGAGCTCAACTAAATCTATGACAGGTCATTTACTTGGAGCTGCTGGTGGGGTTGAAGCGATTTTCACAGCATTGGCATTGCAAGAAGGTATCATGCCTCCAACGACAAATTACGAAACGCCTGACGAACAATGCGATTTAGATTATGTTCCAAACACAGCGCGTAAAGCTGACTTTAATTTTGCGATGAGTAATTCACTCGGCTTTGGTGGACACAACGCTTCACTCGTATTTAAGAAAATTTAATTTTAATATAAAAAGGCATTCTGCAAAATCTTACGCAGAATGCCTTTTTTATATCAAAATAGTAAAATAAAAGGTAAAATAACCAATATTTTATATAAAATTGAAAAAAACTGTCGACTAACCGAATTGTTATGCTATTCTAAATATAATGAAATATAGATAACAGCACAATAGCACAAAAGCACGAATCGCAGTTTAAGTTGATGCAACAATTTTTTTGTTCTATTAAAACTGAAAATTAAAAAAACAGAATGAGGAGTTGAAAAGTTCTATTTGGAATAAAATGATTTAGCTTAAGGGGGATAAATGTGAGCGAAGTTTTGCTTGAAATCAAAAATTTGAAAACATCTTTTAGAATTAAAGATGATTATTATGCCGCTGTTGACGATGTATCGTTAACAATCAAAAAAAATGAAGTTCTTGCAATTGTAGGTGAGTCTGGTTCTGGAAAAAGTGCATTTGCATTTTCGATTATGGGTCTTCATACAAGAGCGAAAATTGAAGGGGAAATCAATTACAAAGGAAATAATTTAGCAACAGCAAATGCAAATTATATGAAGCAGCTACGAGGTAGTGAAATGGGAATGATTTTTCAAGATGCTCTTTCTGCGCTTAATCCGCTCATGGTAGTGGGAGCACAAATCGATGAAGCCATTTTTCTTCACAATCCCAAAATCTCAAAAAGCCTTCGAAAAAAACAAGTAATTAATTTATTAAACCAAGTCGGCATCCCACGTCCTGAAAAAACCTATTATCAGTATCCACATGAACTATCAGGAGGTATGCGTCAACGTATTGTTATAGCAATGGCCATTTCAAATCAGCCTGAACTATTGATAGCAGATGAACCGACAACAGCATTAGATGTAACGATTCAATCGCAAATTTTAGATTTGATCAAAGAATTAAAAGATACGATGCATGCTGGCATTATTTTGATCACGCATGATTTAGGAGTGGTCGCTGAAATGGCTGACCGAGTGGCGGTTATGTATGCGGGGCAAATTGTAGAAATTGCAGATATTTATACATTAATGGAAAATCCGCAACATCCATATACACGCTCTCTTTTAAATTCAATTCCAACATTGGCAGAAGTAAAATCTGATCTTCACGTCATTCAAGGTGTTGTACCATCACTTCAAAATTTGCCTAGAACAGGCTGTCGCTTTGCAAGCCGTATCCCATGGATCGAAGAGTCATCTCATGAAGCTTCACCAGAACTGCACGAAATCAGTCTTGGTCACTTTGTGCGCTGCACCTGCTATAAAGACTTTTACTTCCCAGAACAAGCCAAGGAGGAGCGCAATTATGTCGCTAATTGAAGTTGAAAATTTGAAAGTCCACTTTCCTATCCGTGGCGGTGTATTTCAAACTGTGAAGGATCATGTTCGCGCGGTAGATGGCGTCTCATTTTCGATTGAACAAGGTCAAACTTACGGGCTCGTTGGAGAATCTGGATCAGGAAAAACAACGACAGGGCGCGCCATTATCGGCTTAAATGATATTACTTCAGGAAAAGTAATGTTTGAAGGAAGAGATTTGGCGACGGTTAGTAAAAAAGAGTATATCGACGTCCGAAAAGATATACAAATGATTTTCCAAGATCCATTTTCATCGTTAAATCCTAAAAAAAGAGTAATAGATATTGTAGCAGAACCGCTTCGTAATTATGAAAACCTATCTGCAGCAGAAGAACATACACGCATTCAAGAACTTATGGAATTGGTTGGGCTTAGTCCAGAAGCAATTTATAAATATCCGCATGAATTTTCTGGAGGACAGCGACAAAGGATTGGTATTGCCCGAGCAATTGCTTTAAAACCTAAATTGATTATTGCTGACGAACCAGTATCGGCTTTAGATGTATCGGTACAAGCTCAAGTATTGAATTTTATGCGTGAAATTCAAAAAGAACTCAATTTAACGTATCTATTTATTAGTCACGATTTAGGAATTATTCGTCATATGTGTGATCATATTGGCATTATGTACAAAGGTCGATATGTTGAGCAGGGAACTGCAGAGGAGATATTTACAAATCCACAACATATTTATACGAAACGGTTAATCGCTGCAATCCCTGATAGCGATCCGCGCAAACGAGAAATGCATTACGAAAATCGAAAACGGGTGAAATCTGAATACGATAATTTAGAAAAAGACTTTTTTGATGAAGATGGCTTGCCATTCTCCTTAAAACCAATATCAGCTACTCACCACGTAGCTATTGCAGAAGGGAGCTTGGGGATATGTGGAAATTAATTGTTCGGAGAACACTTATCACCATCCCGCAAATTATTGTCTTAAGTCTGTTAGTATTCATTTTAGCTCAGGCTATGCCTGGTGATGCATTAACTGGATTAATTGATCCAAGTATTGATCCGGCTACAATCGAGGCAATGAGAGAACGTCTTGGATTGAACAATCCTTGGTATGTACAGTACATAGACTGGATTAAAGGCGTTGTACAAGGAGATTTTGGGCAATCATTCCGTTTTAAAATGCCAGTAGCTGATTTAATCGGAGCCCGAATGATCAATACGCTATGGTTATCTTTAGCAACATTAATTTTAACGTATTTAATCGCAATTCCACTTGGGATTATTAGTGGCCGGTTTAATGATACTTGGTTAGACCGTGCAATTACGGGTTATACGTATATTGGATTTGCAGCACCATTATTTATTTTTGCATTAGTTATGTTATTTATTTTCGGCTTCCAATTAAGCTGGTTCCCAACTAGCGGTAGTGTCACACCTGGTACTACACCAGGAACATTCGAATATTTTATCAGCAAAATAAATCATTTATTATTGCCAGCTTTATCGATGGCATTGATTACCACTGTTTCGACAGTTCAGTATTTGAGAAGTGAGATTATTGATACAAAGCAAAAAGATTTTATCGTAACAGCTCGAGCGAAAGGTGCATCCGAATCACGTGTCTATAATCGTCACGTATTAAGAAATTCCCTGCTTCCAATCGCGGCGTTCTTTGGATACGAAATAACTGGATTGATTGGTGGAACGATATTCATAGAGAGTATCTTTGGTTATCCAGGGATGGGAGAGTTATTCCTTTCTTCAATCAGTTTGCGTGATTACAGTGTAATGACAGCGCTTGTACTTTTGTTTGGACTTGCCGCAATCATAGGAGCGTTGTTATCAGATATTATCTTGAGTTTAGTAGATCCACGTATTCGAATTAAATAATAAATGATAATTTTGAGGTGTAAATATGAGACTTGATAAAGACGGTGGAACACAAATCCCAGATGTGGATCTCGCTAAAAGCCCATCCGGATTTAGTATATTACTAAGAGAATTAATACGGGATAAAGTTGCACTAGTTTCGTTAGCATTTTTGTTTTTAACCATTGTAGGCGTTTTCGGAACTTCAGTTATTCTCGACCAAGACGATATCATCAAAGTTGATTTGTTTGCTCTTTATGAGGCTCCATCTTCTATGTATTGGTTAGGAACTGATTACGGTGGTCGTGATATTTTTGGTCAATTAATCATTGGTACGCGAAATTCATTAGCTATCGGTATTTTAATCACTTTACTAACAGGAATTATCGGTATATTAGTAGGACTCGTGTCCGGATATTATGGTGGCACAGTTGATAATATTTTTATGCGATTTGTTGATTTTTTCATGGTATTGCCTACGTTGATGATAGTTATCGCATTTGTTACGGCTGTACCTGGTTATAGCATTGTCTCATTTTCTTTAATAATGACAGCGTTCTTATGGATGGGAATCGCCCGTCTCATACGATCCAAAGCGCTGCAGGAAAAAGAGCTAGACTACGTAAAAGCTTCTAAAACATTGGGAACATCAAATTTTAAAATCATGTTTTTCCAAGTGCTTCCAAATTTAAGTTCAATCATTATCGTTACAATGACGCTAAATTTGGCAGCAAATATCGGAATAGAGTCTGGCTTATCCTTTTTAGGATTTGGCTTTCCAGAATCGACGCCTAGTTTAGGGACGCTAATTAGTTATGCACGTAACCCTCAAACTTTGGAATTAAGATGGTGGATTTGGTTACCTGCATCGATTCTAATTTTAGTATTGATGCTTAGTATAAATAACGTTGGGCAAGCTTTAAAACGAGCTACTGATGCCCGACAACGAAGAGGGTAATAAATAGCGGGAGAAAGGGGATAAAAGTCTGAAAGTGGATTCAACATTTTATTCTGAAACATGTAAACAGCAATTATTTTATCTCATACTAAAGGGGGAAATAAAAAATGAAGAAAAGTAATAAGCCTAAATTATTGGTTATGTCATTAGCATTGTTATTAGCAGCATGTAGTGGAGATGATGAGGCAACAAAAGATAGCGGTAGCAAAAAAGACGCTGATGGCAAACAGGAAGCAAAAGATGATGGGCTGTATTCGATCGATGATTTTAGCAATGTAAAAACAAACGAAGGCGAAGCTATCGATGGTGGTAAGATCACATTTGGTTTAGTATCGGATACAGTATTTGAAGGAACACTAAACTGGAACTTTTACTCTGGTGCACCCGATGCAGAAATTTTAAACTGGTTTGATGAAGGTTTGTTAACTTGGGATGAAAACTATGTGTACACAAATGATGGAGCTGCAACATATGAAGTTTCTGAAGATGGACGCACATTTACATTTAAAATTGGCGACAATGTAAACTGGCATGACGGTAAACCTGTTACTGCAGAAGATTGGTTATTTGCTCATGAAGTAATCGGCAATAAAGATTATGACGGCCCTCGCTACAACTCAGATTTCACTAATATCGAAGGAATGGAAGAGTATAATAGCGGGAAAGCGGATACGATTTCAGGTATTGAAGTAGTTGATGAGAAGACATTGAAAATTACGTATATCGAATCAACTCCTTCTCTATTAACAGGAAGCATTTGGTCATACCCATTAGCTAAGCATATTTTTGGAGACATGGCCGTAGCAGATATTTCTTCATCTCCAGAAGTACGGGAAAATCCAATCGGTTTTGGACCATTTAAAGTAGATAGCATTGTTCCAGGAGAATCTGTAACACTTACAAAGAACGAAGATTACTGGCGCGGTGAACCAAAACTTGATGGTGTTACAATCAAAGTCATCAGCAGCTCAACAGTTGTTCAAGAACTGGAAACGGGTGGAGTAGACTTGATCAGTGATTTCCCAGTAGATCAATTCCCAGATAACGCGGAAATGTCCAATGTAGAATTTTTAGGAGCAATAGATCGTGCTTATACGTACGTTGGATTTAAACTAGGAACATGGGATGCAGAGGAAAATCGGGTAAAACCTAATCCAGATGCGAAAATGGGAGATGTAGAACTTCGTAAAGCAATGTGGCATGCGGTTGACAATACAGCTGTTGGCGAACGCTTCTATAATGGATTGCGTTGGAATGCAACAACATTAATTCCACCGTCGCATCCTGAATTCCATGATGATACAAACGAAGGAAGAGCATACGATCCAGAAGTAGCAAAAACACTTCTAGATGATGCAGGTTATGAAGATACAGATGGTGATGGTTTCCGCGAAGATCCAGAAGGCAATCCATTAGAAATCAACTTTATTTCAATGACTGGTGGGGATACGGCTGAACCTTTAGCTCAGTATTATGTTCAGTCTTGGGAAACAGTTGGCTTAAAAGTGAATTTAGAAATGCTCGAATTTAACACTTTCTACGACCGTGTTGGTAACGGCGGAGAAGACAACCCAGACGTTGATGTTTATCAAGCAGCTTGGGGTGTTGGAATTGATGTAGATCCTTCAGGACTTTACGGAGCAGAAGCTTTATACAACTTCCCGCGTTGGGATAACGAAGAAAACGAACGTCTTCTAAAAGAAGGACGTTCAGCAGAAGCGTTTGATTTAGCGTTCCGTCAAGACGTTTACAATGAGTGGCAGCAATTAATGGTAGATGAAGTACCGGTATTCCCAACTTTATACCGTGCAATACTAAGTCCAGTCAATGACCGTGTATTAAACTACGCAATTGGCGATGGTACTGAAATGTACTTGTCTGATTTAGCTGTAAGCAGTGAAAAACCTGTTACTGCAGAATAAATAAAATAAATCAAAAGGAGCTGCGAATTTCGCAGCTCCTTTTTCTTACTTTCTTTTTCGACCAAGGCCCATTGCATTTTCCATTTTCTTTAAGGTTTTATTTGCAAGGAAATTTGCTTTTTCTGCTCCAGCGTCTAAAATTGCATCTAATTCATCGGAATCTAATAGGGCTTTGTAGCGTTCTTGAATCGGCGCTAAATGCTCTGTTACAGCTTTTGCTACAGAGGATTTAAAGTCACCGTAACCAGAACCTTCGTATTTTGAAACTAAGTTATCAATACTTTCACCAGTTAAGGCAGCTTCAATAGTCAATAAATTAGCTACTCCAGGTTTATTGATCGGATCGTAACTAACAATTCCTTCTGAATCTGTTACAGCACTCTTGATTTTCTTTTCAATAGTTTTTAAGTCATCAAGCAAAGTAATGATGGCTTTTTTGTTTGGATCGGATTTACTCATTTTTTTTGTAGGGTCTTGCAAGGACATAATACGCGCCCCGTTTTTTGGAATGCGAATGTCAGGGATCGTAAAGATGTCATTGTATTTGCGGTTAAAGCGCTCCGCTAAATCGCGTGTCAGTTCGATATGTTGTTTTTGGTCATCGCCAACTGGCACAATATCAGTTTGATACAATAGAATATCACCAGCCATTAGAGGTGGATAGGTTAATAATCCTGCTAAAACAGAAGTGTTTTTTGCCGACTTATCTTTGTATTGTGTCATGCGTTCAAGTTCTCCGATGGTCGAGACGCATTGCAACATCCAGCCAGCTTGTGCGTGCGCTGGAACTTCTGATTGAATAAACAAAGTTACTTTTTCTGGATCGATTCCAACTGCAAGATAAAGCGCAGCCAATGCCTTAATATTTTTACGTAGTTCTAATCGATCTTGAGGCATAGTGATAGCGTGTTGATCAACAATACAAAAGATGCAATCATATTCATCTTGCAACTCAGTAAATTGTTTAAACGCACCTATGTAATTTCCGAGTGTGACCGTACCGGTAGGCTGAACGCCTGAAAAAATTTTCTTCTTCATCTAATATTCCTCCTCAAATTAAAAACACAGCACACATCCCTAAAAAAAGGGACGAATGATGTGTTTCCGCGGTACCACCCTAGTTGCCGTTCCCGGCCACTCTTCTTCTTAACGTGAAGAACACGGAATTGACTACTATACATTCGCCAATTCAGCTCCAAAGTCCATTCAATGCAGCACTCCATCTGTTTACACCAACCACAGACTCTCTATTATAGAAGGAACTGCATTTACTCTTCTTTATCATTGCCCATTTTATATAGTCTTATTATAATACATAAACAATTTCTTAAGCAATATTAGATGCTATAAACGACTAAACAAATCAACATAATTAGTAAGGTAAGGCTACCAGTGACGAGTAAAAAGGAACTAGAGAAAGCTAAAGCTTCTGAAGGAGGACGCATTTCGTCATCTTCTAATGTTGATTTCATTTTAAAAGCTTTTCTCATACTCATTGTAAATATATCAAAAACTCCTGTCCGGATGACAAAAACCCATAATCCTAAAAAAAGTAAGATGCCTCCGTAAATAAATGAGTTGTTAATATAGGTTAACAAAGTGAAACCATCTGCTCGTAGAATCGTCGTTATAAATATTAATAGTTGAATAATTAAAAATGAAAAAATCATCTTTTTCAATTTGTGCACCTCAATTCTTATCAATTGTAGAAGAAATATAAAAAAAAATCAAAAAAACTATATTTATCGTAGACGGCGAAAACGCTTACAAATCCAACATTCGAGAGACTTTGTGTAATGTTAATGTAACGCAATTGTTACAAGAGTGTAAAAATTAGCAAAAAAGTTCTGTACAAGAAAAAAATATTATGTATAATTAACTGTGTACCAATTTTTCAGAAAATTCGAGGGGGTCAATTTAGTGAAGAATAGTAAGATTTTTTGGCTACTAAGCCTAGTTTTAGTTCTTAGTGCTTTTCTAGCCGCATGTGGTGGCAGTGATGAAGAAGACACAGGAACTGACAAAAAAGAAGGAAATCAAACAGCTGGGGAACCAGACGCAGAACAAGTTTTAAACTTGATGGAAAGCGCTGAAATTCCAACAATGGATATTTCACTAGCTGAAGATGCAGTTGCGTTTAACATTTTCAATAATGTTAACGAAGGACTTTTCCGTTTAAACAAAGAAAATGTTGCTGAACCAGCACTTGCTGATGGCGAGCCTGAAGTCAGCGAAGATGGTCTAACTTACACATTCAAATTACGTGATTCTAACTGGTCAGATGGTACACCAGTTACTGCTAAAGATTTTGTATACTCTTGGCAACGTTCAATTGATCCTGACACTGGTTCTCCATACGGAGCTTACATGATGGCTGGTTCGATTGTAAATGCTACTGAAATTGCTGCAGGAGAAATGGAACCGACTGAATTGGCAGTTAAGGCTGTTGACGATAACACTCTAGAAGTTCAATTAGAGCGTCCAGTACCTTACTTTATGTCATTAATGTCATTCCCAACTTTCTACCCACAGAACGAAGCTTTCGTTACTGAAAAAGGTGACGCTTACGCTTCTAATTCTGAAAACTTAATCTTTAACGGACCATTCACATTAACTGATTGGGACGGAACTGGTTTAACTTGGAAAATGCAGAAAAACCCTGAATACTGGGATGCTGAAACAGTTAAACTTGATACAATCAACGTAGACGTTGTAAAAGAACCTGCTACTGCAGTTAACCTTTACAACTCTGGTGAAAAAGATCGTGCTGGTCTTGCTGGTGAGTTTGCAAGACAATATGCAAATGATGAAAACCTAGTAACTGATTTAGAACCAACTCTTTTCTACTTTAAACTTAACCAAGAACGTAAAGGCGAGAAAAACGCACTTGCTAACGTCAACATCCGTAAAGCAATTGCACAAGGTTTCAACAAGCAAGATCTAGTTGACGTAGTATTAGCTAACGGTTCTCTACCAGCTAACTTCTTAGTACCAACTGAGTTTTCTTTTGATGAAAGCAAAGCTGATTTCCGTGATGTTAACGGAGACCTAATTGAATTTAATGCTGAAGAAGCTGGAAAGCTTTGGGCTACTGGTCTTGAAGAACTAGGAGTAGAAGAAGTTACACTTGAAATCTTGGGTGGCGATACTGAAACTGCTAAAAACATGGATGCGTACTTGAAAGCACAACTTGAAGAAAACCTTGAAGGTCTAACTATCGATCTTAAAGCAGTACCTTTCGGTGTTCGTTTAGAACTTGACGAAGCTCAGGACTATGACATTCAAACTGCTGGATGGGGACCAGATTACCAGGATCCTATGACATTCATCGATTTGTTTGTTACTGGATCTCCTCAAAACAAAATGGGTTACTCAAACCCAGAATATGATGCTTTAGTTGAATCTGCTAAAGGCGAATTGGCTACAGATGCAGCTGGACGTTGGGAAGCAATGGCTCAAGCTGAGAAAATTCTATTAGCTGACGATGCTGCAATCGCACCAATCTATCAGCGTGGAGCTATGGCTCTTCAACAACCATATGTTAACGACATTATCAAACACCCATTCGGTGGAGATTTCTCTTACAAATGGGCATACATTTCGGGTAAATAATAACTTAATCCCGCTACTGTGAAAACAAAATAGAGAGAGAGTATATCGCATTTTTAGATTGATATACTCTCTTTTCTAATGCAAAGGAATTAACCGAAAATTGACCATTTTCTGCTAACTCATGAATGTTGCAAGTCTGGCGTTTATTAGACAGACTTGTTAAATAGAATTATTTTGGAGGTGCACTATGGCGAAGTATATAGGCAAACGTTTAATTTATATGATCATCACTTTGGCATTGATTGCTACATTTACATTTTTCTTAATGAAAATATTACCTGGCTCCCCCGTGGCTTCCGCAGATAAATTGTCTCCAGAACAAAGGGCAGTCGTTGAAGCAAGATACGGATTGGATAAACCACTTCCGGTTCAGTATTTCGACTATATGTTTGGTTTAGTGCAAGGTGATTTAGGTATTTCCATTAACCAATTTAAAGGCGCAGATGTTACAGATGTCATTTTAAGCCGAATGGGTCCTTCAGCTCAAATTGGTTTCCAGGGAATGGTATTAGGGACAGTCCTAGGAATCTTGCTGGGAATGGTTGCGGCTTTAAGACAAAATACTTGGGTCGACTATACAAGTACTTTTATAGCGATTGTCGGAATTTCAATTCCTTCTTTCGTATTCGCTTCTTTATTACAGTACTGGTTCGGTTTAAAATGGGATTTGTTCCCGGTAGCTTTGTGGAAAGATGGCTTTATGTCTAGTGTGTTACCATCTATCGCATTAGCAATGTTCCCGCTCGCAACTGCGGCACGTTTTATTCGCACTGAAATGATTGAAGTTTTAGGCTCAGATTATATTACATTAGCAAAAGCTAAAGGTGCTAGTGGCTCTGAAATTGCATTTAAGCATGCATTTCGTAACGCATTGATACCGTTAATCACGGTGTTAGGACCAATGGCTGTAGCGATTCTTACAGGATCTTTAGTTGTCGAACAGATTTTTGCAATTCCAGGAATCGGTGAGCAATTTGTTAAATCGATTATGGTTAATGATTTCGCAATCATCATGGGAACTACTATCTTCTTCTCGGTATTCCTAATAGTGATCATCCTGTTAGTAGATATTTTGTATGGCATCATTGATCCTCGTATCCGTCTTTCAGGAGGTAAAAGTTAATGACTCAGAACTTTGATAAAATCCCAGAATTGCCGAAAGGTTCGTTTGAACGTATTACGTTAGACGCTAAACAAGCTGAACGTATTACAAAACCAAGCGTCAGCTTTTGGCAAGATGCTTGGTATCGTATTCGTAAAAATAAAGGTGCGTTATTTAGTTTAATTTTATTTGGCCTAATCGTAATCATGTCTTTTTTAGGTCCAGTTATTAGTCCATATGAGCCGAATGCTCAAACAATTACTCACGCAAACTTACCGCCAAAAATTCCAGGTGTTGAAAAACTAGGAATTTTAAATGGAGTTGGAACATTGGGTGGAGAAAAAGTTGATTTGTATGAATTAAAAAATGTGGAAGTAAATTACTGGTTCGGAACAGATGGACTCGGACGCGATATGTTCTCTCGTGTTTGGAAAGGAACGCAAGTGTCCTTGTTTATTGCTTTTGTAGCAGCAGCAATTGATATGCTAATCGGGGTAATTTACGGAGGCGTTTCAGGTTACTTCGGTGGGCGTGTAGATGACTTTATGCAGCGTATCGTTGAAATTTTAACTGGTATTCCAAACTTGGTTGTCGTAATTCTCTTTATCTTGATTATGGACCCCGGGATATTGGCCATTATCATTGCCTTAACCATCACCGGATGGACGGGAATGTCCCGAGTTGTTCGTGGACAAGTTCTTAAATACAAGAGCCAAGAATTCGTTTTGGCAGCACGTACATTAGGCGCTAGTGATAGCCGTATTATTTGGAAGCATTTAATGCCAAACGTTTTAGGTGTAATCATCATCAACACAATGTTCACAATTCCAAGTGCTATCTTCTTCGAAGCTTTCTTAAGCTTTATCGGACTGGGGCTTCAAGCGCCAGATGCATCGCTTGGAACATTGATCAACGATGGGTATGCATTAATTCAATTTGCGCCACATATTTTAGCATTCCCGGCCGTCTTGTTGAGTTTAATCATGATTGCATTCAACTTAATTGGTGATGGACTTCGTGATGCCCTCGATCCGAAGATGAAAGATTAAGGAGGAAAGTTAAAAATGGAGAAAATTTTAGAAGTAAAAAACCTTGAACTTTCCTTTAACACCCAAGCTGGGGAAGTTAAAGCGATACGTGGGGTTAACTTTGATTTAAATAAAGGTGAAACTTTGGCAATTGTAGGGGAGTCGGGTTCAGGGAAATCTGTTACGACGAAATCGATCATGCGGTTGTTACCAGAGCAATCAGCAGAATTTAAAAATGGTGAGATTTTATTTGATGGCCGTGATTTAACGAAGTTAAGCGATAAAGAGATGCAAAAAATTCGCGGAAAAGAAATTTCGATGATTTTCCAGGATCCCATGACATCATTGAATCCAACAATGCCGATTGGGCGTCAATTAACAGAACCTTTGTTAAAGCACCAAAAAATCAGCAAAACTGAAGCGAAAAAAGTAGCAATTGATTTATTGCGTTTAGTTGGTATGCCAAAACCAGAATTGCGTATGAAGCAATATCCACACCAATTCTCAGGTGGACAGCGTCAACGTATTGTAATTGCCATCTCATTGGCTTGTAATCCAAAAATCTTGATTGCAGATGAACCTACAACTGCACTTGATGTGACGATTCAAGCGCAAATTCTTGAATTGATGAAAGATTTGCAGAAAAAAATCGATACATCTATTATTTTTATCACACATGATCTTGGTGTTGTTGCTAACGTAGCAGACCGTGTAGCAGTTATGTACGGTGGGAAAATTGTTGAAATTGGAACGGTTGATGAGGTATTCTACAACCCGCAACATCCGTATACATGGGGCTTATTAAGTTCAATGCCTTCTTTGGACACGGAAGATGCTAAATTGTATGCAATTCCTGGAACGCCTCCTGATTTATTGGATCCACCAAAAGGAGATGCATTTGCACTTCGAAGTGAATATGCACTAAAAATTGATATGGAGCAAAACCCTCCATTCTTTAAAGTTAGTGAGACGCACTCGGCTGCTACATGGTTATTGCATCCAGACGCACCTCAAGTAGAGCCACCTTTAACTGTTATTGAACGCATGAAGAAATTCCCAGGAAGCAGATATTATGAAGGGGGCGCGGTGTAATGGCTGAGAAATTACTCGAAATTAAAAACCTGAAGCAATATTTCAATATCGGTAAAGCAAATGAAGTCCGCGCAGTAGATGATATTAGCTTCGATATTTATAGAGGAGAAACTTTAGGATTAGTTGGCGAATCAGGCTGTGGGAAATCTACAACCGGTCGTTCGATTATTCGTTTGTACGATGCTACTGATGGTGATGTTTTCTATGAAGGTGAAAATGTTCATGGAAAAAAATCAAAACAGGATTTAAAGAAATTCAATCGCAAAATGCAAATGATTTTCCAAGATCCGTATGCGTCTTTAAACCAGCGTATGAAAGTTATGGACATTATTGCTGAAGGCATTGATATTCATGGTTTGGCAAAAAATCAAACAGAACGTAAAAAGATGGTTTATGATTTGTTAGAAACAGTTGGACTTAACAAAGAGCATGCAAACCGTTATCCGCATGAATTCTCTGGTGGACAACGTCAGCGTCTTGGAATTGCCCGTGCTTTAGCGGTGGACCCTGATTTCATCATTGCCGATGAGCCAATCTCGGCTTTGGACGTTTCCATTCAAGCACAAGTTGTAAACTTACTAAAAGAACTTCAAGTTGAAAAAGGGTTAACATTCTTATTCATCGCGCATGATTTATCGATGGTTAAGTATATCTCTGATCGTATTGGAGTTATGTACTTTGGTAAATTAGTCGAACTGGCTCCTGCAGAAGAGTTATACAAGAATCCATTGCATCCATATACGCAATCATTGTTGTCAGCGATTCCGCTTCCAGATCCAAACTATGAGCGTAATCGGGTTCGTAAATCATATGATCCTGCCGTTCACGAATATACAAAAGCTGATGATGTTCGGATGAGAGAAATCAGCCCTGGCCATTTTGTCCAATGTTCAGAGCGTGAGTTTGAATCTATCAAAGCAGCAGCAGTAAATCAATAAAAAAACAATGTCCTTCGGGACATTGTTTTTTTATGTTCAAACATCTTTAGATTTAACATAATTATTTCACTTTAAGAAGTCAAAAAAATGATAGAATGGAAGAACAATGGATAACATGAATCAAATGGATTTTTAATCCATAAAAAATTGATAACAGTTCTATTGCTAAAGTAGAAAAAGGGGTGCGGGTAATGATAACAACCTGGAAGTGGTTAGCTATTTGTACAGTAAGTATTGGATTAGTAGGTGCAGGGAACGTATATGCAGCTGAGAAAGAAAAAACGCCTGATTTTACGCCGAGGACTTATCATACAGTTCAACTAGACTCACAAGTGTTAGCTTCCTCTGGCTTATTTAAATTTGATTCAGGACTAGAATTTAATTATCCGGATGCTGTTCGAGGAATTTTCGTTACAGCTCATTCTGCTGGAGGAGAACGATTCGATTCATTGATTAATCTTGTAGAGACGACAGACTTAAATGCAATGGTAATTGATATAAAGGAAGATGTAGGGCACTTAACGTATATACCTGAAGAAGGCTCTTCATTAGCAGAGCTAGAAATTGGTCAAGCATTGATAAAAAATCCGCGAGCAATGCTAGAAAGATTAGAAGAAAAAGAGATCTATCCGATCGCACGCGTCGTTGTGTTTAAAGATACCTTGTTAGCGGAAAAGCGGCCTGAGCTAACGTTTATGGAAGGCGATCAAGTTTGGAAAAATAACGGTGGTGATTCATTTGTTAATCCTTTTCTTAAAGAAGTATGGGATTATAACGTTCAAATTGCCATTGAGGCTGCAAAACTTGGATTTAAAGAAGTTCAATTTGATTATGTGAGATTTCCAGAAGGGTTTGAAAATCGTGCAGATGATTTAACTTATTCTTTTGGCGAGTACGAAGACTCTAAAGCTGATCCAATACAAAGAAGAGTAGAGGCGGTAACAGACTTCGTAGCCTATGCTAAAGAGCAATTAGAGCCTTATGGAATAGAAGTATCAGTCGATATATTCGGATATGCTGCTACTTTACCTGAAGCACCTGGTATTGGACAAAATTTTTCGAAAATCTCTGAGAACGTAGATGTTATTTCGTCAATGATATACCCAAGTCATTGGGGAACTGCTTATTTTGGTATTTCGAATCCTGATTTACAACCTTATAAACTAGTCAGTGAATATGCAAAAGCAGAAAATAAGGTATTAGGTAAATTAAAAAATCCACCTGTATCAAGACCTTGGCTTCAAGATTTCACTGCAAGTTACTTAGGTGCAGGTAATTACAAGAGCTATGGAAAAGCAGAAGTAGAAGCACAAATCAAAGCATTGAACGAACATGGAATAGAAGAATATCTTCTTTGGAACGCAGGAAATTCATATTCAAAAGGTGTAGACTATACTCCTTAACCGATATGTGATAATTTCATTAAAATTATACAGATATGAAACTTTTCCTGATTTCAAACGTAATATATAAGTGTAGAACTTATTTTCAAAAAGATTTTGTAAATGAGAATAAAAATGTTAGTTTAGAAGTTTGCGACAACTTTAAATGGGGTAAATTTAGAATGTAGCAATAAAAATATAATGAATATATAGTCAAATTGTGACAAAAAGCTCCTTTATTAAATTAATTACTGAGATACACTATTAAAATAACTGCATACATTGTATAATGAATGTAGAGCCTCTAAACTATAATGATTCTAAATTGGAAAATGAATTACATTAAATTTTCATGAATCCGAAAGGAAGTGCTCCACTATGATGGTTACATTATTTACTTCTCCGAGCTGCACATCTTGCAGAAAAGCAAAAGCTTGGCTTGAGGAACACGACATTCCATATACTGAACGCAATATTTTTTCTGAGCCACTTACAATTAGTGAAATCAAAGAAATCTTACGTATGACTGAAGACGGTACAGATGAAATTATCTCTACGCGTTCTAAAATATTCCAAAAATTGAATGTAGATGTAGAAAGTTTACCACTTCAGCGTTTATATGAGTTAATCCAGGAACACCCTGGATTGCTACGCCGTCCAATTATTATGGATGAAAAACGTCTACAGGTCGGGTACAATGAGGATGAAATTCGTCGCTTCTTGCCACGTAAAGTTAGAGCTTATCAATTGCTAGAAGCTCAGCGAATGGTAAACTAACAATAATCACACGAGCTGTCCGGTCTTTATGGTATTTCATAAGAGATCTCGGGCAGCTTTTCTTTATATAAATTTAATTGCATTTATCAGATAAATACATTAAACTCGATGTACTTACATCCAATTCGGATAATAGGCATAAACTTTTTCTTTATCTACAAATAAAGATATACTAGGTAGAAGTACTAAAGCACGGCTCTGAGTAATGTTCTCTTAGTCCAACCGTAAAGGAGAGGTGTAAAATGGAAATAGAACGCATAAACGACAACACAGTTAAATTTTACATTTCCTATCTCGACGTTGAAGAGCGAGGGTTTAGCCGTGACGAAATCTGGTTTAACAGAGATAAAAGTGAAGAGCTTTTTTGGGAAATGATGGATGAAGTCAACGAAGAAGCCGATTTCGTAATGGAAGGTCCACTTTGGATTCAAGTTCAGGCCATGGAAAAAGGTCTAGAAGTAACTGTGACACGCGCTCAACTAACAAAAGATGGGCAAAAGCTCGACTTGCCTGATGATATAGAAGAACGTCGCAAAATGTTTGCAAGTGAAGAAACGGAGACAGCGGAGTTCGATGAATTTGAACCAGTCTTTGATGAACCTGATGTGAAAAAACTTGAATATACATTTATTTTTTCAGAAGTTGAAGAGTTATTACCAATTGCACGTCGTTTAATTTATGTGCCGATTGAATCTTCAGTGTATCATTTCGAAAATAAGTATTACTTGCATACAAGTTTTGACGAAGTTCTACATTCAGAGGAAGACATTAAAAATAATGTTAGTATTATCTCTGAGTACTTGCGTTCATCTCCAGTGACGATTCACCGTCTTGAAGAATATGGAAAACCCGTGTTTAAAGAAGATGCACTCGCAAATATCCTACATTATTTCGGCTAAGATCTCCTATATAGGAGATCTTTTTTTATTGCCAAAATCCACTGTGTTTCATAAACTTAATGAAAGGAGAGTGATTTATATATTAGTTGCTACAACTGCACAAAAACAGTTGGTTTATTTAACGGGGCAGCATACGCGAAAAGAATTGCAAGAAATTCGTTCGAACGAGCAATTTTTCTGTCCGTCTTGTCAGGCTCCATTGCTTTTGAAAATTGGAGAAATCAATATCCCTCACTTTGCACACAAAACGCTATCGGATTGTCATCATTCCAACGAACCCGAGTCCTCTTTACATCTACAAGGAAAACTTCTTCTTTATCAATTCTTCAATCGATTAAACTCCAAAGTAGAATTAGAAAAATATTTATCAGAAATTCGACAACGAGCCGATTTACTCGTTGATAAAAAATACGCTATTGAATTTCAATGCAGTTTAATCCCTGCTCAGCAGCTTATACAACGATCCAAAGGCTATCGGCAACTTAATATATATCCCCTGTGGATAAAAGGCTTAAAAGAGCCTTGTTGTGAAGGGATTGGACAATTACAAATTAAGTCTTATGAGATAGCTATGTTTCAGCAAACGGGACAACTTCCGTACGTTTTATTATTTTGCCCATCTAATAATCAATTTTATTATTATTCTAATTTGTTTTATGTTAGTTCGAGTCGATGGGTTGGGAAAACCAAGTCACTGTCTGCCGCAAATCAAGTTTTTCCATTTGCATTGCCAAAGACTTTGTCCAAAGATGAATTTAATCAAGTGATGGGAATTTTTTATCATGCTAAAAAGAAGTATATTCGCAGTCAGCTGTATGCTGGCAATCGAGTAGGAAATCTTTATTGTCGATTGTGTTATGAATTACGTTTAGATGTTGCAAACGTGCCGGGGCTATTTGGGTTACCGTTACTAGGCGGCGAATGTTTTAAACAACCTGCTGTTTTGTGGCAATTGCAAGTAGTGGAAGCATATGAAAAAGGAATTAGGGTTGACCGAATGATTCGAACAGGAAAATTGACCTTAAGCGATCTGAAAAAAGAGCAGCAAGCAATAAGCCTTGTCTCAGATTATTTAGCTCTTTATTTGAAATACAAGGACTCGGTCTTGGATTATTCCAATATTTTGGATATTGTCTATGATAACTATTGCAAAAACGTGAGAAAATTGAGAAAATAAGATGTAGTTCGTTTCCCGAAAGAACGGGATAGAGGAGGAAATTAAATGGCTGAGAAAGTATTAACAAGAGAAGAAGTTCCAACAGAATTAACGTGGAAGTTAGAGGATATATTTGAAACTGATGAACTTTGGGAGAAAGAATTTACAGAAGTCGCAGCACTTAGCGACAAAGCCGAGTCATTCCAAGGAACCTTGCATGAAAGTGCTGAAGCGCTTTACAACGTAATGGTTTACCGAGATGAATTGACAGAGCGCTTAAGACGTCTTTATACGTATTCGCATATGCGTTACGATCAGGATACAACTAATTCTAAATATCAGGCGCTAGATAGCCGGATTAAATCATTATTCGCTAAAGTATCAGCAGGATTGTCGTATATGACTCCAGAAATATTATCGATTGAAGAATCCATATTAAATGAATACGTAGCGAGTCATGAAGGGTTAGGCTTATATAAACAAGCTCTTGAAGAATTAAACTTAATGCGTCCGCATGTTTTACCTGCAGAGCAAGAATCGTTATTAGCTCAATTATCTGAAGTAAGCCAAGCATCATCAGAAACTTTCGGTATGTTAAATAATGCGGATCTTGAATTTCCAGAAATCGAAGATGAGTCAGGTGAGAAAGTCCAAATTACGCACGGCAATTATATCCGTTTCCTTGAAGGCAACGACCGCCGTGTGCGTGAAGATGCATTTAAAGCAGTTTACGCGACTTATGGAAAATTCCGCAATACGTTTGCATCGACTTTATCTGGAAACATCAAACGTGATAATGTAAATGCTCGTATTCGCAAATTTGACTCGGCACGTCAGGCGGCTTTAGCGGACGATCATATTCCAGAAGCAGTTTATGATAATTTGGTTGAAACGGTTAATAAAAATCTTCATCTATTGCACCGCTATTCAGCTTTGCGCAAAAAAGTACTGGGTCTCGATAAAGTTCATATGTGGGACTTACACACACCGTTAGTTCCAGAAGTAAAAATGGAAATGCCATACGAAAAAGCGACAGGCGTCATGCTTAATGGCCTTGAAGCTTTAGGTGAGGAGTATGTAGGGATTGTTAAAGAAGGCATCGACAATCGCTGGGTAGATGTGAAAGAAAACAAAGGCAAACGCAGTGGAGCTTATTCATCAGGTGCGTATGGAACTAATCCATATATTTTGATGAACTGGCAAGATAATGTAAACAATTTGTTTACATTGGCACATGAGTTTGGACATAGTGTCCATAGTTATTACACACGAAAAAATCAGCCATATGTTTATGGTGATTATTCAATATTTGTTGCAGAAGTTGCATCAACGACAAATGAAGCTTTATTAAATGAATACATGGTAAAAGCTACCGATGATGACCAGGAGCGCATTTATTTATTAAACAATTGGTTAGATGGCTTCCGCGGAACCGTATTCCGCCAAACAATGTTTGCAGAGTTCGAACACTTGATTCACAAAATGGACCAAGACGGGGAAGCATTAACAGCAGATCGTTTAACCGAAGTTTATTATCAACTAAACCAAAAATATTATGGACCTGATGTAGTGTCCGACGAAGAAATTGGGATGGAGTGGGCACGTATTCCACACTTTTACTATAATTATTACGTCTTCCAATACGCAACAGGGTTTAGTGCTGCGACGGCACTAAGTAAAGGAATCCTTGAAGAAGGACAACCTGCAGTCGATCGTTACATCAATGAGTTTTTGAAAGCGGGAAGCTCAGATTATCCGATTGAAGTGTTGAAAAAAGCGGGTGTCGACATGACACAGTCGAAAGCAATTGAAGAAGCATGTATGGTTTTTGAAGAAAAATTAAATGAACTAGAAAAGCTTTTATTGAATAACTAAAGCGTATAACAAAAGAAACAACCTACTTAAGGTTGTTTCTTTTGTTATACCAAGATAATTGTTGGTTGAGAAAGAAGGTAAGAGGAATAAGCAATTATGACAAATTTGTGAAACAACTTGTGAATTATTGATTTAACTATTATTCCGTGATAAGATTATGTTGTGAAATAAATCACATACAAACATACACCCCTTTGTTTGAGCGTGAACATTTCTCCCATCCCCTTTGTGTAATATAGAAAGACGCCTTCCGGACGTGGAAGGCGTCTTTCATTTTGTGTTGATTATCCAATTATTGGATATACTGTCCATGTTGGCTCGGATACTGTCCGAATCGGTCAAATACTGTCGAAATCACGCAAGATACTGTCCAGATTCGAAAAATACTGTCGAAAGCCAATTTGCTCCCTATATATAAGCCATAAAAAAATAACCTATCTCCCAAAACTGGGAGATAGGTTATTTTGCTTTCCATAAAGTTTCCTTTGCCATGGAAATGCGTTCTATTTTTTGTTGTAATACTTGTTTTTTCAGTTCGCACTCTGCTGTTTGTTCAGAAATATTATATATAGAAGCAATTTCTCTCGTAGCCATTGTCGTATATTTGGTGAAAAGATCATCTAAAGGAGGTGGAGTTTGACGATTCAAGCTTTCTTCTCCCATCATCTCCTGTAAAATCGTTTGGTACACATCGTATGAATAAAGTCCGGATACTTTTACACCTTCATCTTCAATGCATTCGTTAAAAAAGACGATGCTCGGCACTTCGTTAATCTCCATTTCACGGGTAATCTGTAAATCGCATTGGAACGCTTTTGCGGTATGTACAGAATGGAAGTCCGATTTAAACTCTTCTTGATCAAGATTTGCCTCTTCCGCGATTTCTAACAAAACGCTATAAGAAGAAACATCTTTTGATTGAAGAAATAAATGTTCCTGCAATTTGTGCAAGAAACGATTTCCTGAACGTTTTCCTTGAAGCTCTGCTGCTTTGATGGCAACAGAAGGCAAGACAGGATGAGTCAAATTCTCAGTATCTATATTTGCAGATAGAATGGTTTTGTTTAAATTTAATAATTGCGTGCTTAGTACAATACGCATAGAAAAATAATGACCATATTCGATTTGCAATTTCCGGATGACACCCTGCATTTCCCAACAATCTGGGTTTAAGGGATCTACAAAGACATACAGTTCCATTGGTTTGAAAGTATTCACAGGTTCGTGAACTGCTTCAACCAAATCTAAGTTGTTCACTCCAACTCCTCCTCACTATCAGACTCGTTGACCATGTGATGGGCAGTTAAAACGAGTCGGTTGAATAAGGTTTCACGGAATTTCCCGCTTAGTCCCACTTCATCCATTGCTTCACTCATACACTCTAACCAAGCTTGAGCTCTGGTTGGTGTGATAGCGAATGGGTTATGTCTAGCTCTTAGTCTCGGGTGTCCATGTTCTTCTGAATAAATATTCGGACCACCTAAATATTGAGTTAAAAATTGTTTTTGTTTACGGGCGGTTTCTGAAAGGTCATTTGGAAAAATAGGCTGCAGCTTTGGATGTGCCGCTACGCGAGCATAAAATGCGTCGACTAACTGTGATAATGTTTCCGCACCAATCTCATCGTACGGAATAATCGGTTTTCCAGTCATCATCGTGTCTCCTTTGCTTTAGCTGTAAATTCATTCTACCAACGGATCTCGAATATCTCAAACAAATCGATTGATGACATGGGAAGAATAGGATAAAAAACTAGTGGTCTTTAGTAGAATTTAGGGCAGAATTCATAAAACGTGCTATTTTTTTGTTAGCTGGACGTTCGGGAATTTCTTGATGTTTCAAGAAGTTTAGAAAATGTTGGTGACCGGTTTCAGCATCAGTAACTTCATATTCTAACTCAAAATCTTCTTGTCCGTTGTATTCGGAATGATCGATTACCAACAAGCCGCCAAGAAATTCAAATTCCACGCGATGAGTTGTTAATGTCCCAATAAGATCCAATTGTTCAGGAGAAACATCGAGTTTCAAAAGGGCTTCTGATACTTCCGTTGCATCAAAGCTTGTTAATGTCAGCATGCTTTGTGCCTGTTCTTTAGTTAAGGGATCAGTAATTTCGTAATGACCGATAGGAGCAGGGATTTTTAATGTGCATTCAAAGCGCTCGTTTTTATTGCGAATACGAAGTGCACTCAACTGTTTTTTTAATTGAAAATCAGGGGTATCAAAGTAATGGTTGTGTTGTGTAACAGGTCCGTTATGAGAATCGGAAAAATCCTCTAATAAACGGCTATATTCTTTTTTGGTTAACATGTTTTTAAATTCAATTTCGAGTTCTTTTGTCATTGGAAGCACCTCTCTAGTAATTTCATTATCGGATAGTTCAGCGCAAACTGCAACGAATGACAGAGCTGTGGTAAAATATCATTATTAAGAAGCTAGAAAGGAAGGTTCGATTTGCATAAATTGGTTGCAGTAAATACAACTAAAATTACGAATAATGAAATCGAGTTTATCATCGAAGAAAATGAACCGACAGAGGCGCTTGAGGCAGCTGGTCAAATGCTTACAGATTCCGATAAAAAAGCATTTGTTTATTTATTAGACACGGGTACGGATTATATATATGTTCAATTTCCGATACATACATGGCCAGCGATGACCAATGCGCTCGAAATGAAAAACGTTCCACTTTTAAAATGGGGCAAACAAATTATGCCACTGTCAGAGTTCCACGAGGAATTACTGATGCTCGTGGATAATATTGAAGGTAATGACAATTATGGCGAAGAATTTCGTACTGCGGTAGAGCAAACATTTCATGAGGCACTTGCTTCACGATCTTACTAGAAGTGAGGAGGACTTGAGATGGGTCAATGGAATCGGTTTTTAGCGCCATACAAACAGGCAGTAGATGAATTAAAGATAAAGTTTAAAGGAATGCGAGGTCAATTTGAAAATGACAACACAAATTCACCAATCGAATTTGTGACAGGACGCGTCAAACCATTGGCTAGTATTTATGATAAAACATTAGAAAAAGGCATTTCATTTGAACCTTCTGAAAAACTAGCATATCAATTGCAAGACATCGCAGGAATTCGAATGATGTGTCAGTTTGTTGGAGATATTGAGACGGTAGTTGGCTTGTTAAAGCAGCGAAAAGATTTGCGGATTGTTGAAGAAAAAGATTATATTTCGAACGAAAAACAAAGCGGCTATCGCTCGTATCATGTGATTGTGGAATATCCTGTTCAAACAATTAATGGCGAGCAGTTAATTTTAGCTGAAATTCAAATCCGCACATTAGCGATGAATTTTTGGGCTTCAATTGAGCATTCCTTGAATTATAAATATAAAGGTGTTTTTCCAGAAGAGATAAAAAATAGGCTTCAACGTGCTGCAGAAGCGGCATTCCAGTTAGACGAAGAAATGTCTCAAATACGGGATGAAATACAAGAAGCGCAAGCTTATTTCACTGAGTTTAAAGACTCACCTGGAACACATTTTCGAAACGATAGAGAGGGAGGTCGAACAGAGCGATGAAATTTCATATCATATCGAGGACAGACAAATTATCCAATGAATTGATGGCCACTGCAAAGGATTACTTAGAAGATTTTGGCATGGAATGGAATGAGGAATCTCCAGACGTTGTGTTGTCGATTGGCGGGGACGGAACTTTACTTCACGCTTTCCATAAATACAGTGAAAAACTAGCGGATGTGGCCTTTGTAGGAATACATACTGGTCATTTAGGGTTTTATGCCGATTGGAAACCAATCGAAATTGAAAAACTCGTCTTGTCTATCGCAAAGAAAGAATATGAAGTTATCGAGTATCCATTGCTAGAAGTGAGTATTCACTATCAAAACTTAGACGAGCCTGCGGTTTACTTAGCTTTAAATGAGTCTACTGTTAAATCACCTGACGTTACTTTGGTAATGGATGTCTTTTTAAACGAAAGTCATTTTGAACGGTTTAGAGGAGATGGTCTGTGCATGTCAACTCCTTCCGGCAGTACAGCTTATAATAAAGCACTAGGCGGAGCAATTATTCACCCATCATTACAAGCTATGCAATTAACGGAGATGGCATCTATTAACAACCGGGTTTTCCGAACAGTTGGATCGCCATTAGTTTTGCCTGCTCATCACAGATGTGCATTACGACCAGTTAAAGCTCCTGACTTTATGGTAACAGTTGATCATCTGCAATTGCTTCATAAAGACGTAAAATCAATCGAATATAGAGTGGCTGACGAAAAAGTTCGCTTTGCTCGTTTCCGTGCATTTCCATTCTGGCAGCGAGTTCATGATTCCTTTATCGACAGTGAGCTCTCAGAGTGAATAAGATGAAGCCTTTTCAATTAACATACACCGCTGAATATCCAGGCATGCTGCGCGAAGCGTTAGGAGCTTGGGGTATTTCAAAACGGACGCTAGCCTCTGTTAAATATGGCGGTGGTCAGATTTTAGTTAATGATCAAGAAGTGACGGTTAGGCATATCCTAGAAAAAGGCGATGCTGTAACCGTTATTTTTCCGAACGAGGAACATGGCAAGGGCTTACTTGCAGAAGATGGGCATTTAGAAATTGTGTACGAGGATGAAGTGTTGCTCATAGTGGAAAAGCCACCGCTACAAAACACCATTCCGTCTCGCGAGCATCCTTTTGGCAGCTTAGCGAATATTGTCGCAAAACATTTTAATGACAATGGAATTCCTTCTACTTTGCATATTGCAACTCGACTTGACCGAGATACTTCGGGACTTGTTTGCATTGCAAAAAACCGCCATATTCATCATATGATTTCTCAACAACAGCAAGAAAAAAAGATGAAACGACGGTATGAAGCACTAGTTCATGGCCAAATCGACAAACCCGAATTTACGATAACGGCTCCGATCGGACGGAAAAGCAACAGCATTATCGAGCGAGAAGTACGTGATGATGGACAGTTTGCAGAAACGCACGTGCGTGTACTTCAGAATCTTAAAGCATACGCGCACGTATCATTGCAATTGAATACGGGCAGGACACATCAGATACGGGTTCATTTAGCTCATATTGGTCATCCTTTAGTTGGTGACGATTTGTACGGCGGCAAACGGGATTTGGTGAATCGTCAAGCTTTACATTGCACAGAACTCGAGTTGATTCATCCGGTTTCAGGAAGACCGCTTATTTTTCATTCAGCATTAAATGATGATATGCAATCTTTAGTTTAATCGTAAATATAAAAGCGATCAGGCTGATAGGGTTGCAAAGAAGATACAGAAACGATGTTTTTTTCGGGAAAACGAAATGCGCTGAGTGCACCACCAAAAACACAACCGGTATCGATATTAACCGTATTGTTAATAATATAAGGCTCTGGAGTTGGTGTATGGCCATACACAACCCATTTGTTCCCTTTATAAGACTTAGCCCAATTGCGCCGGACAGGTCGACCGTTAGCGTGGAATTTCCCTGTAGTATCGCCGTATAGTACAAATACGGCAATGCCTTTACTCAGTGGTTGTCCAATCATTTCGGCTTTTAGGCCAGCATGAGCAATGATTAAATCATTATCAAACTGCTGGTAATGCGGGAGTTGCTCATAAAATTGGATGTAGCGCTTTTTGAATTGCTGTTTTTCCACCTGAGGCAATTGTTCCCATTCAGCTACAGTCATTTCTAGCCCGTGAGCTAATTGAACCTGATGTCCTTTAAAAAAACGGTAAAGTTTATTGCAATGATTTCCTGGAGAATAATAGAGAATGCCTTCGTCTTGTAATGCGAATAATAAGCGCAATACATTTAATGATTCCGGACCGCGGTCTGTTGCATCACCAACAAAAGCCAGGTTCCTATTATCAGGATGAACGAAAATCGGTCCATTTTTTTGGTAACCTAATTTTTCGATGAGTAGCAGTAACTCTTGATAACACCCATGAATATCTCCAATAATATCAAATTTCATCTTACACACCTCTTTGTTTAAAAATTTACTATACATAACCATCGTGTAACGTATAGACTACTATAGCAAGCCTAGAAGAACTTCGAAAGGAGGGAGTATACATGATGGACGAAAAAGTAGTACGGGACGAAGAGTTAAACGAAGCTTTATTTGCTGAAATGCTTATACGCGGAGACGTCAAAGATTTCCGTGAAGAATTCCTATCACACCATCCATACGACCAAGCAAGTTTTTATGAAAAGGCTGATTCCGAAACAAGGCAATTGCTGTATCAGTATCTCTCTCCTAAAGAGATGGCAGATTTATTTGAAGCAATTGAATTAGACGATGACGACTACGAAGATTTATTCCGCGAAATGGATGCTCGTTATGCTGCAGATTTACTGTCGTATATGTATACAGATGACGCGGTTGACGTTTTAAACGAATTAACTAAAGAACAAGTTGCAAGCTATTTAACCATTATGGACAAAGAATCAGCTCAGCAAATTAAAGACTTGCTTCATTACGAGGAATATACAGCCGGGTCAATCATGACCACTGAATTTGTTGCGATTCCTAAAAATTCAACAGTTCGTTCGGCGATGAATATTCTTCGTAACGCTGCACCAAATGCTGAAACGATTTATTATGTATTTGTTGTTGATGATGAAAAGAAACTTTCAGGTATTGTTACATTGAGAGATTTAATTCTTGCAGAAGAAGACACATTGATTAGTGCCATCATGAACGAGCGCGTGGTTAGTGTCTCGGTTAGTGAAGACCAAGAAGAAGTTGCTCGTATGATTAAAGATTATGATTTCCTAGCTTTACCGGTTGTTGATTTTCAACAGCATTTGCTAGGGATTATTACAGTCGATGATATCATCGATGTATTAGAAGAAGAAGCTTCAGATGATTACTCGAAGCTCGCAGCCGTATCTGATATGGATACATTTGATAAAAGTTCATTAACAGCTGCTAAAAAACGATTGCCGTGGTTAATTTTGCTGACGTTTTTAGGAATGTTAACGGCTAACTTGATGGGCATGTTTGAAGCAACTTTAGATCAAGTTGCGTTACTTGCTGTGTTTATCCCACTTATTGCGGGTATGGCGGGTAATAGTGGAACGCAAGCTCTAGCTGTAGCAGTTCGAGGAATTGCGACAGGAGATATTGAAGAAGAAAGTAAAATGAAATTATTATTACGTGAAGCGGGTACGGGTCTTATTACGGGAGTAGTTTGTGGAATTGTTGTTGTAGGCTTGGTTTACTTTTGGAAAGGTGAATTGCTTATCGGAATGCTCGTTGGGACAGCTGTGATGAGTTCTATTTTTGTTGCGACATTAGCGGGTTCGTTTATCCCATTATTAATTCACCGGATGAAAATTGACCCTGCTGTTGCTTCAGGACCTTTTATTACAACGTTAAATGATATTATTTCAATTTTAATTTATTTAGGTTTAGCTACGACATTTTTAAGTCGACTTTAGAAAAGTGCAAATTGCACTTTTCTTTTTTATGAGGTATTATTAGTACCAGGTAATAATTATGTATGCAGGAGGAATGGACATGTCAATATCATTAAAAGGAAAGACTTTTGTCATTATGGGAGTAGCAAACAAACGTAGCATTGCTTGGGGAATCGCACGTTCGCTAGATCAATCGGGAGCTAATTTGATTTTTACATACGCAGGTGAACGTTTTGAAAAGTCGGTGCGAGATTTAGTTGCGACATTAGATGGCAACCATGAACTGATTTTGCCGTGTGACGTAACAAACGATGAAGCAGTCGCTACATGCTTTACGACGATTAAAGAACAAGTAGGAACGATTCACGGACTTGCACACTGTATCGCTTTTGCAAAAGGCGAAGAATTAGCAGGCGATTTTTCAGATACATCACGAGACGGCTTTTTGTTGGCGCATAATATTAGTGCATACTCGCTAACAAACATTGCGAAAAATGCAAAACCATTGATGGCAGAAGGCGGCAGTATTGTTGCACTAACTTACATTGGTGGCGAACGTGTAATGCCAAACTACAACGTTATGGGTGTTGCAAAAGCATCTCTTGAAATGTCGGTGCGTTATTTAGCAGCAGACCTTGGCAAGCACAATATTCGTGTGAATGCGATTTCTTCAGGTCCAATTCGCACGTTGTCTTCAAAAGGTGTTAGTGATTTCAACTCGATTTTACGTGAAATTGAAGAAAAAGCGCCATTGCGTCGCAACACAACACCAGAAGAAGTTGGCGATACAGCAGCATTCCTATTTAGTGATATGTCTCGCGGAATCACAGGAGAAACAATTCACGTTGATAGCGGATACCACGTTTTATAAAAATGAAAAAAACAGATCAGCCAATTTACATCGGCTGATCTGTTTTTGTTTTACTCTACTGTAATGGCTTTTTCCATCGATTTATGGGGAATATCTGCATCCATAAATTCTTCCGATGTAACTTCATAACCAAGCTTTTCATAAAAGGCAAGAGCATGGGTCTGCGCATTTAATTTTAGCCTAAAAATGCCATTAGATTGAGCATAGTCTTCCATACCATTCATTATCAGGACACCAATATGTTGTCCGCGGTATTCAGGAAGAACACATACTCGTTCTACTTTGCCTAAACCGACCTCTACTTCGCGAATACGACCGGCAGCAATTGGTTGTTCAAGTTGATAAGCAACAAAGTGAATCGCATCGTCATCGTGTTCATCCATTTCAATATGAATAGGAACACGCTGCTCTTCTACGAATACTTTTCTACGAACATCAAAAGCTTGTTCTTTTTCCAACTGGCTTTCAGCTATTTTCACTTTAAACACTTACTGATCATCTCCCGTTAAACGGAATGTCTCGTATACTGTCCATGAACCATCTTCCAATTGGTAAAGTAAATGCATCCGGTCAATAACTTCTTCATGATCGATGCCAGCCATTTTCAATTGACCATAAACATCTGCGTGCTCCGTGTCAGACAATTTTTGTCCAATTGTAATATGTGGCACGAAAGAGTGCTTTGGCATCCCGCCGAAAAAGTCAGAATGCAAGTCTTCGTGTAAAGAAACAATATCTTCGTTCGGTTCTACCTTAAAGTACAAGGTAGTAGTGACCGGTGAAAATGTACTGACACGTGTCGCATGTAATTTAAAAGGCTTGTGGCGCTTTGCAATGTTTTGCATTTCTGCTGCCATATCCTTAACGTCCGATGCATCCACCTCAAATGGTTCTTTTAATGTCATATGAGGGGTAATCAATTCATAATGCGGGTCATAACGTTTACGGTACGAGTTTGCGATGTCTTGTAATTTTTTTGATGGAAATGCTGCTACTCCATATTTCATCTAAACGACCTCCTTGTCTGTAATAACCATTTTTGTGCCTTGGAGCAATTTTAGCTTCTACATGCCAAAGTTCTGAATAAGTGCACGTCTCAAATCGGGCTGCCAATGCTTCCAAGTGTGGTCTCCTTCAAATTCTTCATAAAAGACCGAAAACCCTTTATTTTTCATTAAATTATTTAATTGGCGATTTGGTTCGAGAAAATCTGCGGTCTCGCCAGACCCTAGTTTTACAGCTGTTTCTTCTTTTCCGATAACGTGATAAACCGTAAAAGAATTGGCGGATTTAAAAGCTTCTACTGCGGTCAGCATGTCTTCGCCAACTTTTGGTGATTGAAGAATCACACGACCGAAAATGTTTGGGTATTTTAAAGCAGCCATTAATGATGCCGTTGCCGCTAAGGAATCTCCGATTAACGCACGTCCCATACCTACTTGATAAGTCGGATACTTTTCGTCAAGGAAAGGCACCAGTTCATGTGCTAGAAACCGTAGATAAGCGCTGTGTTGTTCACCAGTAGGCTCGTATTTTTTATTTCGGTCTTCTACACTTTTGTATGGAACACCGACAACGATGATGTTTTCGATTTCTCGATTTTCTAATAACTCGTCAACTACTCGAGGAATTCGTCCTAATTGAAAATAGTCTTTGCCATCAGATGCAATGACGAGCGTGTATTTATACAAGGGTGAAAAATTCGATGGAAGATAGACGAGCAATTGCATATCTTCTTGAAGTTCCTTGCTATAGATGGATAAATCTTCTACCTTGCCAGTAGTCATGTACGTGCCTCCTTTATGATTCTATAAGAAAATTGTACCATAATGAATGTTCAAGGTATAATGACAAGAGCACAGCGATTATTTTATTGAAAGGGGTTTTTGATATGGAGGGTGCAAAGTTTCAAGTTCACTCGGACGACGTTATTAAAGCGACACACGAAGCACTAGAACGAAGAGGAGTAACAAATGAAGACATAGCCAAAATCGTCTTGGATATGCAATTGCCTTATAACGAAGGATTGAAAATCGAACATTGCCTTGAATCAGTTGAAAGCGTTTTACGTAAACGTGAAATGCAACATGCCCTTCTAGTGGGGATAGAATTAGATGAATTAGCAGAACAGGGAAAATTATCCCGTCCACTTCAGCAGATTATCGGATCAGATGAAGGTCTGTTTGGTGTTGATGAAATGATTGGATTAGGTGCAGTGTTAACTTACGGCAGTATTGCAGTAACAACATTTGGTCACCTAGATAAAAATAAGACGGGAATTATCCATCAGCTAGATACAAAAATTGGCGGACAAGTTCATACGTTTCTTGATGATTTAGTAGCAAGTATTGCTGCGTGCGCATCAGCACGTATTGCTCACCGGACAAGGGATTTAGAAGAACAAGGTCAAACATTTGAAGACCTGGCTCCAGAAGAAACAGTTCCAGAATCTCATATTGAAGGTACGGATACGTAAACAAGTATTCTAAATGTTCTTTCTGTAAGCGGTTGTATTTGCGAAATGCATTGAAACTAGTCAGAAAGGAATGGTATTATGAAGTTGAAACATTATACGTTATTACAGAAAAGGGAGGTCACTTTATGTTGAACAAGAAATTTGGTTTATTTGCGGCAGTAACTCTTGCAGGATCTGTATTTTTAGCAGGTTGCGGAGATGACGCAGCTAAAGAAGGCGAAGGCGAAGGTGGAGCTTCATCAGATCCAGAATTCCTTAGCATTCTAACAGGTGGTACGACAGGAACTTATTATCCACTAGGTGGCGCAATGGCCAACATCATTGAAACTGAAACAGGTTTAGATACGACTGCTGAAGTTTCACAGGCATCTGCTGCAAACATGACAGCACTTGCTGATGGAGATGCGCAAATTGCATTTGTTCAAACCGATACAGCATTTTACGCGTCTGAAGGATCGAATATGTTTGAAGGCGAAGTAATCGATACAGTTTCTGCGATCGGTGCACTTTATCCAGAAACAATTCAATTAGTTACAACTTCAAGTTCAGGAATTGCTTCATTTGATGATTTAGCAGGTAAGAAAATCTCAGTTGGTGCTCCTGGTTCAGGAACTTATATTAACGCTGAACAATTATTAGAAATTCATGGTATGTCAATGGACGATATCGATGCACAAAACCTTGACTTTGGTGAGTCACAAGAAAGCTTGCAGTCAGGTCAAATTGACGCAGCATTCATTACTGCTGGTACGCCAACAGGCGCGGTTGAAAGTCTTGGAGCTACTTCAGACGTGGTGATTGTTCCTGTAGAAAAGGATAAAGCCGATGAATTAATCGAGAAATATCCTTACTACGCGCATGATACTGTTCCGTCTGGCATTTACGGATTAACTGAAGAAGTTCCAACGGTTTCAGTTTTAGCAATGTTAGTTGTACAAAACGATCTTTCAGAAGATCTTGTTTACAACATCACAAAAGCAATCTATGAAAACACAGATCAAATCCAGCATGCAAAAGCAGATTTCATCAAATCAGAAACAGCTCTTGATGGAATCGGCATTGACATTCACCCTGGAGCACAAAAGTATTTTGACGAAGTAAATTAATTGAATGAGCGAGTAACTGACGATAAAGCGAAAGCTTGTCGTCAGTTATTTATTTTTTTAGGTGGAGGAGAATAGCATATGCGGTTTACCCGGATACAAAAAATCCTTCTTTTAATCATTGCCCTCATCTTGATCAGCTCCTTAATCGCATTCACCCCTTCCAAAAAATATTATGTGTTTATCGATAATGAGACTGAAGACATTGCGGCATATGTTCCGGTGGAAAGTCAGTTTTTCCAGTTAATATATACCCATTCGATTCACTTATCAGAAGTTATTGAAAGCTACAAAATAGTAGGAAACGAACAGTTGATGATGACAGAGCTTGAGTATGAAGATTTTAATATCGGTATGCCTTCAAATGCAGGAGAAGGCGAGACCTTTGTCGAAAAGGATGGTAAATACTTTATTAAAAATATGACCAGAAAAATTCCGGAGTTCCGTTTATTTGTTGGGGATGTAGATGCGAACTTATCATTCAAAACTAAAGGACACCGGATAGATTTAAAAAAGACGCTTGAAAGAGGGAAGTCTTATACGTTTCGCGTAGAAAATGTATCCCTGTTTCAATTAAGAAAAGGAGTGAAAATTGATGAGCGATAAGTTGCCTCCAGAAGAGCACACGCAGCAAAAGCTTCCGCCAGAGGACGAGTCTTACATCTCAGAAGAAAAACAAAAAGAAATTTTACAGAAATACGATCCTGAATCCAATACACGGGATTTAAGCGGAATAATAAAACATGTGGTCTTTTTTGGATTATTAGCTTTTTCCTTATTCCAGCTCTATACTGCAATCTTTGGACAGTATACCGCTTATATTCAGCGATCGATTCACTTAGGATTTGCCTTATCCTTAATCTTTCTATTATTCCCAGCTCGCAAACGTAAAGGAGCTCGCCATAAAGTTGCTTGGTATGATTATATATTGGCGCTATTATCGATTGGTGTAGCTGCTTATTGGCCGATTATGTACGATGATTTAGTCTTCCGTCTTGGACGTGTTACTGAACTAGATTTGATCGTCGGTATTTTAGCGGTTGTTTTAACGTTAGAAGCGACAAGGCGAGCAGTTGGTATGCCGATTACGGTTATTGCCAGTTTGTTTTTGACGTATGCTTTTTTTGGACCTTATTTCCCAGGGTTCTTGCGCCATAGAGGACAGGATCTGGAATCACTTGTTCAATTGATGTTCTATACAACAGACGGAGTACTCGGAACACCAATCGGCGTATCGGCTACCTTCATATTCACCTTCTTGTTATTTGGATCGTTTTTGGTCAAAACAGGAGTTGGACAGTATTTCAATGACTTGGCCGTATCGTTAGCCGGAAACCTAGTTGGGGGCCCTGCAAAAGTAGCGATTTTCTCAAGTGCGCTGCAAGGGACAATCTCTGGTAGTTCGGTTGCTAACGTTGTTACATCGGGTTCTTATACAATTCCGATGATGAAAAAGTTAGGTTATAAAAAAGAGTTTGCCGGAGGGGTAGAAGCAGCAGCCTCAACAGGTGGACAATTAATGCCACCAATCATGGGAGCAGCAGCCTTTTTGATGGTAGAATTTATCGGAGGCGTAACTTATTGGGAAATTGCCAAAGCGGCAACCATACCAGCACTGTTGTATTTTACAGGTGTTTGGATTATGACCCATTTTGAAGCCAAGCGCATTGGCTTGAAAGGGCTTTCGCCAGAAGAAATGCCGGATCGTAAAGAAGTATTGAAAAAAATCTACTTATTGACGCCAATTCTTGCCATCATCGTCTTTTTATTGATTGGTGTGCCAACAATGCAAGCGGCACTTTACGGAATATTATTAACGATTTTTGTTAGTGCTTTTAACAAAGAAACGCGCCTTGGTTTTAAAGATATGATTCTAGCTTTAGTTGATGGTGCAAGGACGGCGTTAGCTGTGGCAGCAGCAACCGCAGCAGCTGGTATTATTGTTGGGGTCGTCGTAAAGACTGGACTTGGTTTAAGTTTGGCAAATGGATTGGTTTCCGCATCAGGCGGCAATGTCCTGTTAACTTTATTCTTCACAATGTTAGCAGCGATCGTTCTAGGAATGGGATCGCCAACAACAGCCAACTACGTTATTACGTCTACAATCGCAGCACCTGCTATTATTACGCTGTTGATGTTAGATGAGCCAGTTGGAGCAGCGGTGCCACTAGTGGTTGCATTATCAGCCCATCTCTTTGTATTCTACTTTGGGATTATTGCTGATATTACACCTCCTGTTGCACTTGCAGCATTTGCCGCATCAGGTATTTCAGGCGGCGAGCCGATACGGACCGGTTTTACTGCCGCTAAATTAGCCGCAGCAGCCTTTATCATTCCGTATATGTTTGTTTTATCTCCATCGTTATTAATGATTGATACAACTTGGCCAGAATTAATTTGGGTATTGATTACCGCATTATCCGGTATGGTTGCAATTGGTGCCGGGTTGATCGGTTATTGGTATCGTAAGCTTAACTGGTTCGAGCGTATTATTACATTTGCAACTGGACTTGCATTAATTTATCCAGAAGGCATGACAGATATTATTGGGGCTATATTATTTGTTATTTTGTTTGGTATCCAATGGATGGCACGTGATAAAAAACCGAGTAAAACAGCACAAGCATAAATAAAAAGAAAACCGGTCGGGCTAATGCCTGACCGGTTTTTTGCGTTCTGTAATTTTTACGTAAAATGAAAAAAGTCATCACCCGAAGGCGATGACTTTTTTCAAAGCAAACTTTGTTCCTAAAGCTTGCAGTGGGTTTGGCACCCAATAATTCCTACTGATTGTTGAAATCTCATAAGAACGATGGATGTCGAACTTGTTACTAGATTCATCATATCTTGTTCATCAGGAAATGTAAAGTTGTTAGAAATTTTGGCGAATGAAGAAAAATTTGCTCATTTATTCGATTTAGACTTTTTATTTTTCAAAAAGGATTGCCGATGGGCAAATCGTGGTATAAAATAAGAACAAACGTTCCCTTTTGAGAGGTGAGTATGATGAGGAAGCAGGAACTACCGGAAGCTTCTATCTTCTGCATCGATATGTGCGGCTTTTACGCGAGTGTTTCGGCGGTTGAGCTTGGACTAAACCCTCTAGAAGTTTGTCTTGCAGTTGTCGGGAATCAGGAACGAAAAGGGAGTGTCGTGCTGGCTGCATCGCCAATGATGAAAAAGCGTTTTGGCGTCAAGACAGGTACTCGGCTTTTTGAAATTCCAGATCATCAAGATATTTTATTAGTAGAGCCAAAAATGAAATTGTACTTACAAAAATCTATGAACATTACCGAATTATTAGCAAGCTATGTACCCAAAGAATCGATTCATATTTACAGTGTGGATGAAAGTTTTATTGAACTGACAGGTACGGAAAAGCTGTGGGGACCACCGGAATCTACTATGCGTCGCATTCAGCAAGAATTATTAGACTCTTTTAAACTGCCGTCTTCAGTAGGGGGAGGTCCGAATATGTTGCTAGCGAAATTGTCATTAGATTTAGAAGGAAAAGAAACAGGATTTGCTTTTTGGAGCTATAGTGATGTACCGAAGAAGTTATGGCCTGTGCAGCCGTTAAGTCGAATGTGGGGGATTGGATCTCGAACAGAAAAAACCTTAAACAGCATGGGAATTTTTTCTGTTGGCGATTTGGCGTGTGCCGACGTTACTGTTTTGGAAACACAATTTGGAATTATGGGCAATCAACTTTACCAACATGCTAATGGCATCGATCTTTCGGATATGGGATCACCCCTAGTCGAAGGGCAAATTAGTTATGGAAAAGGACAAATTTTATACCGGGATTACATAGAAGAACAAGACATCATGACGATTATCTTGGAAATGTGTGAAGACGTTGCAATGCGCACGCGTCAAGCTCGGCGTGCAGGACGTACCATCCACTTGGGTGTTGCCTATAGCAAGACAGCTTTTGGAGGAGGATTTTCCCGTTCGCGCTCTATTGACGAAGCAACAAATGACACGATGGAGATGTACCGTGTCTGCCAAAGTCTATTTCGCGAGCATTTTCAAAACAAACCGGTGCGGCAGATTTCACTGGCTATCAGCAACTTGGAAGAAGAGTCATCGATGCAGTTGAGTCTTTTTGATGAAAAGAAATTTGAAAACAGACAGCTTGGAGAAGCGATGGACACTATACGAAAACGATATGGCTATTCAGCAATCTACCGGGGCATTTCTGCTACACAAGCAGGCACTGCCATTGCAAGAACCAAATTAATCGGCGGACACAATAAAGAATAAGGGAGATGAGTCCAATGAAGCGCAATAAGTATTTAAAGGTTGTAGGAGATGTTAAAGATCGTGGACGTATTAAATGGACAGCATTAATGTTGCCAGAGCATGTTGAAATGATTCGAGAATGGTATGCAAAAGACGAACTAGTGGCAAAGCCTGAATTGACAGAAGATGATCTGCAGCTACTACAAGAAGAACTAGACATTGCATTAAAGCGTCAATGTGAAGTAGTGATGCAAAGTTGGAAAGCGGGAGTAATATATGAGCATAGAGGGACGATTGAAGGCATCGATGCAAGAAGTCGCATAATTGTATGTAGAGAAGGTGGAACAACACATAGATTGTCGATAGATCGAGTGGTTTCGATTGTGATCATTGATTAGATTCATAAAAAAACTCCTCATTCTGCAATTTGCAGAATGAGGAGTTTTGCGTAAAACAAATAAAGTACAATGCATTAATCAATGGTCTGTACTGGGATCGAACCAGCGACCCCTTCGATGTCAACGAAGTGCTCTCCCGCTGAGCTAACAGACCTTAATTTCCAGGACAAATTTAATTATAGCTCGTCCACAGAAAAAGTCAATACGATATAAAATAGAGAGAAAGGCAGGCCAGTCTACTGTCCAACGCCTCTAAAGCCCGCGTCCTGTGCATCTTGTTCAGAGCAAAACCATTCTTCAGGGTTGGTTTGTTCGTAGGAAGAATCACTAGGCAAATGATAGATTTTATTGCCGTTGCGGTTGATATTGCCTTTAATATCGCAATCGCCTGTTTGTTGTCCCGAAGTAGAAGGATTCGTATTAGTAACGGGTTCTTGTCCGTATGCGTCTGCATTAAAGCCACGGTCGGTTGAATAATTTTCATATTGCCAAATGCCCAAATCGTTTTCTTTAGCGATTTGTTCTGCTTGTTCAAATTGATCAAGGTAACGCGTGTTGGGTGGGAATACATAAGCAACTCTGGCTAAGCCTGCGCTAATCATTTGTTCTTGAACACTTTCACCGTCGACATAAATATAAGCGAGCAATCGGTCATAATCGTCAAAGCGATCGCCGACATCGAATTCAATAGAAACATCACCAGATTCAATGATTCGTTTGTTTTCTGCAGTAGCTTCTTTGCCAAGCGGTTGTTCGCCTAAGCTTGGGTGGTTGGTTTCCGGTGTATCCATTAGAAGATAGCGAACGGTTACTTCGTTCCCTTCATACATAATTTTAATGGTATCACCGTCAATGACTTGCGTCACTTCGACATCTATTTGATCTGTTGTGTTAGGTGTGTCGATGGAGTCGACCATTCCACAGCCCGATAGAAAAAATAAAGCTAATAATATAATTTTTAATTTCATTGCAATCCCTGCTTTCGTTCTTACATTATACGAATAATCATCTGACCTGGCAATCGCGCTTTATTGCATAATAAAACGTCTTTTCAATCATTAATTGAAAAGACGTCGCTATGTAAGTGTGTGATGAATATGGATTAACTGCATCAATTAACGTGTAGACTCTAAAGACACTTGAGTTTCAGTGTAATACAAAAGAGATTCTTCGGTTACGCTTTCGAGCTTTTCCTTATTGACACCAACTTCTAATTCACCTGTAAAAATAGGTTCCCACCAATGGATCTGCTCATTCATAAAAGTTCCTCCTCGAACTTGTAATGGTATTGTTTGACTATGCTATACCCCTAAAGGTTACACTAATAAACAAACATTATGAAAAAATCGAAAAGATTTAAAGGGGAGAAAATGAATGATTTCAATTGGTATTATTGGAGCGGGAATTATAGGAGAACGCATTATTAAACAACTGCAACAAGAAGAGAGCCGCGTAGAAATAAAAACCGTTTACGATGAACAAACCGAACGACTTACAGAAATTAGTCAGACTTATGGCATCCCAATGGCAAAGTCGATTGAAGATGTACTTCATTCAAATATTAACTGGGTTTATATTGCGACCCCGCCCGCTTTCCATGCAGAAATTGCTGCGCTTGCAGCGAGTGCAGGAATTAATATATTATGCGAGAAACCGTTAGCCCATAATGTAGAAGGCGGCGAATCAATGGTAGAGTCTGTGCAAAATAATCGAGTACAAACGGCTATGCACTTTCCTTTAATGTATAAACCGGTTATTCGCGAAATGTCCAAACGAATCAAAAATGGACATATTGGAAAAATTGTCCGCATTGAACTTCAAACTTTTTTCCCAGACTGGCCAAGACTTTGGCAGCAAAACCCATGGATAGGCTCAAGAAGTCAAGGGGGATTTGTTCGTGAAGTTTTCCCACACTATTTTCAATTAATGAATCGATTGTTCGGGGAACTATCATTTACATCGCATCATATTACTTATCCAAAACAGACGGATAAATGTGAAACGGCAATAATTGCTCATGGAGTTACGGAAGAACAAATCCCGTTCCTTTTGACTGGGATTAGCGACATTGGTCAAAAAGAGTTATTGCAGTTTAAAGTGTATGGAGAACAAGGCGTGCTGACTTTGGAAAACTGGACAACTCTTTACGAGTCGACAAAAGGGGAAGACCGTCAATTGATTAGAGACTTTGAAGATGTCCCTTCGCTTTTTGAGGAAATGAATGAACAATCGACGTTGTTAGTTAATTTTGAAGAAGGATTGATTGTTCAACGTTATATCGATCATTTACTGGCTGAATAGAAAGAAGTCAAAGTCATTAACTTGGTGTATAAGTTGTTTTGATGGGTATAGTAAAGAGACTTAGAGGAGGTTGGACAATGAACTTTACTGCAACTGATGTAGAACGCATGATTGAAGAACAACGCAATTATTATTATACAGGGGACACGAAACCAGCAAGTTTCCGAATCGAGCAATTGTACCGACTAAAAAGTGTTATTCAAGCATACGAGGCAGATGTAATCGATGCATTAAAAAAAGACTTAGGAAAAAGTGAATTTGAAGCTTATGCAACAGAAGTCGGATTTGTTCTCGATAGCATTGGCCATATGGTGAAAAATCTAGAAGATTGGATGAAGCCAGAGTCTGTTAAAACACCACTTCATCTCCAGCCATCAAAAAGCTTTGTTATCCGTGAGCCCTATGGTTCTGTTTTAGTCATTGGACCTTTTAATTATCCGTTTCAATTAGTAATGGAGCCATTGATTGGTGCGATTGTGGGTGGAAACTGTGCCATCGTCAAACCGTCTGAAGCAACACCGCACGTAGCGAAAATTATCCGAACCATCGTGGAAGAAGCGTTTCCTTCTTACTATGTTCGTGTAGTTGAAGGAGAAAGAGAAGAAGTAACCGCATTGATCCATGCGTCGTTTGATTATATTTTCTTTACAGGAAGCGTCAATGTAGGAAAAGTTATCATGAAAGCTGCATCTGAACGATTAACACCGATTACATTAGAACTTGGTGGTAAAAGTCCAGCGATAGTGGATCAAACGGCAGATATTGATTTGGCTGTAAAACGAATTGCGTGGGGTAAATTGATGAATACTGGACAAACTTGTGTAGCCCCTGATTACATTTGTGTGCATGAGTCAATAAAAGACGAATTTATAAAACAATTAACAAAAACAATACAAAACTTCTATGGGAAAGACGCCCAAAAAAGTCCCGATTATGGTCGCATCGTTAACACGCAACATTTTGACCGTTTAGCAGAAATAGTTCAAAAAGAAAGCAATCATATCGTTTATGGTGGCAAAATGGATCGTGATGATTTGTATATCGAACCGGTTTTACTCGATCGTATTGGATGGGACAGCCCATCAATGGAAGATGAAATTTTTGGACCGATTTTGCCGATTATTGGTTACACCGATTTACCGGTATTAGTGCACCAAATTCGCAAATTACCTAAACCGTTATCGGCGTATTTTTTCTCGGAAAATGAACGTGCTACACAGTTTTTCTTAGACCAATTGCCATTCGGTGGAGGTTGTATTAACGATACAGTTTCTCATGTGGGCAGTGCGTACTTGCCATTTGGTGGAGTCGGTACATCTGGAATGAGCTCTTACCACGGGAAAACAAGCTTTGAAACGTTTACGCACGCCAAAGCCATTTTGAAAAAGTCGACAAAACTATCGACAAATCTATTGTTCCCACCTTATAAAAATAAAGCAAAATGGGTCAAAACAGTATTGAAATAAACGACAAAAAGCGAGCAACCATTTGGTTGCTCGCTTTCTTTTTATTAATCATTGTGCTTTAAAAGAACGGTAGCAACTGTACCAATACCTTCTGTGCTTGAGATGGAAAGCTTCCCACTATGCTCTTGAATGATTTTTTGAGACACAATTAATCCCAATCCCGTACCGCTCGCTTTTGTCGTATAAAAAGGTTCGAAAATCTCATCCAAATCATTTTTGGAAATACCTTTTCCGCTATCTTCAAAAGAAATAGAAAACATGTCACCCTCTTCTGCTTTTAAAGAAACACGAACTTCTCCTGACTCCTGAATCGACTCTACTGCATTTTTTAATAAGTTAATGAAAACTTGTTTTAAATGATGCTCTTCACCATTGAGTTGAAAATCTTTTTCCCAGTCTTTTACTAGTGTGATGCCATTCATGTTCAATTCAGAACTAAATAATAGAAGAATATCATCCAAAGCTTTCTGGATACTAAAGTTTTTTAGAGTTGCGGCTTGAGGTTTAGCCAGTACCAAAAATTCACTAATGATTAAGTTAATCCGGTCTAACTCTGACTGGATCAATTCCGTATACTCTGGAAAAGCGTGTTTCGGATCATGATGCATCATTTGAATAAATCCAGAGATAACCGTCATCGGGTTTCTAATTTCATGAGCGACCCCAGCCGCAATTTCACCAGCTAGCTTTAACTTTTCAGCTTGTATAATTAGCTTTTCTGATTCTTTTTGGTAGCTGATGTCGCGAGAAATCATAGAAGTTGCAATGACTTTTTTTGAATCGTCAAAAATAGGAGACAACGTAACTTGGGAGTGAAAGCGTCTGCCGTCTTTTCGTATATCTTCGGTTTCTAATAAAGAGTAGCTTTTTCCACTAAGAACTTGTTGTGCACGCATTTTAACCGCCAATGTATTTTCTAGTGAATAAATGGGTAAGGTTTTTCCTATACATTCTTCTAAAGTCCAACCATATAGCTCTTCGAAAGCAGGGTTGACCGCGATAATGTTTTCATCTCGATCAAAAACAGCAATGGCATCTTTTGCGGTTTCGAAAAAAAGCTGCAAATAGCCTTCTTTTGATAATAAAGCCTTCTCCATCGAGGCATTTTTACTCTCTAATTGTTTCCAATAACGACTAAAGTAGATACTATGAAGCAAAGTAAGTAAAAATACACTTAAAGCAAAAACGACAATGGATAATTGAGTATAAGAAAGCACAGCTCCTGGCACAAAGCGATCATATATGGTGTAAAAAAGTACAAATTCAATTGCCGTTATGAGTCCAAGAAATAAGATGGGTTTTGTTTCGTTATATAATGCACAAATAATGATAGGTACAACAAAATAAATAAGCGTAATGGGAGCAGAAGCTTCGAAGTTCAAAATAAATATGTACACATTCATAGCAGATAGAATCGCATATTGTAGCATGCGCTCGTTCATTTTTGTGATGAATAAAAGTAGCAACAAATATGTGGAAACTCCGAATATTGGAGAAACAATAGCTGCGTTTATATCCGTTATTTGATTGAGTAAAAAGTGGAAAATACTTAAGATTCCATATATATGGATAAATAGCTGACTTCTTTTCCGGTTGATAAGTTTACTTTCCATTTGACACCTCAATAATTTTAACAATATAAATTAAATTAATAAGCTGGGATTAGCAACATACACATGTTTTTTGTTAAAAGATATGTTGGTTAACACCTAGAAATATAATTTCCAGACCAACTTATACTATAATACTATAAGTCGGGACTGTGCGAACATCTATGATTTTGATATGATTAAAGAACCTAGGAGTGATATAGATGACTTATCAATGGAATCAAACCGAAACAGTGGAGTTATTAAAAGAGCTAGTAGAAATTCCAAGTCCATCAGGATACACAATGGACGTGATGTCAAAAATCAGCGAATTATTGGCACAGTGGAATGTTGAATATAAGACGACACACAAAGGAGCAGTTATTGCGACGATCCCTGGTGAAAACCAAAAGCAACATCGTTTGCTGACTGCGCATGTTGACACGCTTGGTGCAATGGTAAAAGAAATTAAACCGAGCGGTCGTTTGAAATTATCTTTAGTGGGTGGCTTTAAATTTAATGCCATCGAAGGTGAAAACTGTCTTATACATAAAGCAGACGGGTCAACAGTTTCAGGAACAATCTTGTTGCATCAAACAACAGTTCATGTTTATAAAGATGCAGGTACAGCTGAGCGCAATGCTGATAACATGGAAGTTCGTTTAGATGAAAAAGCCTTTTCAAAAGAAGACGTAAAAGGTTTGGGTATAGAAGTGGGAGATTTTGTTTCGTTTCAACCAAGGTTTGAATCAACTGCGTCTGGCTACGTTAAATCCCGCCACTTAGACGATAAAGCAAGTACTGCTTTAGTGCTTCAATTAGTAAAGCACTTGAGTGAAACAAAAGAGCTATTGCCACATACTACTCATTTTTACATTTCCAATAATGAAGAAATTGGTTATGGTGGTAATGCGAGTATCCCCATAGAAACGCAAGAGTATATTGCTGTCGACATGGGCGCAATTGGGGATGGGCAAGAATCAGATGAATACACAGTTTCTATTTGTGCAAAAGATTCAAGTGGCCCTTACCATTACGGCCTAACTCGTCATTTGATTGCTTTAGCACAAACAAATTCAATCGATTATAAAGTAGATATATACCCATATTACGGTTCAGATGCATCAGCAGCGATTAGTGCAGGACATGATATAAAGCACGCCTTGTTTGGTCCGGGAATTGAAGCTTCCCATTCGTATGAACGTACACACATAGATTCATTACAAGCGGCGGCAGCATTGCTTCATGCATATGTATTGTCTCCATTGGTTTCATAAGAGTTAGGAGAGGATTTTCATGTACAGCAAAGAATTACTTGCGTCAGTTCCTTATAAACAAATTAAAGGACCACTGCCAGAACGTATTGAACATTTAATAATCGATTCTCGTGAAATCAAAGCTGATTCAGCATTTATTTGTATTACGGGTTATACAGTTGATGGTCATGATTTTGCGCAACAAGCAGCCAATCAAGGAGCAACATTAATCATTACTGAAAAGCCAATGACCATCGATAATGCAACAGTGATAGAAGTCGAAAGTACCTCGCGAACAATGGGGCTATTAGCTGCTAAATTTTACGGATATCCTTCTAAACTGTTGCATATGATAGGCGTTACCGGCACAAATGGAAAAACCAGTGTAGCAGGTATTTTGCATTCAATGCTGATGGAGCTAGGAGAAAAATCAGCATTGACGGGAACAATTGGCTTTAATTTGAATGGACAATTACATCCATCAGCTAATACAACGAACGATGTGCTAACAACTCAACAAATGATAGCACGTGCACGTGATGAAGATTGTTCGCATATGACAATGGAGGTTTCATCTCACGGTTTAGTTCTTGGTCGTTTAGCTGGAGTGGAATTTGATACCGCTATTTTTACTAATTTGACGCATGACCACCTAGATTTTCATGGAACGATGGAAGAGTATGGTCATGCCAAAGCATTGTTGTTTTCACAGCTTGGACAAGATCTTGCCAATCAAAAGCAAGCGATTTTAAATGCCGATGATCCTTGGTCTCATGAAATCGCGAAAATGACACCTCACCCTGTATATACTTACGGCATTCAAAATGATGCGCAGTTTCAGGCAAAAGACATTCAGTTGATGCATACGGGCACGAGCTTTACGCTGAAATGTATAGAAGGCGAATTTCCAGTAACGATGAAACTTCTTGGCGAGTTTAATGTATCGAACGCGCTTGCTTCAATTGCAGCTTTATATGCAGAAGGCTATAAGCTTGACGAAATTTTAAAGACGCTTTCTACAATTGCACCAGTAGAAGGACGTATGCAAAAAGTAGAAGTCGAAGCGCCGATATCTATTTTTATCGATTATGCTCATACACCTGATGCTATTGAAAAAGCGATTGAAGCCGTTCGAGATTTCAAAAAAAACCGGATTATTTTCTTAGTGGGAACAGGAGGCAATCGTGATAAGACGAAACGTCCGATCATGGCTGAAAAAGCATCAATTGCTGATTATGTTGTTTTGACAACAGACGATCCACGTGATGAGACATATGACAGTATTTTAGGAGATTTAAAAACGGGCATGACTCACAGTAATTTTGCTTGCATCGGTGATCGCGCAAAAGCAGTCGAGCATGCAGTCGAGCAAGCTGAAGCTGGTGACATCATCATTCTTGCTGGAAAAGGGCATGAAGATTACCAAATTATTGGGAACACGAAATATCCACATAGTGATAAAGAAATTGCAATACAACAAGCAATGAAAAAGTTTCAGTAAAAAGGAGCCTCTAATGGCTTCTTTTTTCTCTGCAGCTATTAAAATTCCTTGTTTTTTTCAGTCCCCTTCTCTAATATGAAGAGAGTAGATTAAAGGAGCGTATAAACATGTCAGACCAATTAAAGAATGAAATTCAAAATAGAAGAACTTTCGCCATCATCTCCCACCCAGATGCTGGTAAAACAACGTTAACAGAAAAATTACTGTTATTTGGTGGAGCCATTCGTGATGCCGGGACAGTTAAAGGGAAGAAAAGCGGCAAGTTCGCAACTTCTGACTGGATGGAGATTGAGAAACAACGGGGGATTTCTGTAACTTCTTCCGTTATGCAATTTGATTATGATGGTCACCGTGTCAATATTTTGGATACACCTGGACACCAAGATTTCAGTGAAGATACGTATCGCACATTAATGGCAGTAGACAGCGCAGTTATGATTATCGATGTTGCTAAAGGGATTGAAGCGCAAACCGTCAAATTATTTAAAGTATGTAAAATGCGCGGTATACCAATCTTTACATTTATCAACAAAATGGACCGCCAAGGAAAAGAGCCATTAGAATTAATGGAAGAACTTGAGGAAGTACTTGGAATACAATCTTACGCAATGAACTGGCCAATAGGCATGGGGAAAGAATTCCTTGGGATTTATGATCGTTTTAATAAACGTGTAGAACCTTTCCGTTCAGAAGGAGAACGATTCCTTGAACTAGACGATAACGGCAGATTAATCGAAGATCATGAAATGAAGAAAACATCTTATTACACACAAGCAATGGATGATATTGATTTATTGGACGAAGCGGGCAATGAGTTTTCATATGACCGTGTAAAAAGAGGGGAATTGACACCTGTCTTCTTTGGTAGTGCATTAGCTAATTTTGGTGTACAAACATTCCTTGAGACGTATTTGCAATTTGCGCCACCACCGCAACCACGTATTACACAAGAGGAAGAAATAGTGGACCCACTTGAAATGCCGTTTTCAGGATTTATTTTCAAAATCCAAGCCAATATGAATCCAGCCCATCGCGATCGTATCGCTTTTGTTCGTATTGTTTCGGGTAAGTTCGAACGAGGGATGAACGTAACTTTAGCGCGTACAGGGAAAAATATTAAACTGTCACAGACGACTCAATTTTTAGCAGACGATCGAGAAATGGTTAATGAGGCAGTAGCAGGTGACATAATCGGTTTACATGATGTGGGGAATTACCAAATCGGAGACACGATTACGAGCGGGAAGAAATTCCAATTCGAGAGCTTGCCACAATTTACTCCAGAACTGTTTATGAAAGTAACAGCTAAAAACGTCATGAAACAAAAACATTTCCATAAAGGAATCCTTCAATTAGTACAAGAAGGCGCTATTCAATATTACAAAACATTGCATTTAGAAGAAGTGATTCTTGGTGCAGTCGGTCAACTTCAATTTGAAGTGTTCGAACACCGTATGAAAAACGAATATAATGTAGATGTACGCATGGAGCCAGTAGGCAACAAAATCGCACGATGGATTGAGAATGAAGAAGATGTGAAAGAATCGATGTCTAGCGGACGCTCGATGCTAGTACGCGATCGTTTCGATAATTATGTCTTCTTGTTCGAGAACGAGTTTGCAACACGCTGGTTCCAAGATAAAAATCCAGGTATTCGCTTATATAGTCTCTTATAAAAATAGAGCGCTACTTTTGCGGATTCAGACTGTAGACAAACTCGATTAATTCGATTTGTTTACAGTTTTTTTCTTTTTTAAAATTGCCAGGTAGGTGAACACGCTCTGTTAAATTTGCGGTTATAGGAGATTTTTCTTATGATTAAAGAACAAAGTAAAGAGAGGGTTTGAAAAAAATGAAAATAAGTGATTTTTCCATAAAGCGACCTGTCTTTACTATCGTTATCATGTTTTTGGTTATTATTTTAGGCGTTGTGTCATTTACACGAATTCCAATTACATTAATTCCAGAACTTAATCCACCGATTGGTGTAGTGGTAACAAATTATCCAGGGGCTAGCTCTACAGAAGTAAGTGAAAAAGTAACTAAGCCATTAGAAGCGAATTTAGCAACATTACCAGGGATTAAATCGATTCAATCAAATAGCCAGGAAGGATCAAATTTTATTCTTCTAGAATTTGATTGGTCTACAGATATCGATGATGTCCAATCAGATATTGCGCAAAGAATCGATCAAACGCCAATACCTGATGATTCGAATGATCCGCGTTTTTTGAAATTTGACCCTGCACAATTTCCGATTTTGCAATTATCTTTACGTTCGAGTGATCCAAATGCAGACGTGCGTGTAATTGCAGAAGAGTTAGAGACAGAACTCCGTCAAACAGAAGGCGTCGCAAGTGTAAACATTTCAGGTTCTTTGATAGAGGAAATTCAAATCGAGCTAGACCAAGCAGCTCTAGAAGAACGTGGCTTGCAGCAATCAGATGTTGTGCAACTCATTCAAGCAAATAATATTTCATTGCCAGGAGAATCAATAGAAACAGAAGATGGGCGCAACTTAACAACGCGCATCATCAGTACGTTAACAAATATAGAAGAAATACAGAACTTAGTCCTAACAATTGATCCACTAGAAGGTGATAACGTAACTATTGGTGATGTTGCAAAAGTAGGTATTAGTGAACGACAAAGCAATAGTGAAACGCGAACGAACGAAGAGCCTGCTGTGTTATTGTCAGCTCTGCAAGAGTCCCAAGCAAATACAGCAGATGTATCGGATGCGTTCCAGAAGCGACTCGATGAACTTTTGAGTGAAGATCGTTTTGAAGGCGTACAAGCCGATATTCTGTTTGACCAAGGTGATTATGTCAAACTTGCCATTGGCAATATTGGCCAGACATTAGTGCTTGGTGGGATTTTTGCGATGCTCGTTCTTTTCTATTTCTTACGAGGTATCAGAAGTCCAATTATTATCGGAGTCGCAATTCCATATTCAGTTATCGTAACGTTTGTATTGATGTTTTTTGCAGATTTCGCTTTGAACATTTTAACATTAGGGGCACTTGCTTTAGGAATTGGGATGCTAGTCGATAATGCCATTGTCGTTATTGAAAATATTGAACGTCATTTAGCGATGGGCAAAAATTCCAAAAAAGCAGCATCAGAAGGTGCTAAAGAAGTTTCAGGTGCAATCATCGCATCTACCTTAACAACCGTAGCCGTATTCATCCCAGTTATCTTTATATCAGGGTTAATCGGAGAGATTTTCTTTGAATTTGCATTGACAATTTCGTTTAGTCTTTTTGCTTCTTTAGCCGTGGCATTAACCGTCATCCCGATGATGGCTTCTAGAATGCTAGGTAAACCAGGAAGCAAGCCGAAAGTTAAAAAGGATACGTCAAAGAGCATTAAAGCTTTTGAAGGATCCGTTGTTTGGGCGCTACGAAATCGAATTATTGTTTTGTTTACAGCGTTTGTATTATTAATCGTTGGAGCATTTGGTGTAATGCAAGTAGGAACAGAATTTATACCAGCTACAGATGAAGGTTTTGTTAGTGTTTCAGTCGAACTAGAAAATGGTTCTTCTAGAACAGCTACTAACGAAGTGGTTGACTTGATAGAAGATGAATTAAAACTTGAAGAAGATGTAGATGTATACGTTAGTTTAGTAGGCTCTACACAGCAAGGAATAGCACAGGGGTCTGGGCAAGCGAACGTCGCTGAAATTTATGTGAAACTAGTTGATTTGGCAGATCGCGATCGCTCTATTTTTGACTTTGTAGACGATGTGCAACCTCGTGTTCGTGAAACGGTTGGAGACCTTGCATTAGTCAGCTTTGACTTACAAACGGCTGCAGGATCTTCGCCAAATAGCTTATCCTTTACAGTAACCGATACGAATCGCTCACGATTAGACGAAGCAGTCGTATCTATTGAAGAGGCATTAGAAGAGCTCCCAGAAGTAACGGAACTTACGAATGATCGTCAAGAAACCATTGACGAAATTCAAATGACGATTGATCGTGACGCGGCAACTGAATATGGTTTGCCACCGGTTCAAATAGCGCAAACAGTCAATAACATCACGCGAGGCGTTTTGGCTAGTCAAGTATTAACGGAAGATGATGAAGTTCTAAGTGTTTATGTAGCATATGCAGAAGGAGAAAGAAACAGCCTTGAAAAGCTTCGTACTTTATCGCTAAGAACTCCTGCAGGAGAATTTGTTGAGCTTCAGGAACTAGCAGATATTAAAATCGCACAAGGTCCTGTCAGTATCCAGCGAGTAAATCAGGCAGACAGTGTGTCCTTTACATTACAACATCAGTCGAATATTACTTTAGGTGATATGTCAGACAAAGTAGATGCAGAACTTGAAGCTTTAAACTTGGATGAAAATACATTAATTTCGTTTGGTGGAGACCGAGAACTGCTTGATAACTCGATCAACGATATGCTTCTAGCTGTCTTACTAGCTATCGTGCTGGTTTATATTGCGATGGCAGCACAATTCGAATCTTTTAAATATCCACTCGTTATTATGTTTACCGTACCATTAATGGCAATCGGTGTAGCCATTGCTTTGTTTGTTACGCAAACTCCAGTCAGCATTACCGCTGTTATTGGTTTGCTCGTTTTAGTAGGGATAGTCGTCAATAATGGAATTGTTTTAGTTGATTATATCAATCAACGAAAAGAAGATGGCATGGACTCTTATGATGCAATTATTACATCAGTCCATGATCGTAGACGTCCGATTTTGATGACAGCATTAACGACTATACTAGGCTTACTGCCTTTAGCAATTGGTATAGGAGAGGGTACTGAAATTAATCAACCGATGGGAATTACAGTGATTGGTGGATTGATCAGCTCAACTTTACTATCACTTTACGTTGTCCCAATTGTCTACAGCCTTTTTGATCGACAAACAAGAAGAATGAATAAAAAGTAAGCCCTCGGGCTTACTTTTTTTGCTGTATATTACCAGAAAATTTAGTATGATGAATAAAAGGGGTTGAAAATATGAAAGAAATCGTTTTTACTGGATTTCCAGGATTTATAGCTAGTCAATTAATTTATAAGCATGCACAACAACACGAAATGATTTCCGCCATTATTTTACCTTCAGAGAGAATAAAAGCAGAAAAAGAAGCAAGACGGATAGAAAAAGAAACGAATTGTCGAGCAATCAACTTAATTGAAGGTGACATCACCGAGTCAGGATTAGCATTAAATGAACAAGATAAAGTGTATCTCAAAAGTAAAAATATTGTTTTTTGGCATTTGGCAGCTATTTATGATTTAGCTGTTCCGCGAGATCTTGCTTGGCAAGTGAACGTAGAAGGAACACGCTTTGTTAATGAATTTTTGTCAGAATTACCAAATCTTGAACGCTATGTTTATTTTAGTACGGCTTATGTAGCTGGAAATCGAGAAGGAATTATTTATGAGACAGATTTAAAACGTCCAAAAGCTTTCAAGAATTTTTATGAAGAAACAAAGTTTGAAGCAGAATTATTGGTCGAAGATTTAAAACAAACACTGCCTGTGACGATTATTCGACCAGGAATTGTTCGCGGACATTCAGTTACAGGTGAAACGATTAAGTTTGACGGACCTTATTTTTTCCTTAATTTGATTGAACGCGTTAAGTTTTTGCCGTTCATCCCGTTTGTTGGACGTTCTCAATCTTACTTAAATGTTGTGCCGGTTGACTATGTTTTAGACGCTTCTATTTACCTTAGTAAATTAGATGAGGCAGCAGGACAAACTGTTCATTTAACAGATCCCAATCCCCACCCAGTAGAAGAAGTGTATCGAAATATGGTCTTTTTAATAACGGGAAAAAGTCCTAAAGGACGTCTACCACATAGTGTAGCCAAAGCCTCATTGTCTCTTGCGCCTGTAAGAAAGTTATTAGGTGTTGAAATTGAAACTTTGGATTATTTAACTTGGTCAGCAGATTTCGATACGCAAAATGCAGAGCAGCTTTTAGTGGGTAGCAACGTTCGATGTGCAGATTTCCTAGAAACAATGCCAGCGATGGTCGAGTTTTATAACGTACATAAAAATGACAAAAACTTTCAAATCAATATACGTTAAACTATGCCATGATTTAAAAAGATGCTATACTAACATTACAACTCAATACACTTTGACTTCCAGTCAAGGGGGAGTAGCTATAGGGAAACCTATTTCACAGTCGTCAATACATGGTTAGTAGCCATCGGTTGTGATAGCAAACGAAATTTGCTTAGCGAGACCTTTGCCTTTATTTAGGCAAGGGTCTTTTTTGTTGGCAAAAAACAGGAGGAGAAAGAAAAATGGAAGCAGTATTATTGGAATATGCTTGGGTTCTATTAGTTTTAGTAGGACTTGAAGGATTATTAGCTGCAGATAATGCAGTAGTTATGGCGGTAATGGTTAAGCACTTACCGAAAGAGCAACAGAAAAAAGCCTTGTTTTACGGATTAGTAGGAGCATTTGTTTTCCGTTTCGCAGCGTTATTCATGATTACGCTACTAGTTAATATTTGGCAGATTCAAGCACTTGGTGCGGCATATCTCTTGTTTATTTCGATTAAGAGTATATATGACCAACGTAAAGGCGATACAGATGAAAGTTTAGAAGGTATGGATGAAAAGCCGAAGAAAAAAGGCTCTAGCTTCTGGATGACCGTGTTGAAAGTTGAATTAGCAGATATTGCTTTTGCAATTGATTCGATGCTTGCAGCCGTAGCATTAGCCGTTACATTGCCACATTTAGATGTGTTCGGTATGAAGGATATTGGTGGGATTAACTCGGGTCAGTTTATGGTCATGCTTGCTGGTGGTTTGATCGGTGTTATTATCATGCGATTTGCAGCACATAAATTTGTACAATTACTAGAAAAATATCCACAACTTGAAACAGCAGCATTTGTTATTGTTGGATGGGTTGGAGTGAAGTTATTGGTTATGACTTTATCTCATGAAAATGTAGGTATATTACCTGAAAGCTTCCCACATTCTACACCTTGGACGCTAGTTTTCTGGTCTGTATTACTTGGAATTGTTGTTGTTGGCGGAATTCTTGGAGTTAAGCAAAATAAAGAACAAGCTAAAGAAAACGAAGCTAAATAACAACTTAAAAGTAGAAGAAACAAAGGGTGCATTGAATTCATTTCAATGCATCTTTTTTCTGTGCAAAAGTAATTATGTAATTACGGACAAAAGAATCATATTATAAGCGAATAATGGTAAGGAAAGCAAAACATCCCTCTTTTAAAATTTGCTAAGCAAAGTTACAATCAAATAGATAGTGACTTTGAAAAGGGGTGAATGGTGTGCTGTTAGCTACATTGGGCTGGAAATTTGGACGTATCGAGAAAGTTGATGCTGAAACAATGGTACTGCAAGTGCAAGACGGCGATGAGCAGGCATTACATGATTTACTTTCTCACTATTCACCTTTTATGAAAAAAACCGCATCCCAAGTATGCAAGCGGTTTATTGATGATCATGATGATGAATATAGTATTGCCTTATCTGCATTTAACGAAGCCATTCACAAATTTGACCAAAATAACAATGCATCGTTTTTAACGTTTGCTCATATGGTCATTCGAAGACGTATAATCGATTTTATTCGAAAAGAAAGCCGGCGCGATGAATTTAGTCACGATTTTATGCCAGCAGCAGAGACAGAAGAACATAATGGCATCGCAGACAACGCCGCATCTTTTGCATATAGCAGCGAGCAAGAAAACCAGAAAAGACGCGAAGAAATCGTACGTTATGAAGAAATTTTACAAGAATTTAATTTATCATTTGAAATATTAGTCAAAGTTTCTCCCACTCACTTAGATGCGAGAATCACAGCAATCCAAATCGCTCAGTTAGTGGCAGAAACAGATGAGTATAAACAATACTTATTAGACAAAAAAAAATTGCCGATAAAAGAAATTGAATGCCTGGTAAAGGTATCTCGTAAAACAATTGAACGAAACCGGAAATACATAATTGCAATGGCATTATTACAAATGAGTGATTTGTATTTCCTGAAAGACTATTTAAAAGGGCGGTTAAACTGATGCGAAAACAATCTGGAATATGTATTAAATCAAAAAAAAATCGCTCAATCTTTTTAAAGTCAGATGGACAATTTGTAAAAGGAACTCCTGTAGGCAATCCAGCAATAGGAGAAGAAGCCTTTTTTTATCCGCTTGAAAAAAGACCAGCTATTCGTATACTGCCCACATTAGCTCCAATTACAGCCGCTGTTGCTGCGATTGTTTTGTTTATGTCTGCTTTAGTATTTCCTGTAGAAGAAGCATATGGTTATGTACAAGTACAGATTAATCCAGGGGTTGAGCTTGGGATAGATAAGGACTATAAAGTGATATCTATTCGCGAATTAAATAATGATGGTCGGGATTTGATTCATCAAATGGGGGACTGGGAAAATGATTCCTTATCGACGGTTTTAAACCGTGTTCTTCATTTAGCGGTAAAGGATGAAACGCGAGACATTACCATAACTGCTGTTGAAGAGGGTAATTATAAAGCCGAAAAAACGATAAAAAATATTATTTTGGCACTTTCACTCGAACTTGAAAACAAGCAAGTTGCCATTCAAATGAAACAAGCGACAAAAGAACAATGGCGTCATGCGAAAGAAAATCAAATACCAGTTGGGCAAATGATTAAGAAAGCGGAAACTGTTAAGAATCAAGTAGAACCTAAAGAGCAATTATTGCAACAAGAAAAGCAGTCAATCCCTCTACAAGTAAAAGAACCAAAAGGCATGAAAGAAAAGAAAGAAGAAACGGAAAGTAAATCTAAAGAACCTTCTAATCTCAGAGGAGAGAAAAAAGAGGATAAATCACTCAAAGAAAAACAACCTCAAAATACACCTAAACAAAAAAGCAATAGCAAAGAGTCATCAAACAACCCTGAAAAATCAACTCTAATAAAGCCACAGAAAAAAGTAGAACCAACAAAGGCAAATTCAGAAAACAAGCTCATCAAGAAAGAAGAAAAAGATATAGAGAAAGAGATTAAGAAAGATGACAAAGATTTAGAAAAAGAGGTCAAGAAAGAAGAAAAAGAAATACAGAAAGATCAAAAAGAAATAAAGGTTAATAAGAAAGAGAAAAAGATAGAGCAAAAAGAAAATAAAGCTTTAAAAAAAGACATACAAAAAGGCGACTCGACTAAAGACAGCCTATCCGATATAAAAGGTAAAGAGCGAAATAAAGATCAGAAGGAAGAAAGTCATAACAGTAAAAGTGAAGAAAACTAGGTGTTGATGATGCGCACAAAAATTTATCGTCAACATGTAAAGCTTACAATAAAGCAGAAAAGAGAGAAATCGAAAATCTATTTTAGTTAGATTATCGATTTCTCTTTCTTTTTGTTGATTCTTTTCATAGAATGAGAAGAGAGTAAAACGCCGAAGGGAATCAATGTCTTATGAATAAATCATTTCAAAAAGTACGGAATCTCACACCTGCACAGGCAATTGTTTCGTATTATTTTGTGGCAATTGCTGTTTCCTTCTTATTACTGAGGTTACCAAATGTCCATAAACCGGGGATGACAATCCCTTTAATCGACAGCTTATTTACTGCAGTGAGTGCTGTTAGTGTGACAGGATTGACTGTTATTAATGTTGTTGATACGTATACTGTTTTTGGTATTATCGTCTTAATGATTGTGCTGCAGCTAGGCGGCATTGGAATTATGTCAATCGGTACGTTTATCTGGCTTCTTTTTGGCAAGCGTATTGGACTGCGAGAACGCCAGCTCATTATGGTCGACCATAACCAATCGAGCATGTCAGGTGTCGTCAAACTTATTCGTGAAATTGTAAAAATCATGTTATTAATTGAAGCAGTTGGAGCGGTTATACTAACAATTTACTTTACTCAATATTTCCCTACATTCCAAGAAGCCCTGCTTCACGGAGTTTTTGGCTCAATAACAGCTACGACTAATGGAGGATTTGATATTACGGGCGAATCATTAATGCCCTATTTTAATGATTATTTTGTTCAAATTATCAATATGATTCTCATTATTCTAGGTGCCATAGGTTTTCCAGTTTTAATTGAGGTAAAAGAATTTATCTCCAACAAGCAAAAATATTTCCGTTTTTCTTTGTTTACTAAAATTACAACAACTATATTTGCTGTTTTGTTAGCTGTTGGAGCTATCGGTATCTTCCTATTAGAATCTGTAAAAGCGTTTAAAGGAATGACGTGGCATGAATCTATGTTTGCATCAATTTTTCATTCAGTTTCATCGCGTTCAGGTGGGCTTGTAACAGTTGATATTACACAATTTAGCGATGCTACAAATGCTTTCATGAGTGCATTAATGTTTGTAGGTGCTTCACCAAGTTCAGCAGGTGGAGGAATTCGAACAACAACTTTTGCGATTGCAATTTTATTTTTAATTAACTTTGCACGAGGAAAAAATACGATTCAAATATTTAATCGAGAAATCGAGTTAATCGATGTCTTCCGATCGTTCGCCGTTATCTTTTTAGCATTTTTCATCGTCTTTGCATCTACGTTAGCACTACTCATTACTGAACCAACTGCTACAATCGTTGAAATTATATTTGAAATCACTTCCGCTTTTGGAACATGTGGAATGTCTCTAGGCATCACAAGTGATTTATCAGAAATCGGGAAGTTCATTATAATGGCATTGATGTTTGTTGGTCGCGTAGGTTTAATTTCTTTCTTATTCACAATTGGTGGGAAAACAGATCCGACCAAATTCCATTATCCAAAAGAACGCGTAATCATTGGCTAACTCCTAAAAGATGTCATATATACGAAAAAAGACTATAATTAGTGTAATACAACTTTAGCAGTAGAAAGAGTGATTTGAATGGACGAAGATATTAAACAATCGCTAAAATTATTTATTGTACTATCACGCGCACATAAAGCCATTACAGAACAGACTAATCAGTTTTTTCAAACAAGTGGAGTAAATCCTACTGAATTTGCTGTCTTGGAGCTGTTATATCATAAAGGTAAACAACCGTTACAGAAAATAGGTGGGAAAATTCTTTTAGCAAGCGGGTCAATTACGTATGTGATTGATAAACTTGAAAAAAGAGGATACATTACACGCGTCAACAGCCCAAGCGACCGACGTATCACGTATGCTGAAATATCGGAATCTGGTAAAGAATTTATGGCAAAAGTTTTTCCTGAACATGAAAAAAAACTACATGATCTAACAGAAGCTTTAACAAGCGAAGAAAAAGACCAAGCTATCGAATTAATGAAAAAGCTAGGTTTGTCGATTAAAGATTTATCCTATTAATTAGAAAGGCCTTCCGGAAATTCCGGAAGGCCTTTTACATATTTATCTACTGAATTGCTTGTATAGTTTTACTCATAGCAATAAAATCTTCGGTCGCATTTACTGTGCTGTCGTCAAAAATGGTCAAGCGGACGATAAGATTTTCTAGTTCATAAACAATCCCAGTGACAGTGCCTTCAGTACTTGGCACGTTATAAGCTATAGTCTGTGTAGCGGCAGAGTGATTGAAATCTGTGATTTCATCAGGCTCTTGATCAGGGTTTACAGCTGCTAACCCTTGCATCATTGAATCTACTATAAAGTCATAGTCAGCTTCTTCAAGTGAGAAGGTTTCAATTCGCATAGATACACCTGTGTTGTCTGCTACATACAGAATATCTTTATTTGGTTCTTCTGCAGTGAGTTCGTAGCCATCTTGAACATAAAGTTCATAATTTTGACTATCACTTTGTGTCAATGTGCCTGTTGGTTCAGGTTGTTCTGACGATTCGCCTTCATCAGGAGTTGACGGCTCTTCTGTGGGAGCTGGATCTGTAGATTCTACAGGCTCAGAAACTCCCTCTTCTTCAGGAGATAAACAAGCTGCTAATAACAAACTAATCATCAAAACGGATGATACTAAAAATAAGTTCTTTCTCATAAAAAAACTCCTCCCTTAAGCTGGTTTATCTAGTAGACGTCCAGATGGGAGGAATGTTTCACTTTAAACAGATAATGGCATAATTAGGAACAGCAAAACAATCATGACCAGATGAGCAACAATAATAGCCGGTAAGCTTTTTTTCCATTCGTAAAGAAATCCTAAAATCAAGCTGGCAACGATTCCAGCTAAAGCCCCTGACCAAAATCCACCTAATGCAAGCGCTAAACCAAATAAAAATGAGCTAACTAAAATAGAGATGGGGGTAGAAGTATATTGTTTTAATTTTTGTTGAACTAACCCTCTCCAAAAAATTTCTTCACCTGGAACGATAATAAACATTAAGAGTAAATAATGCCAAATCGAAACAGGAGAAAATCTAGAAAGAAATGTATCAATCGAGCCGGCTGCATTAAATGGGGTCAAAAGCAATAATTGATAACCTACAACAAAAAGACCGTATAAAATCGAGCCAAACAATATGCCGAAAATTAAAGATTTCCAAGTAGTAAGCTCGTCGGAAATTTTGACGAATATGATAGCGAGAGACATAAGGATCAACGTCGCAAATGTGTACATATACCAAAAGATCGCAGTGTTTTCAAAGGCTAGATCATATAAAAAGAAAGCTAACGGCAGCATCAAAATCAAAGGATGCCGCTTAAAAAAGTTAATCATGTAAATCCTCCTAAATTTAAAACCATGGAGACAAATATTGACAAAGATGTCTAAGTCGTTTTGTTGCTGTATACTAGTGCCTAGAACAGGTTTTTATAGACTGTTTATTTTTATATCATCAATTTATATCATTCGTTTAGTATTATAACAGAAGAACTTATCAATACTAAGGCAAAAGGAGAACAATTTATGACTGATTACAATCAACAACTAGAAGAGTTAAAAAATGGAACGATCGAATCCATTACAATCCCAAAAGAAGATTTTTTGGATTTTCGTACAGTTTTAATAGCGCGTGAGGATTTCAAGCATTTTCGTGGAACAGCGTACCATCATGGTAAAACCATTTACACATATACGGTAGAACCATCAAAATAATAAGCAAAATGGGAAATGGGGAGAATATGTGGAAAAATTAACAAAAGTTAAAGATCAATTAAATCAATTAGTAGTGGGCAGAGAAAAGGAAATTGACTTTATGTTAATTGCTTTAATTCAAGGGGGGCATGTGTTGCTTGAAAGTGTGCCAGGTTCAGGCAAAACATGGATGGCTAAAGCATTTGCAGGATCTTTTGCAGGTCAGTTTCAACGCATTCAATTTACACCGGATGTTTTGCCGTCAGACGTGACAGGCATTCGCTTTTTTAATCCGAAAACACAAGAATTTGAACTTCGGGCTGGTCCTGTACAAACTAATTTATTGTTAGCTGATGAGATCAATCGAGCCACGCCGCGAACACAATCAAGTCTTTTAGAGTCAATGGAAGAGAAGCAAGCAACGATCGATGGCGATACATTGCAATTGCCAAACCCATTTATTGTCATTGCAACGCAAAATCCTGTCGAGTCACAACAAGGAACTTTTCCGCTTCCTGCAGCACAACTAGACCGTTTTTTATTTCGACTAGAAATTGGTTATCCGGAATATGAAGAAGAGCTCTTGATTATCCAAAATTTTCGAGATAACGTATCTCATAAAAAACAAATTCTTCCCGTTGCTTCGGTTGAAGATGTTCAACAATGGCATTTAGATGCAGGTCGAGTAGCAGTACATAAAGACATTGAAACGTACATATTATCGCTAGTCCGAGCGACGCGTGAACATCCATCAATTGAACTTGGACTAAGCTCAAGAGCCGCTTTAGCACTTGTTCATGCAGCGCAAGGGAGAGCATTTATAGAAGGGCGAAATTTTGTTACACCAGATGACGTTAAATACATAGTAGAACCGGTAGCTGTCCACCGATTAATGCTAACAGCTGAAGGCATGCTCATTCATGAGCCTTTAGCAGTTTTACGTGATATTGTAAATTCAGTTTCTTCACCGGTAGAGGCATTTTAGATGATCTGGATGCGCCATGACGACGATTTTAAAAATTTGAAATGGGTACTCGGCTTTCTACTTGTTTTGTTTTTTATGGCAATGGTGTTTTTGCAGTTTACTGCAGCTGTCGTCATTATTTTTGTCGCTTCAATAGTAGGGGGACAATTATTCTATTTAAAGAATGTTGGTTCAAAATTAGTTTTCCAAAACATCCGAATGCGAAAACGTGTCCTTTATGATGGAGAATCAGCTTGGCAGTTTACTTTTAAAAATGATGGATTACCCATTTGGGGAGGCCAATTAAAAATATGGTTTTATGATGCTGTGGAACCAATAGAACAACCGCGAATAAGTTCTGGTGAGCTAATAGAACTTTCATTGCCATTCACAATTGGTCATAACGAAACTATCGAAATAGAAGTACCTGTTAGAGGAAAGAAAAGAGGAATTTCACGCATTACAAAAATGGAAGTGCTTATCCCGCAGCCATTTGGAGAAGGTAGCGTGACATTAGAATACCTTCCTAGAATTGCACATGAACAACTCGTGTTTCCAAAGATCGAAAAACATCCTTTTAGCTATAAGCCATCTCCACAAAAGCCAGGAGAATTCAATTTAAAGCATTCTTTATTTGACGATGCCTTTCAACCAATCGGTACGCGAGATTACGTATCGACTGATCAATTTAACCAAATCCACTGGAAAGCCAGTGTCAGAATGCAAAATTACCAAACCAAAATTTTTTCGCAAGTGGCAAACGAAACTATGCTCTTTGCACTGAATATCTCTGCATATTATGGAACAATTCACAATTTAGAAGAACGAATCGAAGAACTAGCTTCTTATATAGAAGATTGCTTTAAAGCAGGTATCCCATATGCAGTAGCAGTCAATATTCGTTCTGCTGGAAAGATGCCATATTTGTATTTGTCTGCAGGACAAGGTCAAAAACAACGTCAGCAGGCATTGGAGTTGCTATCGGTTATTTCTAAAAACAATGCAACTCTTTCTTATAACACCATGTTGGGTCATTTGGATATACATTCTGAATTACCTTATACCACGTACTTATTGACGGATAAGCCTGAGGACTCTTTGCGCTTTATAAATATGTGGGCAAGGCAGACTCAATTAACCGTTTTACCTGGTAGAAAGGAACGTGATTTGGCATGAGATCCCGCTTTATTTCATCTATTTACTTTATGCTGGATGCTTTTATCCTTTCGTTATTGCTGGTATTTGTGGAACCCCCCACTGCTTGGAGTTGGATTTTAACAGCCTTATTCGTTTCAGGGAGTGTCTATTTATTGACTGTAAAATATGCATACAGTTTAATTATCGGAGTCGGAATTTCTTTTGTTGCGATATTATTATTATGGGTTTTAGGAGTTCCAGCATGGTTAGCACTTTTGTTAGGTATACTTGCAATCTATATGCTTCATAATAGGTATTCAGCATTTTATGATGGATTTAGTGATGACCATCATTTTCTGGTAAAATTTATTGTGGTTTTTAGTGCTTGCTGGGTTCTTCTTTTATTAAATCCTGAAGCGCAGTCAACTCAGACACTTTTCACCATGGTGCCGGTCGCAATATTATTTTATACAATATCTCGCGTGATTGACCAATACAGTGTTTCTAAGTCAGAAGGCATGCGATTGACTCAAGCGGTCGGAGCATTCGGTTTTCTTGTTAGCATAGCTAGCGTTGCAGCAATCATTACCTTTTTTATAGCTGAAGAAGTACGAAGAGGACTTGGTTGGGTTGTAGGAGGCGTTATTCGTCTTCTTTTTTGGCCGCTAGCTCTATTGATGGAGCAAGTCACTCTGTTTTTATCAGGGTTATCGACAGAAGAGGACATGCAAGAAACAATTGATCAATTAGGTCCAGATGAAGAAACAACTCAAAACACCCAAGTGATAAGTGAATCGGGAGCCACTGATTACCCAGTGGAGATTTTAATAGGCTTATTTTTGGTAAGCTGTGTAATTGTACTCGTCTTATGGTTAAGGAAAGTAAAGCCAGAAATAAAAGTACCAATAAAAGAAACTACGAATAAAACAAAAAGGTATCCTAATCAAACGATACAAACAGCTGTGCCGTTTGTACTTGAGTCTTCTGATGCCGAAATGAATTTGCATCAAATTAGAGAAGCTTTTCGTGAACTCGAAAAGACAGCGAAAGAGCAGAATTTAGGAAGAGAAGATTATGAAACAGTTCGTGAATGGGTGTCACGAATGAGTTGGAATACATCAGATTCTTTTTATCACACATATGATCGTGTCCGTTATGGAGACGAGCAATTGCCGGAATTACATGCTAAACAATTTATAGCTGATATTCAAAAAATAAAAAAAGATTATTTCAAAGAAAATGTTTAAAATCTTTTCAGGAGGGGCATAGTATACTTGAACACAGCAACATTCTCATTTCCCCCTTTTGTGGTCGGTCCGTTTACGGATCGGCTTCTTTTTTTTATATAGAAACATACATTTAATGAGTAAATTTTTAAAGTATGACATTGCTCGTTCCTATAAGTGTATATCTTATGAAATTTTGCTAAACTGTAGATGAAACTAAAAGGAGGAAATACATATGAAGCTTGGATTTGTTGGAACTGGAGTCATGGGCAATAGTTTGGTAAAGCATTTACTCGATGATAAGCATGAAGTTTTTATCTATACGCGTACCGCTCAAAAAGCAGAGAATTTAGTAGAAGCCGGTGCAACTCTTGTTGATTCACCTAAGCAAGTTGCTGAAAATAGTGAAGTGATCTTTACAATGGTTGGCTATCCTTCCGATGTAGAACAAGTTTATTTTGGTGAACAAGGGCTACTAGAGAATGCTAAGACAGGCACCATCCTTGTAGATATGACAACTTCCCAGCCGCAATTGGCTCAACGAATCTTTGATGCAGCAGCTGACAAAGGGCTTCACGCATTAGATGCTCCTGTATCTGGAGGGGATATCGGTGCAAAAAATGGTGTATTGTCCATTATGATTGGTGGAGAAAAAGAAGTTTATAAGAAAATTTCTCCTATCCTTAATTTGTTTGGAGAAAATATTGTGTTTCAAGGACCAGCAGGGTCAGGACAACATACCAAAATGTGCAACCAAATTAATATTGCGAGTAGTATGATTGGCGTATGTGAGTCAATTATTTATGCGGAGAAGGCAGGGTTAGACCCAGAACGAGTATTGCGTTCCATTTCATCAGGCGCAGCGGGTTCATGGTCATTGTCCAATCTTGCACCTAAAATGATTAACGAAGACTTCCGTCCAGGGTTTTACATAAAACACTTTATTAAAGATATGAAAATTGCTGCACAAGAAGCAGAGGACTGGGGATTAGATTTACCAGGGCTACGTATGTCGCTAAGCATGTACGAAAAAATTGCAGCTCAGGGCAACGAAGAAAATGGTACTCAAGCTTTAATCGAATATTATAAATCATAAAAACAGCCGAAAACCTTTAAAGGTTTTCGGCTGTTTTTAGACTTAATCAAAGTATGATTTTTTTGGAGAATAAAAGCGATCAACTTGTTTTGGTTGATATGCTTTAGAGAAGTTGGAAAGTGTAGACTCTTTTTTTTGCGGTTCCAGTCCGGTCAACGTTCGTAAAATTTCTTTTGCCACTTTCAAATTCATGCGACTTGGCGGATTGCGATACGTATCGTCTAAGTGGCCTAAATGTTCAAGTAAGGAGAAATCTTCTTTTTTCGGGAGCATGTGAAAATAGTAATTGCCGCATTTAACGAGGACGGAAGATTGTTGTTGACTTTTCTGAGGGTTTTTACTGAAGTGTAAGCCGATTTTTAATGCACGCTCTTTATCAATCATCAAATTTAACGCTTCTTTTTTTAATGCATATAAATATTGATTATCAGGAGCAGTTTTTGCGTGCCGGTTTACTGTAAATATAGCTTGTGCGATATCTGAATCTGATTTTGCAGATGGCATAGACTCATTCCTTTCATCCAAATAAGTGGGAGTTCGCTATTATCATATCAAAATTAACAGACACTGTATACCGAAGGAACATATCTATTAAAAGGGAAAATCAAAAGCTTTGTAGAACTCTATTAGTTAAGGTGAAAACGTCTGACCAAAATACGTTCAGATGAAAATCATCGGTTTAACTATCAAGACTAATAAAAGGGGATGTTTCTATGTTTACAGATCAAACGATTATTGTTACTGGTGGTTCAAGTGGTATGGGACTCCATATGGCTAAGAAATTTGCTTCAGAAGGAGCAAATGTTGTTATAACAGGACGAGACATGGAAAAATTAAATGAAGCTGTGAAAGCGATTACAGGAGAGCGTGGATCTGTAGAAGTATTTCAAATGGATGTAAGAGAACCTGAACATGCAAAAGCGATGGTTAAGTTTGCTCATGAGAAATTCGGAAGAGTGGACGGCTTAGTAAACAATGCTGCTGGAAACTTTATTGTTCATGCAGAAAAGCTTTCACCAAATGGCTGGAAATCGGTGATTGATATTGTGTTGAATGGTACATTTTTCTGTTCGCATGCAGTTGGGAATTATTGGATTGAAAACGGCACTAAAGGAAATATTATTAATATGTTGGCTACTTATGCGTGGAATGCCGGTGCTGGAGTTGCCCATTCAGCAGCAGCTAAAGCCGGTGTTATGTCCTTAACTCGAACTCTCGCTGTCGAGTGGGGAACTCAATTTGGCATTCGGGTAAATGGTATTGCGCCTGGACCAATCGAACGGACGGGTGGAGCTGAAAAATTATGGGAATCTGAAAAGGCAGCGAAACGAACAATTGATTCAATTCCGCTAGGAAGACTCGGAAAACCTGAAGAAGTAGCTGAACTTGCTGCATTTATCATGTCAGATAAAGCTTCGTATATGAACGGAGAAATTGTCACATTAGACGGTGGGCAATGGTTAAACAAATTTCCTTTTTAAGTAATTTGATGGGCGAATAAAATAGTTTCGCCTATGCCGTTGTGTTATGATGAACCTAAATAGGTGGCATTTAATACAGGCGTTGTAAAAGGAGTAGAGTACATGATTTCATTACCAAGCAAAGATTTTCTTGATACACCAATCGAAGACTATATCATCTCTTCTGAGAAAGTTGCACATGTTCAAATAGGCAATAGTGCAGAACATGCATTACTTGTTTTGACAAAGACGGGTTATTCAGCTATACCGGTTTTAGATTCAAAATATCGCTTTCGGGGCTTGATCAATGCACAACGAATAACGGACGCAATTCTCGGTTTAGATCATATAGAATACGAACGGCTTTCTGATATCCGCGTGGAAGATATCATGGAAAAAGATCTTCCTTTGATCCACATTAACGAGCGGTTTCAAAAAGCGCTAGATATGGTCATTAACCAGAATTTTCTTTGCATTGTAGATGATGAAGAAATGTTCATGGGAATCTTGACGCGGCGCGTTGTATTAAAACAATTAAAAAAACAACTTTATCAATTAAAAAATTCTATGTAGAGAAGGTCTCGTTTTAGAGGCCTTTTTTATGCTTAAAAGAAGATGGATTTTTTGTATGAAATTGGTCAATGTCTGGCGCCCAGATTTTAGAAGTATAAGTCAAATTGGCTTCTACTGATAAAATCAATAAAGGCGCTTTTATTTTTCCTATATTGAGTCGAAAAGAGGTTTGTTGAATGGAAAAGACAAAAAGGCCGTTAGTTTTAGCTTCAGTCATGCTGGCGATGTTTGTCAGTGCTGTTGAAGCTACAATTGTATCAACGGCTATGCCTAGTATTGCAGCTGAATTAGGCGGTTTTTCACAATATAGCTGGGTATTCTCAGCATATTTACTAATGAGTACTGTAACCGTCTTACTCTACGGTAAACTGTCAGACATATTTGGACGTAAGCGCATATTTACTATTGGGATGCTATTATTTTTACTTGGTTCTTTGTTATGTGGACTCGCCACGACGATGGATGAACTAATCATTTTTCGTTTTGTTCAAGGCCTAGGAGCGGGCGCAGTTATGCCTATCGCCACTACAATAGTTGGGGATATTTATACAAGGGAAGAACGTGCGAAAATTCAAGGGTATTTGTCGAGTGTATGGGGAATTTCAGCTGTTACAGGTCCAGCTATCGGTGGTGTGCTTGTTGTAACTATCGGTTGGGAATATGTATTTTGGATAAACTTACCTCTTGGTATTTTATCATTACTCGGCGTTTTACTATTTTTAAAAGAACCTGTAAATAACAAAACCCCAGTGATCGATTACAAAGGTGCAGTTCTTTTAATGGTCGCATTATCTAGTCTTTTGTATTTACTTGTTGAAGGTGGCGTGTCATTTAACTGGCTATCTACACAAACGTTACTATTATTAGTAGCTAGTAGTTTACTTATTGTCTTCTTCGTTATTGTAGAGCGCAAAGCTGAAGACCCAATCATGCCTTTTGAGATTTGGCGAAATAAAACCATTCTTTATGCCAATCTTGTTTCATTGGCAACAGGTGTTATATTAATTGGGATATCGAGTTATTTACCTACATATGTTACAGGTGTCATGGAACAACCTGCAGCAATTGCGGGATTTACGTTAACAGCTATGTCAATTGGTTGGCCACTTGCAGCCTTTTTCTCGGGGAGATTATTGCTGAAAATTGGTTATTTTAAAACTTCATTAGCTGGTGGCGTTTTCCTCGTAATTGGGACCTTATTGTTTGTCTTGATGCAACCGAGCTTTGGACCTTTATGGGCGGCGCTGTCGAGTTTTGCTATTGGCATTGGAATGGGGTTGACCAGTACTGCTTTTATCGTTTCGATTCAAGCTGCCGTCTCTTATGGACAGCGTGGGTCAGCTACTGCTTCAAATATGTTTATGCGAAACTTAGGTAGTACGATCGGAGTGGCATTACTCGGTAGTATATTGAACAGTTCACTATTGCGTTATTTTGCTGATAACGGTCAAAGTTATACATTAAGTTCAATCAATGATTTGTTGAGTAAAAAGACTCGTGTCGAAATGCCAGTCGAGGCGTTAAGATTTCTTCAGCAGGGATTAGCTGAGTCGCTACAAATGGTGTATTTAGTGACCGCATTTTTCGCTATGCTTAGCCTTGTTTTGATTTTAGGACTTCGCGGACAAAGAGGAGTGAAGAGCAATGTCAAATGAAGAATTAGTCATTAAGGTATTAGCAGAAGAAGGAAATATGAGAAAAGCTGCAGAACGGCTTTTTTTATCGCAACCGGCATTATCTCAGCGTCTTCAATCTATTGAAAAAGACTGGGGGCAACAATTGTTCATTCGTTCTCAAAAAGGACTTTCGCCAACCCCTGCTGGCGAATTGGTTATCCAGTATGCGATTGAAACAATTCAGCGGAAAGAAGAAGTTTTTGAAGTATTGCACACCTTAACTTCTAAAGTGCACGGTACGTTAAAAATTGCTTGTGCCACGATTATCGGTCAAAATTGGCTGCCGAAAGTTTTGAAAGATTTTGTCACGCTTTATCCAGAAGCGAAAATTCAATTGATCACCGGCTGGAGTTCGGAAATTGTCCGGGCACTATATGACGGGGAAGCACATATCGGAATTGTTCGTGGTCACACAGATTGGAAAGGACCCAAATTGCATTTGTTTAAAGATACTTTGTATTTAGTAGATAAAGAGATTCGGTCTCTTGAAGAGCTCCTTCAAACAGAGCGACCGTTTATTCAGTTTAAAAGCGATTCAACTTACTACGAGGAAATACAACAATGGTGGCAAAAGCATTTTGCTTCAAATCCAAAGCGTCAAATTACTGTAGATCAAATTGAAACGTGTAAACAAATGGCTGTAAATGGAATCGGCTATGCCATCTTGCCATCGATTACGCTGGCTGGCACCGAAGATGTGCATATGATGCCATTAACGAACAACAAAGAAGAATTAGAATTGACGCGTGATACGTGGTTGATTGGATATGAATCAGCATTCCAACTACGACAGGTTGAAGCATTTGTCGACATAGTCGAAAAACATGCCACTTTATTAAGATGAAGTGGATGAATTTTTATACTAAATCAGATATAATAATTACATCACATAACAGAAAGAGGTTTTATTGATGAAACAAATGGATGCAAATGAAATTATTTCGTACATACAAAATGCGAAAAAATCGACACCTGTAAAAGTTTACATAAAAGGACAAGGCGTTGCTGATTTAGATTATGGAACAGATTCTAAAGTTTTTGGAGAAGGCAATTCGGTTACTGTATTTGGCGAATGGACAGATATTCAAGCAGCATTAGAGGCTAATGCTTCAGCAATCGAAGATTCTGTAGTGGAAAACGATCGTAGAAATTCAGCGATTCCATTATTGGATATGAAAAACATTAATAGCCGTATTGAGCCAGGTGCATTTATCCGTGAAAACGTAGAAATCGGAAACAATTGCATTATTATGATGGGTGCTGTAATCAATATTGGAGCTGTTATTGGTGATGGCACTATGATTGATATGGGTGTTATTTTGGGTGGCCGTGCAACTGTCGGCAAAAACTGTCACATCGGTGCAGGCGCAGTACTTGCAGGCGTAATTGAACCAGCTTCAGCTACTCCTGTAATAGTTGAAGATGATGTTATGATCGGTGCAAATGCAGTCGTTCTTGAAGGTGTTCGTATTGGCAAAGGTGCAGTTGTTGCAGCGGGTGCAATTGTTATCGAAGATGTTCCTGAAAATTCAGTAGTGGGCGGAATGCCAGCACGCGTATTGAAATTGATGGATGCTAAAACACGCTCAAAAACAGAAATCAAACAAGAACTAAGACAGTTATAATCGGTGAATCCAATGGAATTAGTGAAAATTAGAAGAGCTTTGCATCAAATTCCGGAAATTGGCTTTAAAGAAGTAAAAACGCAACGCTATTTAATGGACATCATTTCTCAGTTTCCGCAAGAGCGATTAGAAATCGTGAAATGGCGTACTGGAATTGCAGTCAAAGTGTTAGGGGACAACCCAACAAAGTTGATTGGCTGGAGAACTGACATAGATGCTTTGCCGATTACAGAAGAAACCGGCTTAGAATTTCAATCGACGCATCCAGGATTTATGCATGCTTGTGGTCACGATGTGCACATGACAATTGCCATAGGCTTATTGCAAAAGTTAATTGAAAAACCAATCCAAGATGATGTCGTTATTTTATTTCAACCAGCTGAAGAAGGTCCAGGAGGCGCATTGCCTTTTCGAGAATGGCTGAAAAGTGAAAAGCCTGATTTTTTACCGGATATGATTTCTGCTTTGCACATAGCACCAGAACTACCAGTTGGCACGGTAGGTACGCGACCAGGCTTATTGTTTGCCAATACATCAGAGTTATTTATCGACCTTCATGGCAAAGGTGGGCATGCAGCTTTTCCCCATTTAACAGAAGACATGGCGGTTGCTGCTGCATCCATGCTAATGCAATTACAGACGATTGTTAGTCGGAATGTAAATCCGATGGACTCTGCTGTACTGACAATTGGCAAGCTTAGCGCTGGAACTGTACAAAATATTATTGCTGAACATGCACGTCTAGAAGGAACGATTCGTACATTAAACAGTGAGTCGATGAGGCAGGTGAAAAAGCGAATTGAAGCAATTTGTCGTGCAGTAGAAGAAGCATACAATTGTCAAGTAAGCATCGATTATGGATCGAGTTATCTCGAGGTTAATAATAATCAAGAGTTGGCGGAAAAATTTTTATATTATGCCAATCAAGTAGCAAACATTAAAGCCATACAAAGTGAGGCAGCAATGACTGGCGAGGATTTTGGTTATTTTACTGAACAACTTCCAGGTATGATGTTCTGGGCCGGTGTCAACTCACCCTATGGATTGCATCACTCAAAATTAAATCCAGATGAACAAATCTTAGAATTCATGCCAGATTTTTTACATGGCTTTTTTGTAGAACTATAAGAACAGGTAGCTTAAGCTGCCTGTTCTTTTTTAGTAAGAAAATTAAACCTTGTTTTGTAGTGAGAATATGGAACTATTTTTAATTGCTAGCGTACTAATAAAGAGACGAATAAAAGGAGGGTCAACATGCATAAACGCTTGCTGGCATATTTTGCTTTTGCATTGCTATTTAGTTTTTTAATTTTGCCTCAACCATCTTTAGCGGCGCCGCAAATCACCATAGATTCCAGTGCCGGTTTTCAAAATAAAGTGAAAATGGAAAAAGGGTTACCGTTGCAGTTTACGATAACCAATGACGGTTCGGCTTTTTCTGGTGACTTAGTACTTAGTTTTTCAGAAACTTATAATCTCGGAGCTGGAATGGCACTGCCAATTGAGCTTGCCGAGGGAGAAACAAAAACCTTGCAAATCGCAGCATCCGGATTAACGGATACGTATTATTCAGGAGGTACCGGCGATCAAAACATTTTCTTGTTTGAAGGAGGATGGGAAGACGGGAAATCTATTGCTTTTAAAGGAAGTAAAAAGATTCAACCATCTAATTATTCACCTATGTCAGTATTTGTCGCGACTTTAACAGACAATCAAGACCGTCTGTTACCTTTAAAGCAGCTTTCGATACCCTCAAGTGAAGGTATTGAGGTATTTCATTTAAATCAATTAAAGAATTTTACATTACCGACCGAAGCTCAAGCTTGGGACATGATTGATGTTCTTGTTATTGATGAATTTACTTACAGCGATTTACCAGCTCCTACGCAACAAGCCATTTTACTATGGGTACAGCAAGGTGGACATGTTATTACAGGTTCATCGAGTAATTTAGAAGCAGAACTTGGAAATTTGAGTGAATATTTACCGTTAAATTTAGCAGATTCTAAGGAAACTACAATTCCAGGACTTGAAAATCCAGTTCCTGTGTTTAGAGCAAGCGCTAAAGAAGGTGCTGTAGTCAAGCTGAAAAAAGACGATCAAGTTTTGGCTGCATCGCAGTCTATTGGATCTGGTAGTTTGACGCAAATGAGTTTTTCACTTGGAGATGAAACCGTTTCCGGTCAAAAAGGTTATAGTCAAATGCTATCGAATTTGTTCCCATCTTCATTAGCAAATTATAATAACATGGGTGGACAATCGATTCTCGATACTATGACGTATGAAGTTGGAAATGTTAACGAGCTATTCGAAAGCTTTGAAGTATCAAAACCATTCATTATTATCGTTATCTTGCTTTATATTTTACTAATTGTCCCTATTTTATATATGGTTCTTAAGAAAAAGGACAAACGTGAATATGCCTGGTTTATCATTCCTACTATTGCAATAGTAACTTCAATTGGATTATTTGCTTTTGGAGCAAAAGATCGCATTGGAAATCCGCAAATTCAACAAACCGGCTTTTTTGAAGTGGATGCTGATAGTGGATTAAAAGGATATTACGTCAATTCGTTACTTTCGAATCGTGGAGGAGATTATCAATTTACAGCCCCTTCTTCTACTACAATGACTCATCGCTTGGCTAGTGATTTTTCATCCACACAGCCGTACTTGTCGGCAATGTTGGAAAAAGGAGCTGCAAGCAACCAAATGACATTACGTGATATGCGTTATTGGTCTGTAGGTTCGATTATGGGTCAATCGTATATTGAAGACAGCGGAGACTTCGGAATCGATTTGGAAGTCGCAAATGAAAAAATTACTGGCTCTATACAAAATAACTTTCCTTTTGCAGTCGAAAGTGTTTCGATTTGGACAGGAACACGTCTTATAGACATAGGCAAGTTGAACCCGGGAGAAGAGTTAGTAGTTGATGAAACCGTTCAATCGGCTATTTTGTCACCAGCAGCTCCAATCGGACAATCGTATAGTTATCAACCGATTGCAAACTTAAAAGAGTTAGAAAAAGCACGTCGACAATCATTGTTGACTACATCATATGAGCAATTGTCCCAAAAAGGTAAGGCTCCTTACGTAATTGCTTATGCACGCGATGCTATTGTACCGATTACGCTCGAAAACCAAAGAGCTTCTGTTGAGTCTGTACATCTTATTGCACAAAGTTTCAAACCGAAATTGAGCTTGAGTGGAGATATTACTTTAAACGTAGATGCATTTTCGATGAATCTTGCTGGTATAAATAATACTGGTTATTTTGAAAATGTATCAACAGACCCTTATCTATTTTATTTAGAGCCTGGAGAATATGAACTAACGTTTACATTACCAGAAGATTTAGAGCTTAAAAAAGCAGTATGGAATGAATTATCTGTGACCAAATCTGCGCCAAACTTGAATGTCAGTATATTAAATCACAAAAGTGGAGATTACGAAGAACTGACAGAATCTAATCAAAAATTCGCTGACAATGCAAAAGAATATTTAAACGCAGAAGGCGCAATTAAATTTAAGTTAGACATGTCCGATAACTCAGGTATTCCTGAAGTGGTTATGCCAAAAGTTAAATTGAAAGGAGTGATTGCTCCATGATTGAAACAATCGGATTAACCAAGAAATACGGATCTTTCTACGCTCTTCAGGATCTGAATTTGGTCGTAGAAGATAGCACAGTTTTTGGTTTTGTAGGTGCAAATGGAGCAGGGAAATCAACGACTTTTTCGATTTTGGCCACACTTCTTCAGCCAACAGCTGGAGATGCTTTCATTAATGGGGTGAGTGTTACTAAAAACCCTCAAGAAGTACGAAAGCAAATTGGCTATGTACCAGATTTCTTTGGGGTATATGATCAATTAAAAACAGACGAGTATTTAGATTTTTACGGTGCGAGTTATGGCATTAAACCAAAAGAGCGTGCTGTATTAATCCCGAAGCTTTTAGAATTAGTCAACTTAGAAAACAAGCGATATGAATATGTTGATTTATTATCGCGTGGGATGAAACAGCGGCTCTGTCTGGCGCGTGCATTAATTCATGATCCTAAAATATTAATCTTAGATGAACCGGCATCAGGTCTAGACCCACGTGCACGTGTGGAAATGAGAGATATATTAAGAGAGTTAAAAGCTATGGGCAAAACCATCTTGATTTCTTCTCACATTCTTCCGGAACTTGCTGAGATGTGTGATAGCATCGGAGTAATTGATAATGGAAAATTAATTGCGCAAGGTTCTGTATCAGACATTCAAGCGCAATTGCAAAGTGAAAAAGTGCTGCGCGTCAAAACTAGCGGAGACATACAATCAGTTGTTTCTTTTTTTGAAATGGATCCATTTGTTTCTCAAATTGTAGAACTGCAAGGTAAAAACACGCTTCAATTTTTCTATCGTGGCACAGAAGAAGATCAATTGCAGTTGCTACAGCGCGCAATACATCAGAAATTGCCGATTCTTTCATTTTCTGAAGAAGAAACAGATTTAGAAGATGTCTTTATGGCAATTACAAAAGGAGTGGAAATTGGATGAAACCCCTTTTTACCAATCCAGTACTAGTCAAAGAGCTTAAATTGCGCTTCCGTAATTTAAAAAGTTTTACGGGTATTTTGTTTTACTTAATCGCGATGAGTGTATTTGTTTTTGGTTTTATCTTTTTAGCCACATCTTTAACTGGAAATGGATTTTTCCGTCCGGACGAAAGTTTTATGTTGTTTAGTATGATGACGTATATTCAATTAGGATTGATCCTATTTATTACGCCAGCATTGACCGCAGGAACGATTAGTACGGAACGAGAAAAGCAAACATTGAACATTTTACTTACTACATCGCAAACGTCTTTCCAAATTATATTTGGGAAAATGACATCGTCTATCGCGTTTTTATTGCTGATGATCGTGTCTGGTTTACCTATTTACAGTTTAGTTTTCTTATACGGAGGTGTTTCTCCAAGTCAGTTGTTCTTTATTTTCTTGTTTTATATGCTGACATTACTCGCAATTGCGAGCATTGGGGTCATGTTTTCAACATTGATCAGAAAAACCATAGTTGCCATTATTGCAACTTATGGGGCTATGATTTTTCTTGCGGGAGTTACCGCATTCTTTCTATTAATCTCAGTTCAAGTTTCTCAAATGGGCATGACCTCACCAGCGACAACAATGTCACCAATGGCTCATTTTTGGGCAACGATTAATCCGCCGGCAGTTTTGCTGACGTTATTACAGCCACCTATGCAAGATGAATTACAAACGGTGACAATGGTACCCATTCCGTTATGGATCGGCTACACCATTTTTTATATTTTAATAACAGCAGGCAGTTTGTTGTTAGCGGTAAAAAAATTACGCGTAAATATGAATAAATACAAATAAGGAGGGATTCTCATGAACAATCGTGATATACGCAACCACGTCAAAAAAGTAAAGCGCATTTTAAAGATGCTTCATATCGGACGTAGTTTTCAGTTTGCTTTGTTTGCAGGTCTTGTATTAGCCGCTGCTCTGCTTTTTGGATCACGGTTGTTCGTGCTTCCTTATTATGAATTTTATGCATATGCAGTAGGAACAGTTGCGACATTTGGTTGGATTTTATTGTCTTTAAAAGGACTCCCAACTGAGCAACAAGCTGTACAAGAATTAGACCGTTTTACTCCGCATAATCAATTATTAACAGTGTGGAAAATGACAGAGCACAATAAACTATCACAAGAGTTAACTCATAAAACAGCAAAAAATATTCCACACAGTTATCAATTGTTTCGAAAAGAACGCAAAATGTGGCTACGACCAAAATGGTTGATCGGTGCTGTGATTAGTGCTGCTTTAATGCTCTTGCTTTTAATTTTCCCAAGTAATTTGCAAAACCAAGCAAATGATGTGGAAAAAGAACTTGAATTAGTTGAAGAGCTTAAAAAAGAAATTGATGACATTAAAAAGCAAGCAGAAACAGAGACTGTTAAAAAAGAATTAGCAGCATTAAAAGCTATAGTTGCAGAAAAAGAAAATCCAGAAGCAGTATTAAAAGAAATTGTAAAAAAACAAAAAGAATTGGAGTTGAAAAAACGGCAATTAGCAGGAGACCAAAATCCTGATGCTAAAAAGACGAATGAAGACTTAGAAAAAGCAGCCAATCAATTAGCTGAACAAGCAGGAAAGACGCAAACGACTTTAAGCAATATGGGGAAACCCGTATCATTTCCGTTGCAACAAACAATTGCCAACCGTGAACAATCGAACGAAGGCAAACAAAACGGTTCTAGTGACGGCGAATCGTCTGAAACTACCGGTGAATCCGGTGCAAATGGACAAGCATCAGGTACAGGAGAAAATGAATCAACAGGGGAACAAGGTTCAGAAAATAGCGAGTCTCAAAGCCAAGGCGAAGGACAGGGCGAAGGTCAAGGTCAGGGTCAAGGTCAGGGTCAAGGCCAAGGACAAGGTCAAGGTCAGGGTCAAGGTCAGGGTCAAGGCCAAGGTCAGGGTCAAGGCCAAGGCCAAGGCCAAGGCCAAGGCCAAGGCCAAGGCCAAGGCCAAGGACAAGGACAAGGACAAAGCGGTAGTGGAGCTGGTACAGGTAAAGGCAGCCGTGATTTATTGACTGTGCCTACTCGAATCGGTGGCAAAGGACAAACAACCGTTGACAGTGGAGAAGTTGGAGAAGGCGAAGCAGTTGGTGAGCAAACGGGAACTGTTTCTGCAACTAAAGGAACAGTACGACCTTATGCAGATGTAGTGGGAGATTATTCAGCATCGTATTTCTCAAGTGCAGATCGTCTGCAATTGCCTCCTGATTTGCAAACCATTGTGGAACAATACTTTACTGATATTGAAACCGACAAATAGAAAAGAGGGTTTTTATGACATATACAACCGATCAATTTACAGAAATGAGTCAATTACTTCAAGAAGTAAAAACTGAAATTGGGCGTTTTATCGTCGGACAAGAAAGCGCAGTTGAGTTTTCTTTATACGCTATTTTGGCGGATGGTCACGCCTTACTCGAAGGGCTTCCGGGTCTAGGTAAAACAATGTTGATACGAACCATCTCGGATGTTCTTGATTTGTCGTTTTCAAGAATTCAGTTTACACCAGATTTAATGCCTTCGGATATTACAGGAACTAGTCTTATTGAACGAGATGCGCAAGGGCGTCAGCAATTTACTTTTAGAGAAGGACCGATTTTTCATCAAATGGTATTAGCAGATGAAATCAACCGTGCAACGCCTAAAACACAAAGTGCGCTACTTGAGGCGATGGGAGAAAAAACGGTGACGATTTTGGGAGATACGAAAAAAATGGCAAGACCGTTTTTCGTTTTGGCTACACAGAATCCTATCGAGATGGAAGGAACTTATCCATTGCCTGAAGCCCAAATGGACCGTTTTTTATGTAAAATACTTGTTTCTTATCCAAGTCGCAATGAACTTGCTGAAATTAGTCGGCGAACAACAGGGGCAGATTCCATCAATCTTACTAAAAAAATGAACACTTTTAGTTTGATCGAAGCTCAACAAATGGTCAAAGAAGTGTTGATGGCAGAAGATATTTTAATGGTCGCTGTCGACATTATTCAAAATACGCACCCTGAACATTCAGAGCATCAAGAAATTCAACAATTTATTCAATATGGCAGCGGTCCTCGTGGGTTGCAAAGTTTGATTCGTTTGGCTAAAGCACGAGCATTAATGGAAGGACGTTATCATGTATCTATTGGTGACTTAAAGCATGTGGCAAAACCGGTATTGCGTCATCGTTTGTTATTAAATTATGAAGCAGAAGCCATTGGCAAAAAAGCAGACGAGTTGATCGATAAAGTGCTGAGCACAGCAGGTAAAGGCGTTTTGAAATGACTTTATTAAACCTACCAGCTGATTGGGGATCACGTCTTAGCCGCTACGCCATAGGAACAAAAGCAAAAATTAGGGGCCATCATAAAGGGTCTCACCGCTCTATGCGCTTTGGCAGTTCATTAGATTTCTCTGATTTTCGTGAATATCATCCTGGAGATGATGTACGCCACATTGATTGGAACGTTTACGCACGGACTGAAAGAGTATACATTAAACGTTTTTTAGATGAACAAGAAATGCGTATTCACATTTTGCTCGACAGTTCGAAATCCATGAACAATAAATGGCTGTTTGCTAAGCAAATGGTATTTTCACTTGGGTTAATGGTGTTAGGGAGCGATGACCGGTTAACAGTTTCTGCTGGCCAAAAAGAAGTCGTCCCATTTCGAAAAAAAGGAAAGTCAGCTAAAAAGTTATTGGAGCATTTTATCTCAACGATGCCTGAACCTCAAAGTTTGTCGTTTGCAAAGCAAGCAAGCTTTCATGCAGCAAAAGATTCTACAGTGTTATTTATCGTTTCGGATGGATTGGAACCGTTAGAAGACTGGAACTTATTTTTCAGACAAGCTCCTGCCTATGCACATGACATAAGGTTTATTCATGTGAATACACAAGAAGAGCAAGTGCCTTCTTATAAAGGAGATCTTCGTTTTATCGATGCAGAAACTCAAGAAGTAACGAATGTGACGGTTACGGAAGAAGCGCTTCGTGCCTATCAAAAACAAAGTGAACTTCATAGCAAAGGCTTAGAATCCCTTTGTCGAACATACGGAATCGCATATATGCCCCTACGGGTAGAAGATGGAATCGAGCAAGTATTGTTCCATCAAATGACACGGAAAAATTGGATCGGATGAGGTGAAGCGGCATGGGAGCATCAAATTGGGGAATGATCTGGACAGCAGTTATGCCGCTAACCGTGATTCTCTATTATTTCTTTAGAAAAAAATACAAGGATCAGCATGTATCTTCAACTTTATTTTGGCAAGAACGTATGAAAGAATTGCAAGCTTCTCCTTATTTAAAAAAACTGCAGCATCATCTATTGTTTTATCTACAATTGGCGGCGCTGCTCTTATGTGTCCTGGCATTAATCGAGCCTTTTAGTGAATCAGAAACTCTAGCGGGCAATGATTTCATTTTTGTGGTCGATACTTCAGCAACGATGCTAGCGGGCTCACCTGCTCATTTTGAACAACAACAACAAAACATGAAAAGTTTGGCTGCACAAGCTGGTGGAAAACCGGTAACGATTGTTACAACTGGCACTAGTCCGAAAGTAATTATTCGAAATGAACAAAATCTAGAGCAAGTTGAAAAAGCCATCGATCAATTAATGGTGAACTATGAAAGCGCTGAAATCGAGCAAACGATTTTGTTTGCGGATACATTGGCGGTCAATGATTCTACTATTATTCATATATTCACAGATAGCTTAGACCGCTCTGTGCTAGCCAATAAAACGGGGCAAAGCTACCACGTGCATGGTTTTACGGAAACCTTGCGCAATGTATCTGTCCGTCAATTTGGGCTTTCCAAAACGGAAGATGGAACACGTGGAATTGTTCAATTAGTAAATAATAGCGAAGAAGCTTTACCTGCGATAGTCCGTTTATCAAGTGGCAGTGTGGAAAAAGAAGTTACCGTGGAACTAGCGGCTACTGAGGAGTTACTTGTGCCATTTGAAGATTTACCAGATGGTATGCTTTGGCAGGCGACAGTAGAAGTAGCAGATGACTATTTGGCTGACAATACTATGGCGACTTATTTAGCCCCTCCTGTAGGAGAAGTCACGATTGATTCTGTGCTACATGAATTAATCGCAAGTGGTTTTCGTTCGTTATCTTTAGATGTTAGGTTGTCAGAGTCAAGCCAGTTACAGCCCGATTCAGGGGTGCCACTCGTGACAAATCAACCTGATTTACTCGAGGGGCAGACTCCGATTTTATTGTTTGGGCGTAATGATGTAAGTCCATTTGAAGTATCAGGTCAAATTGAAACAAAGCCTCACCCACTTTTTACTTATGCTTCTTTAGAAGATGTTTATGTATCACAATTATATCCGCCTATTGAAGGTTATGAAACGATCGCTCAGATTGATGAACAACCATTTATTCAAGTTTCTCCAAAAGGGGATATAGTCGTGCTGACAGATGTCCAATTGACCGACTGGCCACTCTCCCCATCATTTCCATTGTTTTTATGGAGTGCGATGGAAAGTTTGTCTGGAGATGCTGAATTTCTCGGGTATTTCCAACCAAATGAACACCGGTCTGTTTCATTAGCTTCAAAAACAGGAGAATGGGAAATCTTTCGGGATGGCTCGTATAGTCATTCTTACATAGAAGGAAGTGACCCATTTATCGCACCGGCGGAGCCTGGCATTTATAAAGTGGTGGGTGACGAAAAAGAAATGACGATGGTTGTTCAGCTAAGCTCCCAAGAAAAGATGCTTTCTGCTGGTTCGACTTATAAAATGGGACAAGCAGAGGCCTTACAAGATATGGTTCGTTTTTCTTTTGTGCCTTATCTTATTGCTTTAATTTTGCTATTAATTGTAGTGGAATGGGAGGTGTATCGCCGTGGAATTACAACTAGGTAATCCAATTTGGCTCCTATTGCTGATCCCTGCAATCACCTATTTAGGTTGGTTTGCTGTCAAGAACTTTTCGGCGAGCTCTAGGCTAGTGAAAGTTGTTTTTTTTCTTAGAACTGCGGTAGTCGCTTTACTGATTTTTGCACTAGCGACTCCATCGTTATTTAGTCCGGTTAAAGAAGAGCAAATCATTTTCTTATTAGACCGTTCTGCTTCTCTTGATGGACTTGAAACAGAAATGGTAGCAGCAGTAGAGGCGGCTTTAGATGCAAAAAAAGATCATCAATCAGTTGCAGTTTATACGTTTGCAGAGGATTTTCAAAGTCTTTTGCCAATGACTAAAAATCCGCAAACCATACCGGCAGAATTAACGGTGAATCAAAATAGCCATACAAATATTGCGCGTGCGATAGAGCTTGCGTCGAATAGTGGAGATACCAACTTGGCGACACGCCTAGTCGTTTTAACAGATGGCAATGAAACGCAGTCATCTGCAATCGAAAGCTTAAATCGCTTGCAGTCTGATCGACTTCAAGTAGACATATGGCCAATTGAACAAATGACTAAAAATGATATGGCAGTGAGTCGCTTTGAAACCCCGTCTCGTGCATTTTTAGGAGAAGCTCAATCTTTTACAATTGCTGTAGATTCAGATAGCGAAGCACAGGCAAAACTGATTTTTTCTGCTAATGATCGAGATTTAGATATACAAGAAATTAACGTGCTTGAAGGTCAGAATGTTTATAGTTATTCGTATCCTGCAAACTCTGAAGGACTTCAAAAATATGAAGTGCGTTTAGAGACGGCAAAAGACGCGTATCTTGAAAATAATTCATTGTTTAGTATTACGGAAGTCGCTGGCAACCCAGAAGTTTTAGTCGTAAATGGTGGCGAACCAAGTCCAATACCGACGTTGTTAAATACGGAAAATTTACAAGTAACAGAAATTACCTCAGCACAATTGCCGAGCAGCTTGTCTGCTATACTCCGCTATGATTCAATTATTTTTGATAATGTATCTGGAACAGCTATTGGTGAACAGCAAATGACCATAATCGAACAAGCAGTGAGACAATTTGGTGTTGGCTTCATGATGGTTGGCGGCGATCAAAGCTTTGGTCTTGGTGGTTATTTTAAGACGCCAATCGAACGCTTACTGCCTGTAGAAATGGAAGTGAAAGGCAAGCACGAATTGCCTTCTCTTGGCTTAATGATTGTTATGGATCGTTCAGGAAGTATGATGGGGATGAAGATGGAACTTGCGAAAGAAGCAGCGGCTAGGTCTGTCGAACTTTTGCGTCCGGATGATACGTTAGGGGTCATTGCATTTGACGATCAACCGTGGGAAATTTTACCGACTGGAAAGGTAGACGATCCGAAAAAAGCTGCAGATAAGATTTTAAGTATTACTCCAGGTGGAGGCACTGAAATTTATCGTTCTCTGGAACAGGCGTATACAGAGCTTGAGGATTTAGAGTTGCAGCGAAAACATATTATTTTATTAACGGATGGTCAATCGTCAACTTCGAGTGATTATGATACGTTGATAGAAAACGGAAAAGACCATAATATTACGTTATCGACTGTATCTATAGGTCAAGATGCAGACCGAAACTTACTTGAACAATTAGCTGGAACGGGAAGCGGACGATTTTATGATGTAACAGACGCTACTACGATTCCAGCGATTTTATCCCGAGAAACGATTATGATGTCAAGAACTTATATTGTGGATAAACCATTTTATCCGGTTGTTTATGATAGTAAATGGGATAATTTGTTTGCAGATGGTGTTCCGCAATTAAATACGTATATTGCAACAACTGCAAAAAACACTGCCTCTGTTGCTCTTGAAAGCGAAGAAGAAGATCCCGTACTTGCAAGTTGGAACTACGGACTTGGCAAAACAATTGCCTATACATCAGGAAGCGGAGCATGGAGTGGAGATTTTCAAAATTGGTCAAAGTGGCCTGATTTTTGGAACCGGAGTGCTGCAGAATTATTGCCATCATTTGAAGAAATTCCTTTTTCAGTAGTTCGAAAAGAACAAGGCATTTATTCGATTGAAGATCCTACACATAGTTCTGCGATTTTGACAGTTGCTGCAATAGATGAACAAGGCAACGAAATTCCGTTACAAACAGAACCTGTAGCTCCAGGGAAGGTAGATGTTAAAATTGATGCTCCACCAGGATTGGTCTTTTTTAGTATTAGTAATGAAACAGGAGCATCTTATAAGACTGGCCTGACTATCCCTTATGGCGACGAGTATAAATCGACAAAGGCAAACTTGTCTTTAATGAATACGATGACTGAGCGTACAGGTGGGCAGCTATTAGATACCCTCGAGGAATCTTTCCGCGATATGCCCTACACAAGTGGCTCTGTTCGTTCAATTCAGTTGGGTCTTCTATTTACTGCAATGCTTTTATTCTTCACCGACATTACACTTAGACGTTTCGGCTTGGTAACGCCTAAAATAAAAGTAAAAATCGTAAATGAAGAGTCTACTTCACCCGGTGCAATCGATCAATTAATAAAAGCGAAAAAGAAAAAATAAATTTCATTAATTTCAGACATTTTATTTCTACAAAAAAAGTAGCCCAGACCAACGAGGTCGGAGCTACTTTTTTGTCTAATCTTTAACTTCTGCTTGTAGCAAGAAGTTGTTGTTTTCTCATAGACCATGTATTAGCGATAAAGAAACAGACGATTAAAATAGCTGTTCCTAAAATATAAGGATAACTCATATCGATATCGAAAAGAATCCCTGCAAGTGCTGGACCAATCATATTCCCAAGACTCATATAGGCATTATTCATACCAGCTGCAAAACCTTGTTCATCGCCTGCCAATTTCGAGATTAGCGTATTGATCGCGGGACGTAATAAGGATGCAGCTGTGAAAAACACGGCTGAGACTAAGAGAATGGCCCAGAAAGAACTGACAAACAAAATACCGATCATCCCAGCAGCAGAGATTAGTAGATTGACAAGAATCACTTTCATCTCGCCAAAACGCTTGAAGAGTTTGTCGATGACAAAAGTTTGAACAACAACTCCGACAAATCCACCAACTGTGATTAATACAGCAATTTCTTTTGGTGTAAAACCGAATTTCTTATCAGCATACAAAGCGATTGTCGATTGGAAGTTCGATAAACCAAAAGCAAAGATGAACATAACCAATAACATGACGAAGTATGGTGTGTAAGTAGATCTTTTCATCTGTTGAAGCAAATTTTCAGACTTCTGGTTGGCTGCTTGAATAGTGGGTGCTACATTTGGAAGCACTGCAAACGAGATAAAAGCAGCAATCAATGCCACAGCAGTGGCAACGTAAAATGGAAACTGAATGCTAACTCCAGCTAAAAATCCACCGATCCCCGGTCCAATCATAAAGCCCAAAGACATCGATGCACCAAGAAGACCCATGCCTTTACCTCGTTCTTCATAAGTTGTGATGTCTGCAACAAATGCCATCATAGGAGGGATTAAGAAAGCGGCACCTATGCCACTAAAAAAACGAGCAACGTAGAGTATCCATAGATGAGAAGCTAATCCGAATGCTAGTTGTGATAAACCGAAAACAATTAAACCGAAAATGATTAATTTTTTTCGTCCATGTTTATCTGAAAGCTTACCGGAAAGAGGAGAAAATAAGAATTGAGCTAAGGCAAATGTGGCAATTAAGGTGCCAAGAGCTTGACCAGCAACTCCAAATGTATCTAAATAGGCAGGCATAATCGGTATGATTAACCCAATCCCACTCATCGCAATGAACATATTGAACATCAACACATAAAGAGCAAATTTATTTGATCTAATGGCCATTCGGAGACCTTCTTTCGTAATTATTTCGCTTCACTAAATTTTAGTGTATAGAATCTACATACTATACCTTAAAACAAAAAAAAAAAACAGGCAAACGTTCTACCTGTCAGTTGTCCATATCCATTTTAAATTCTAAAAACAACTCGTTATAAGTCCCCAGCATTTCAAGGCCTAAATTTTCATACACTTCTAAACGCTCTCGGAGTTCTACTGGTGGATAAAAACGCTCGTCTTCAGTCACTTCAGGATCCATTAATTCGATAGCTTTTTCGTTAGGTGTAGAGTAACCTACATAATCCGCATTTTGAGCCGCAACTTCAGGATCTAACATAAAATTAATAAAAGCATGGGCACCTTCGATATTTCTAGCTGTTTTAGGAATAATCATATTATCGAACCATAAGTTTGAGCCTTCTTTAGGCACAGAATAGTCGATATCTTCATTGATCCACATCATATCTGCTGCTTGCCCAGACCAAGTAACTGCAACTGCAGCTTCCTCACGACGCATCATTTCAACAATTTCATCACCGATAATGGCTTTAACATTTGGTCCCATTGTTTTTAGTTTATCTGTCGCTTCTCGCAGCTCTACCATATTTGTAGAGTTTAATGAATAACCAAGACTATTTAAGCCAAGACCAATAATTTCACGTGCACTATCGACAAGAATAACCTCCTGATTTAGTGAAGGATTCCATAAATCATCCCAACTTTCAAAAGTTTGACCTTCAAGTAAAGTGGGATTGAAGGCGATTCCAACAGTTCCCCAGAAATATGGAATTGAGTATTCATTGCCAGGATCGAAAGGAAGATCGAGAAAATAAGGATCGATATTTGTTAAATTTGGTATGAGTGAATGATCAATCGGATGCAATAGATTGTTTACTTTCATTTTTTCAATGGCATATTCAGAAGGCATCGCCACATCGTAAGTCGTCCCGCCTTGCTCAATTTTAGTCATCATCGATTCGTTTGAATCGAATGTTTCATATACGACTGAAATATTGGTTTCGTTTTCAAATTGGTCGATTAGTTCAGGATCAATATATTCGCCCCAGTTGTAAACGGAAATAGTGCCGCCGCCAAAAGTTGTTGAACTTTTTTCAAGGACGTTGACAACATACACTAATATGCCTGATATCAGGAGTATGGCGATTGCTGCTCTAGTGATTTCTTTCATAGCTTAGCACCTCCTGTTCCAGGGGATTGACCCGCGCGTTGCGTAAAGAAATAATAACCAAGAACCAATCCAAGTGTGACAACGAATATTAAAGCGGAAAGCGCATTAATGGTTAACGTAATGCCAGCTCGTGCCATTGAATATATTTCAATCGATAAAGTCGAAAATCCATTACCAGTAACAAAGAACGTTACTGCAAAATCATCTAAAGAGTAAGTTAACGCAAGAAAAAATCCTGCGAATATACCCGGCTTGATATACGGAATAATGACACGGGTCAAAATATCACGTTTAGATGCACCTAAGTCAGTTGCCGCATCAATTAATGACGTACTCATTTCTTGCAACTTTGGCAACACCATAATAACCACAATCGGAATACTAAAAGCAATATGAGAAATTAAGACAGATGCAAAGCCAAGCTTAATACCAATCATCGTGAACAAGATAAGAAATGATGCACCGATGATTACATCAGGGCTTACAATCAAAATCGTATTTAGGGATAAAACTGCATTGCGTGTTTTATGATTTCTCAAAAATACAATGCCGATAGCACCTAATACACCAATAGCCGTTGAAAACAGAGACGACAATAACGCAATAATGACGGTATTCATTAAAATAATTAATAAGCGTGTGTCGTTAAAGACAGCACCGTAATGTTCCAATGTAAAACCTTCAAAGCTAGACATGGTTCCACCGCTATTAAACGAGTAAAAAACCAAATAGAAAATCGGCGCATACAAAATGGCAAAGACAAGTGCCAAGTATATTTTAGCGGGCTTATTTAGTTTTGCCATTAGGTGAGCCTCCTTTTTCTTTCTGACCTGTTAGCATCATGATGATAATCATAAACAAAATCAAAAAGACAGCGATGGTAGAGCCCATGCCCCAGTTTTGTGTAACAAGAAATTGCTGTTCAATAGCCGTTCCGAGTGTAATAACTTTGTTTCCCGCGATCAAACGCGTAATAACAAAAAGTGATAGGGCAGGGATAAAGACAGCTTGTACCCCAGATTTAACGCCGTTAATCGCTAACGGGAAAATCACGCGTCTAAATGTAGTAAATGAAGAAGCACCTAAATCACGGGATGCATCGATTAATGCCGGGCTGATTTTGTCTAGCGAATTGAAAATCGGCAATACCATAAATGGGATGAAAATATAAACCGCAACAAAAATAAAGCTAAAATCAGTAAACAAAATTTGCCAAGGACCAGTTCCCAAAGTTTGCAATAGCTTATTAGCCGGACCATATAAGCCGAATATCCCGATAAACGCATAAGCTTTCAACAATAGATTTATCCACGACGGAATAATGATTAACAATAACCATAGCTGCTTATGTTTAGTTTTTGTTAACCAATAAGCTGTTGGATAAGCAATGATGACCGTAATTAACGTAATCAAAAATGCGTACCAGAAAGAACTGAACGTCATGCGTAAATAAACAGAAGAGAAAAAGTTTTTATAGTTTTCAAGCGTGAAAGTTCCTGTTAAATCCAGAAAAGAAAAATAAAATATCAACGCTATGGGTGCGATTACAAATAAAGCAATCCATAAATAATAAGGAACAAGATATAACGGACGCGATGGGTTATCTTTCATGGACGGTCGCTCCATAGGACTCCAAACGTGCGTCAAAGGCTTCTTCTGATTCATTCAATCGCATGACGTGAATGGCTTCAGGAGAGAAGTCTAATCCGATTTGAGAGCCAACTTCAACTTTTTTTGTCGAATGAACAAGCCATTCATTGCCAACTTCATCGATTGTGGAAATTTCAAAATGTACACCTCTAAACAATTGAGTATCTACGGTAACAGTCATCTGACCAGCACCTTTAGCCGTGATTTCCAAATCTTCTGGGCGAATCACAATTTCTACTTGTTCGTTAGGAGTTAATCCAGCATCAACGCATTCAAAATCTTTATTTGCAAAACGTACTTGATAATCTGCAATCATTTGTCCGCTAACAATATTCGATTCTCCAATAAAATCTGCTACAAAGCGGTTGATTGGTTCATCGTAAATATCCATCGGCGTCCCACTTTGTTGAATTTGTCCAGCATTCATGACAAAAATTTCATCTGACATTGCGAGAGCTTCTTCTTGATCGTGCGTAACAAAAACAAATGTTTTACCGAGACGTTGCTGAAGTTCCCGCAATTCATATTGCATTTCTGTTCTGAGCTTTAAATCAAGAGCGGACAATGGTTCATCCAATAAAATAACTTCAGGATCATTGATGATCGCTCGTGCGATTGCAACACGCTGTCGTTGTCCACCAGACATCTCAGAAATTTCACGTTTTTCATAGCCTTGCAAATTTACAAATGCAAGTGCTTCTTTTACACGTCGCTCAATTTCAACTGCTTTTACTTTTTTAATGCGTAAGCCGAATGCAATATTTTCAAAGACATTTAAATGAGGAAAAAGTGCATAATCTTGAAATACAGTGTTAACTTGTCGCTGGTTAGCAGGAATGCTATTCACTTTTTTTCCTTCAATGTAAATATCACCTTTAGTAGGGGTAGAAAATCCAGCAATTAAACGCAAAATCGTTGTTTTTCCGCAACCTGATGGGCCTAATAAAGTATAAAATTTACCTTTTTCAAGTCTAAAGCTGACATTGTTTAAAACATTGCCTGCTCCTTCATATGTTTGTGTAACATTTTCAAACCGAATGATGGGTACATCTGTCATAAAATCCCTCCTGAATTATAAATAAGATTGAGTCGTCACAATAATCATTTCCGTGATACCGTCATAATCATTGATTAGTTGATGATGATTAGAAGCTTCGTAATAAATTGAATCCCCAGTTGCTGCTGTATAACTTTGTTCACCAATTTGAAGTCGTACTTGACCTTCTAGAACATAAATAAAAGTTTCAGCGGAAGAAGGCTCAAATTCTTTAAATGAACCTTGTGATTGCAAGGTTAAAAAAACGGGTTCCATTTCTTTCTCGTTAGAAGTAGGGATTAACCATTCAATTTCATAACCAGCTATTGGATCAATATGAGCAGTGTGGTCAACCGTAGAATAGACAACTTTTACATTTTGCTCATCAGCAAAAAATTCCCTTGGCGTAGTTCCGAGCACTTCTAGCAAAGAAAAAAAGGTTTCGATAGAAGGGGAGTTCATATCCCGTTCTAATTGAGAGATAAATCCTTTACTCAAATCCGTGCGTTTTCCAAGCTCTTCTTGTGTTAAACCATTTTTTAATCGAAGGCGTTTGATTTTTGTTCCGATATTCATCAGAATTCTCCTCGATTCTATAAAAAATTATAGAAAGTTTAGTTAAAATATACTTTTAGTTTACTAATAGCATATATCCATTATACGGAACGACTAATAATTTTCAAGCCAAAAATTATTTTCAATAAGGGATTGTTATCTATTGCAATTTACCATCATTTTTTACTATCATAGAGAAAGTGTGAAATTTCAACGAGACAGTATATTAATGATAAGATAACGATAGGTAAATAAATTAAAAGATAAACTTGATCTTTCAATGGCTAAAAGCATGCCATACAACTACTTTTCACTTAAATTGTAAACATATAAAATAGTCTAAACAGCTCGACCAAAACTCTAGGAGTGATATATGTGAACGGAAAAATGAATTTCTTTCTTGATCCTAAAAACCGTGTTATCCAAAAACCATCAATCATGAATTACAAGCAAGACCAACAAGGTTTATATCTTGTGGCTAACAAAAGATTCATCAACTGGATGGATGTGCACACGTATTGTCATACTTGTTTAGATGCATTAACGTTTGATGATGAATTTGATGCAAGTTACTGCGCAAGTTGTAATGAATGGCGCGAAGAACCTTGCACCGATATTAGTTGTGAATACTGTGAAAACCGGCCGAAACGCCCATTAGATCCCCGCCGATAAGCGGGGTTTTTTATTAGTTATATAATTTATATGGTGCGCATTTATAAAAGATTTTCAAATAAAAGACAAGCTAAGAATTAGTATGGATGATATATGGTAAAATAAAGCTACTAGAACATTTGGAGGATGGATATGAAAAAGGAATTTGTAGTCATTGGACTTGGGCGTTTTGGCGGCAGTATTGTACGAGAGTTAATTGAACAAGATGCTGATGTAATGGCAATTGATAAAGATTCTGAACGAGTGGATGAATTTTCGTCTATCGCGACGCAAGCCGTAGTGGCGGATACCACAGATGAGTCAGTATTAAAGTCGTTAGGAATTCGCAATTTTGAGCATGTTATTGTGGCAATCGGTGAAAATATTCAAGCTAGTATTTTAACCACCTTGATGTTAAAAGAAATCGGTGTAAAAAAAATTACGGTAAAAGCGCAAAATGACTATCATGCTAAAGTGTTAAGTAAAATTGGCGCAGATAAAGTCGTTCATCCTGAACGTGATATGGGTATACGAATCGCTCACAATATTCTGTCGAACAACGTACTCGATTATTTAGAGCTATCAGATGAGCACTCGATTATGGAGATTAAAGCAAATCAGAAATTAGCTGGTTATACATTGATCGGCCTCGATATTCGAGCGCGTTATGGGATTAACATCGTAGCGATCAAAAGGGGAGATGACATTATTGTTTCCCCGCAAGCAGATATGGAAATTGAACAAGAAGACATTTTGATCATTATTGGATCGGATGCGGATATTAACCGCTTTGAGAAAAAAATGATGAACTAGTAAAACCTGTAGGGGAGAAATTCCTCTACAGGTTTTTTGTATTAAAAAAGGTGTATGGAAGTAACTCCCATACACCTTTTGATTATCTGAAATAATTGAAATTAAACTTCCATGATGACTGGCAAAATCATCGGACGACGTTTTGTTTTCTCGTATAAATACGGTCCAAGAACATCTGAGATATCATTTTTCAATTCTGCCCAATCGGTATTTTTGCTATGGATTTTTTTATTTAAATGGCGATTTAGCATTTGTTGTGCTTCGTAAATCATTGTACCTGACTCACGCATATAAACAAATCCACGTGAAATAATATCAGGACCTGAAACCACTTTATTTTTTTCCATATCAACACTTACAACTACAATAACTAAACCTTCTTCAGAAAGAACACGGCGATCGCGTAATACGATATTGCCGATATCTCCGATACCACTACCGTCGATGTAAACATCACCAGAAGGGATGCGGCCTGCTATAGAAGCTTCGTCTTGACCTAAAGCAAGTACTTCACCATTTTCCATGATAAATGTGTTTTCCACAGGAACGTCACATTCAACAGCTAATCCAGCATGTGTTTTTAACATGCGGAATTCACCGTGGATTGGCATAAAGTATTTTGGTTTGATTAAACGCAACATTAATTTGTTTTCAGGTTCTGAACCGTGACCAGATGTATGGATGTTGTTAAGCGATCCGTGAATAACATCTGCTCCAGCGCGGAATAATAAATTAATCGTGCGGTTAACGCTGCTCGTATTACCCGGAATTGGAGAAGACGAGAAGACAACCGTATCGTTTGGCTGAATTTGAATTTGACGATGTGTACCACTAGCAATTCGTGAAAGAGCTGCCATCGGTTCACCTTGAGAACCTGTACAAAGAATTAGCACTTCGTTTGCAGGTAAACGATTTAACGTTTGAGTATCCACAAATGCATCTTCAGGAGCATTAATATAGCCTAGCTCACGACCAATTGTCATGGCATTATCCATACTACGACCAAAAACAGCAATTTTGCGGCCTTGTGCAACAGCTTCATCAGTTACTTGTTGTAAACGGTAAATATTCGAAGCGAAAGTAGCGAAAATTAAGCGACCATCTACTTTTCTCATAATTTCTTTAATAGATTCGCCAACTTTACGTTCAGACATTGTAAAGTCAGGAACTTCTGCATTTGTACTGTCGGATAAAAGACATAAAACACCTTCGCTACCGATTTGAGCCATTTTTAGTAAATTGGCAGGTTCTCCAACTGGCGTGAAATCAAATTTGAAATCGCCTGTGTGTACGATGTTGCCGGGTGGTGTTTTAACAACAACACCGAATGCATCAGGGATACTGTGTGTTGTACTGAAAAAACTAACAGCAGTTTTGCGGAATTTGATGATATCGTCTTCGCCGATTTCAGTCATTTTCGTTTGACGCAATAAGCCGTGTTCTTCCAATTTTTTACGCAATAAACCTAGCGCTAACTTCCCACCATAGACGGGTATATTTATTTTCTTAAGTAAATAAGGAATACCGCCGATGTGATCTTCATGACCATGTGTTATAAAAAGGCCTTTAATTTTATCAACATTTTTTACTAAGTACGTATAATCTGGAATAACGTAATCGATTCCGAGCAAATCGTCTTCCGGAAATTTAATGCCGGCGTCGATCAGGATAATTTCATCCTGGAATTGAACACCATACGTATTTTTGCCGATTTCACCCAGTCCGCCGAGTGCAAATACAGCCGTTTGATCATTTTTAACAAATTTCATTGTTATTCGATGCTCTCAACTTCGTAATTTTGGCTCGACTGTTCATACTCTAGATGGTTTCCTTCAAGTAATTGAACAAGTTCAATGTTATAGTTGCGGTCTTTTAGGTGGTGTCGGACTTCGCGCTCGGATGCTGCTTCCACATAAAGGCTTTGTGTGTTCTCACGAACAGGTACTTCAAAACGGTTTTCTTGGTAGTATACTTTAAAAATCATAGTTTGCTCTCCTTTTTCCACGCTCAAATAAATGCACTTCCTTTATATTATCATGACATTAGACTAAAATAAAGAATAGCCCTCCTTATTTATATAGAAGGGCTAAAACGATTATGCTATTTTCTTTTTATTCATGATGCCATTGAGTTGTCTGAGAAGTTTTCTTTTCAAACGTTTCAACATGGCGCATCACTCCTCAAAGCAATTATAACTCTTTTTCTGATAATTGCAAAGAATCAAGAACTATGAAATTACTATTACTTACATTAAGAATGGAGACTAAAAATGCCTAAATTATTATTGCTTGATATTGATGGAACACTATTAGATTCACACAAGAAGCTACCGGAATCTGCCAAACAAGCATTGCGACAAGCGCGTCTAAACGGCCATGATTTAGCAATTGCCACAGGCAGAGGGCCATTTATGATTAAAGAAATCTTGGAAGAACTAGAAATCGATACTTATATTACGTTTAATGGTCAATATATATCGCATAAAGGTGAGACGGTTCATAAAGAAGCCGTTGATACAGAAATGCTAAAAGAAATCTATAAGTATGCAGAAAAACAAAATCATCCACTCGTATTTATGAATGAAGAAAAAATGATTTCTTCTATTGATTATCATCCTGATATCGATGAAAGCATTAAGACCTTGAAAATACCTCATCCTGAAATGGAAGAAGATTTTCATCTAAATAATGAAATTTATCAAGCGCTCGTTTTTTGTGAAAAAGATGAAGAACAGCAATATCATGATACTTTTAAAGAAGTTGACTTTGTTCGCTGGCACCGAGTATCTTGTGATATCACACCTAAAGGGGGATCAAAGGCAAGCGGCATTAAGCATTTGATCCGAGCAACTGGACATGCTATCGAAGATACGATTGCATTTGGTGATGGTTTGAATGACCTTCTTATGATGGATGTAGCTGGATTTAGTGTTGCTATGGAAAATGGACACGAAGAAACCAAAAAACGTGCGTCATATGTTACGGGTCATGTAGATCATGACGGTTTAGCAAATGCCTTCAAATATTTAAAGTTAATATAAGAAAAAAGAGACTCAGCTTATTCAGCTGAGTCTCTTTCGATTGCAATTGCATTTTCAATTTCGGCAAACGGATTTTTAGAATCAATGTGGTCAAAGAACATTATACCGTTCAAGTGGTCTAATTCGTGTTGAAAAGCGATAGCAGGAAGACCTTTTAAACGCATTTTAATTTCTTCGCCGTCTAAGTTGAACCCTTTAATAGTGATTCTTGCATATCTTGGCACATAACCAGAAACTGCGCGATCAACAGACAAACAACCTTCGCCAGCAGCCAAATACGTTTTTTCAACAGAATGGCTAATGATTTTGGGATTAACCACGACAAGGCTCAAATCTTCTCCAGTGCTATCATCAAAATGCAATGCGAAAATTCGTTTTGCCTGATTTACTTGAGGGGCTGCAATTCCGACTCCTGGACGTAAATCATATTTTTCAGCCAATTCATCATTTTGGCTGTTTATTACATATTCTAAAAGGTCCTCACCGAGTTTACGATCTTCTTCAGAAAGCGGGAGTTGCACTTCTTCTGCACGTAGTCTGAGTGTAGGATGACCTTCACGTATAATGTCTTTCATTCGTATCAAGTAATTTCATCCTTTCAAATGGCTCGCTATACATACAAGTATAACGCAAAACAATTAGTTTGAAAAAAGAAAAGCCGTCAGATTGTATTGTCTTTTATATAACCAAAGATTATAGTTAATTCATGGTAAATAAGGGGTGAATTAAATGAGGAAAACACGTATAGCGTTGAGTCTTTCTACTCTTCTCTTTTTGACAGCTTGTTCTGATTCAGGCATTCGTGGAGATTTGGACAAAGTACTCAATGATACATTCGAAGCCGAAGAGGAGTATCGTGAGGTTCAGGATGACTTAGAGAAGCGTGAAAAAGCAGAACAAAAGTTGTTTGCAGATATTATGGCGTTAACTCAAGAAGAGCAGGACAAAGTTGCAGAGCAAGCTCAAGAAGCGCTTGATTCGGCAGAAGAGCGTTTAGCGTTTTTGAAAACTGAAAAAGAATCAATGCAATCGGCTGAAGAAAATTTAGCTGGAATCGATCAAGTGATTGAAAAAGCTGAAGACAAATCAGTTCAATCAGATTTAGAAGTACTAAAAGCAAAAATGGAAGAACGTTTTACAGCGCATGATGATTTTGTCTTAGCTTATGAAAAACTGATCGGACTTCAGAAAGAACTATATGAGATGTTAAAAGAAGAGGACAGCAAACTGCAGGACTTACAAGAAAAAGCGACAGAGGTAAATGAGCAAAACTCGGTAGTTCAAAAAGCTGTGACAGAATTTAATGAGTTAACGAAACAGGTTAATGAACTAAAGGATGAAACTTTAGAAAAAATAACTGAAAATGAGGAATAAGCAGCCTTAATGGCTGCTTTTTCTGTGCTATAAAAGAAGTGAAATTGCGCAACTGTATTATAATACAGTTGCGCAAATGGACTAATACAGTTTAGTAAGGCTGAATTTTCTATCTATTAGTATAGTGCAAAAAAGTCAGGTCCTCTATGATTGACCGTGTTATTGTCGTAACGTATACTAAGAAGGAATGCGAAATTGTATCATAAATTGTATGAAATTATTTTAATACAGATAAAAAAGGAGAGTTGCTTTTATGGCTGCGAAAAAATCACAGCAGTTCGACCCAGTAGAAACGCTTAATGCAATCGAAGAAAAGTTTGAAATGGTTCAGATTTTGAACGAAGAAGGCGAGATTGTTAATAAAGAGGCAGATCCGAAACTTTCAGATGAAGAACTTACAGAATTGATGAATCGCATGGTTTACACACGAATTCTTGATCAACGTTCAATCTCGTTAAACCGTCAAGGACGTCTTGGGTTCTATGCACCTACAGCAGGACAAGAAGCTTCTCAATTGGCATCTCATTTTGCGTTGTCAAAAGAAGATTTCATTTTGCCAGGTTACCGTGATGTACCACAATTGATTTGGCACGGCTGGCCACTTCACCAAGCATTCTTGTTCTCACGTGGACATTTCATGGGGAACCAAATGCCTGAAGGATTGAATATTTTACCACCACAAATCATCATTGGTGCTCAGATTATTCAAGCAGCAGGTGTTGCGCTTGGTATGCAAAAACGCAAAAAAGAATCAGTTGCAGTTACTTATACAGGTGACGGCGGATCATCACAAGGCGATTTTTATGAAGGACTTAACTTTGCAGGCGCATTCCGTGCACCGGCTATTTTCATTGTGCAAAATAACCAGTATGCAATTTCGACGCCTCGCGAACTTCAGACGTCAGCAAAAACAATTGCTCAAAAAGCAGTTGCAGCTGGAATTCCAGGCGTACTTGTAGATGGAATGGACCCACTAGCAGTATACGCTGTAACGCGTGATGCTCGTGAACGCGCTGTTAAAGGTGACGGACCAACATTAATCGAAACACTTTGCTACCGTTACGGACCACATACGATGGCTGGAGATGACCCAACTCGTTACCGTACTTCAGATATCGACAGCGAATGGGAAAAGAAAGATCCACTTGTTCGTTTCCGTAAATACCTAGAAGCAAAAGGCATTTGGGATGAAGCAAAAGAAAACGAAGTAATCGATAAAGCTAAAGAAGAAATTAAAGCAGCAATTAAAAAAGCTGACGGCGCACCAAAACAAAAAGTATCAGATCTATTAGAGATTATGTACGAAGAAGTGCCGTTTAATGTTCAGGAACAGTTGGATATTTATAAAGCAAAGGAGTCGAAGTAAGCCATGGCACAATTAACAATGATCCAAGCAATTACCGACGCTCTGAAAACAGAGATGAAGAACGATGAAAATGTTCTTGTTTTCGGTGAAGATGTAGGAAACAACGGCGGTGTATTCCGTGCAACTGAAGGTCTACAAAAAGAATTCGGCGAAGACCGTGTTTTTGATACACCACTAGCTGAATCAGGTATCGGCGGTTTGGCAATCGGGTTAGCTTTACAAGGATATCGTCCAGTTCCAGAAATCCAGTTTTTCGGATTTGTTTTTGAAGTTATGGATTCTATTAGCGGACAAATGGCGCGTATGCGTTTCCGTAGTGGCGGAAGTTTAACTTCTCCTGTAACAATCCGTTCTCCATTTGGTGGTGGTGTTCATACACCTGAAATGCACGCGGATTCGTTAGAAGGATTAATGGCAGCTCAGCCAGGATTAAAGGTAGTTATACCTTCTACACCATACGATGCTAAAGGTTTGCTGATCTCAGCTATTCGCGATAACGATCCAGTTATTTTCCTAGAGCACATGAAACTATACCGTTCATTCCGTCAAGAAGTACCTGAAGAAGAATATACAATTCCTTTAGGCAAAGCTGACGTGAAACGTGAAGGTAAAGACTTAACAATTATCGCTTACGGCGCAATGGTACAAGAAAGTATGAAAGCTGCAGAAGAACTTGAAAAAGAAAACTATTCAGTTGAAGTAGTCGATCTTCGTACAATCCAACCGCTTGATATTGAAACTATTATTGCGTCTGTTGAAAAAACTGGCCGTGCAATGGTCGTTCAAGAAGCTCAAAAACAAGCCGGAATTGCTGCGAGTGTTGTAGCAGAAATTACAGATCGTGCAATTCTAACTTTAGAAGCACCTGTTCTTCGTGTAACTGCGCCAGACTCAATCTTCCCGTTCTCACAAGCGGAAGAAGTTTGGTTGCCAAATTCGAAGGATATAATAGAAACAGCGAAGAAAGTACTTACTTTTTAAATTAGACAGAACCGAAAGGGTGATATACATGGCTTTTGAATTTCGTTTGCCGGATATCGGAGAAGGTATCCATGAAGGTGAAATCGTAAAATGGTTCGTAAAAGCGGGAGATACAATCGAAGAAGACGATATCCTTGTTGAAGTACAAAATGACAAGGCAGTAGTCGAGATTCCTTCACCAGTTTCAGGAACGGTTGAAGAAGTATTGGTATCAGAAGGAACAGTTGCGGTAGTAGGCGATGTATTAGTTCGCATCGATGCTCCAGATGCTGAAGAAATGAGCTTTAAAGGAGGACACGGTGACAAGAAAGAAGCCGAGCCTGAAGTAAAAGAGGAAACTGAAGAGCAAGTGCAAGCTGGTACTGCTGAATCTGGCAAAGATGTGGATAAAGCACCTGCTAAAGAAGAAGCACCAAAAGAAGAAACGGGTGCTGGAGAACAGCCTAAAGAAACAAAAGAAGCTGATCCAACGGCTCGTGTAATCTCAATGCCATCTGTCCGCAAATTTGCGCGCGACAATGAAGTGGATATTAAACAAGTAACGGGTTCTGGCAATAACGGTCGCGTTTTAAAAGAAGATGTTGAAGCCTTTATGAATGGTGATCAAAAAGCAGCGACAACTGAAACTTCTGAAGCACCACAAGAAACTACAGAAGAAAGCACTGAAACAGCAGCGGCGCCAAAAGCAGCAGCTCCTGAAGGTGAATTCCCTGAAACACGTGAGAAAATGTCTGGAATTCGTAAAGCGATTGCGAAAGCAATGGTTCATTCGAAACATACAGCTCCTCACGTAACGTTAATGGACGAAGTAGATGTGACTGAACTTGTAGCGCATCGCAAAAAGTTCAAAGACATTGCAGCAGAAAAAGATATCAAGTTGACTTATTTGCCATACGTGGTCAAAGCATTGGTCAGCACATTGCGCGAATTCCCAGCTTTAAACACATCATTTGATGATGAAACAAGCGAGGTTATTCAAAAGCATTATTTCAATATCGGGATTGCAGCAGATACAGAAAAAGGCTTAATGGTTCCTGTCATTAAAAACGCAGACCGTAAATCAGTATTTGCAATTTCAGATGAAATTAATGGTTTAGCTACAAAAGCACGTGATGGTAAACTATCAGCTGCAGAAATGAAGGGCGCATCATGCTCAATCACGAATATCGGTTCTGCAGGTGGACAATGGTTTACACCAGTTATTAACCACCCAGAAGTGGCGATTCTTGGAATTGGCCGCATTGCAGAAAAACCTGTAATTAAAAATGGTGAAATTGTAGCAGCACCTGTGTTAGCATTATCATTAAGCTTTGATCATAGAATGATCGATGGCGCAACAGCGCAGCATGCATTAAATCATATTAAACGTTTATTAAGTGAACCTGAATTACTATTAATGGAGGCGTAAAACTTATGGTAGTAGGAGATTTTCCAATCGAAACAGACACGCTCGTAATTGGCTCTGGCCCTGGCGGTTATGTTGCAGCTATTCGTGCAGCACAAACTGGTCAAAAAGTAACAATCGTTGAAAAAGAATATATTGGTGGCGTTTGTTTAAACGTTGGCTGTATCCCTTCTAAAGCAATGATTTCTGTTGGACATCGTTTTGAAGAAGCTCAACACTCAGATGATATGGGTATTGTGGCTAAAGAAGTTTCAATCAACTTTGAAAAAGCGCAAGCATTCAAAGATGGCGTTGTTAAGAAATTGACAGGCGGCGTTGAGTCACTTCTAAAAGGCAACAAAGTCGAAATCTTACGTGGCGAAGCTTATTTCGTAGATGAAAATACTGTTCGTATTATGGATGAAGATTCAGCACAAACGTATAAATTCAAAAACGCAATTATTGCTACAGGGTCTCGTCCAGTTGAAATTCCAACTTTCAAATTCACAAAACGTGTCATTAATTCTACTGGCGCATTAGCTCTTCAAGAAATTCCAGGCAAGCTTATCGTTATTGGCGGTGGCTATATCGGTACTGAGCTTGGAACTGCTTACGCTAACCTTGGATCTGAAGTAACTATCCTTGAAGGCGCTCCTGATATCCTTGCTGGATTTGAAAAACAAATGACAGCAATCGTTAAAAAAGGATTGAAGAAAAAAGGCGTTGAAGTGATCACAAAAGCATCTGCTAAAGGTGTAGAAGAAAGTGATACTGGCGTTAAAGTAACATATGAAGCAGGCGGAGAAGAAAAAACGCTTGAAGCGGATTATGTTCTTGTAACAGTTGGCCGTCGTCCAAACACAGACGAAATGGGACTTGAAGAATTAAACTTGAAAATGTCTGACCGTGGCTTGATTGAAGTTGACAAGCAATGCCGTACAAATATCCCGAATATCTATGCAATCGGTGATGTTGTAGCAGGTTTGCAATTGGCTCATAAAGCTTCTTACGAAGGCAAAATTGCTGCTGAAGCAATCGCTGGCGAAAAATCAGAAGTTGATTATTTAGCAATTCCAGCAGTATGCTTTACAGATCCTGAACTTGCAAGCGTCGGTTTAACTGAAGAGCAAGCAAAAACTGAAGGGTTTGAAGTAACAGCTGCTAAGTTCCCATTCGGAGCTAACGGCCGTGCACTTGCATTAAATGCTTCTGAAGGATTTGTGAAACTAGTTTCACGTAAATCTGACGGTTTGCTATTAGGCGGACAAATTGTTGGAGCTGGCGCATCAGATATGATCGCTGAAATTGGTCTTGCAATCGAAGCAGGAATGACTGTGGAAGATATCGCAATGACAATTCACGCTCACCCAACATTGGCTGAAATCACTATGGAAGCTGCTGAAGTAGCACTAGGAACACCAATTCACATCATTAAGTAAATTATAAAGGAGCCGCTATTGCGGCTCTTTTTTTTTGGCACAATTAGATTCTCATGGTAAGATTTGTTTATTGAAAGGGTGTTTTGAAATGGTACATAAAAAATGGGTGGCTATCGCAGCGGTTTCATTATTACTTACAGCATGTGGAGAGGACACTAATAAGTCTTCAAATGATGTAAAACAAACAGAAAATGTAAGTAATAATAATGAAACAAAAAAACAAGAAGCACAAACAGAACAAAAAGAAGAAGTAGTGGAAGATGAAACAAAAGAAGAAGGTCAAATAGCGGAACCGCAATACAAGCTAAATACAGCCAATTGGTCGATACAGCCAATTGCTGAGGCAAATGAAAAAGTCGTGCTTGTGACAATTGATGATGCGCCGGACAAGCATTCATTGGAAATGGCTGAAATTTTAAAAAGCCAAGATATTCCTGCGATTTTCTTTGTAAATGGTCATTTTTTAGCTACAGAAGAAAAACAACAACAGCTTAAAAAAATTCATGAAATGGGCTTTGTGATTGGCAATCACACATATAGTCATCAAGATTTAAAAGGATTAACTGAACAACAACAGCAAGAAGAAATTTTGAAAGTAAGTGCATTAATAGAAGAAATTACAGGCGAAAAACCAAAGTTTTTCCGTGCCCCATTTGGTTCTAATACTGATTTCAGTAAACACTTGGTGTCAGACGAAAAAATGGTGTTGATGAACTGGACATACGGTTATGATTGGGAAAAGCAATATCAAAACGCTCAAGCTTTAACAGATATTATGGTTAATACCGAGTATTTGAATAATGGAGCCAATTTATTGATGCACGATCGAGATTGGACAGTCGAAGCTTTACCAGGAATTATTCAAGGTTTAGAAGATAAAGGTTATGACTTTGTTGATCCGAAAGAAATCGAAGGAATATGAAAAACGATCCACAGAAAAAATCTGTGGATCGTTTTATGTTTTGTAGAGCTATGCCTATCGAATCTCCACGGCTGCATCCGCTTTTCTAGTTGTCCAGTTGCAAGTGCCTAGCTCTTCGGGACATAAGTTAACCCAGCTGCGTGGCAAAGAACGCCACACTGCTGGGTCACCTTATGCCTGTCAGAGCTGAGCAGGCACTTTCACTTTTCTGTGTCGAGTCTCCAGCAGCCAGATTCTCGGGACATAAGCCACTCTGGCTGTGTGGCTGAAAACACGCCACTTCGTCAGTGCGTCTTATGCCTGTCGAATCTCCATGGCTGCTTCCGCTTTTCTAGTTGTCCAGTTGCAAGTGCCTAGCTCCTCGGGACATAAGTCAACCCAGCTGCGTGGCAAAGAACGCCACACTGCTGGGTCACCTTATGCCTGTCAGAGCTGAGCAGGCACTTTCACTTTTCTTATTTACCTAATCGCTTGTTGTTCTTTTATGACCCGTAGCATTTGCAAAGTGTCGTCTTCGGGTCCTTGTACTGGCAATCCAGCAGCGACGTTCATGTGAATATAATTGATGTTTTCTTCGGTGATGATTTCACCTGGAATAAATATAGGAATACCTGGCGGGTAGACCATAATAAATTCTGCAGAAATACGTCCAACAGCGTCATTGATTGAAATAACTTCTGTCGTTGCGTAGAAAGCATCTCGCGGAGTCATAGCAAGTCTTGGAATATCCGGAATCATGACAACAGGTTCTACAACCGCGGCATCGCTATCTAAGGTTTCGCTCATGCGCTGAAGAGCATTAATCAGAAGATTTACCTCTTTGCGGCTATCGCCTAGCGTAACTAAACAAAGAATATTGTATAAATCGGAAAGTTCGATTTCAATATTAGCATTTTCTCTTAGCCATTCCTCGGCTTGATGCCCGGTGATGCCTAAATTCTTAACGCTAATTAATAATTTTGTTGGGTCCATATCAAAAGTAGCAGACGAATTTAAAACTTCTTTCCCAACACAATATAGATGAGGAATTTTATTGATTCGTTTTCGCGCATCTTGAGCTAATCGAATGGTCCGGTCGATCAAATCATATCCATGAACTGCTAACTGACGTCTTGCTGTATCAAGAGAAGCTAAAATTGGATAAGACGTTGATGTCGTGGTTAGCATAGATAATGTAGACTGTACGCGTTTTGGTGACACAAGGCCTTCACGTACATTCAATACGGAACTTTGAGTCATGGAACCGCCAAGTTTGTGGACAGAGGTTGCAGCCATATCTGCACCTGCCGACATTGCTGAAACGGGCAATGATTTGTGAAAATGAATATGAACACCGTGTGCCTCATCAACTAAGACAGGTACATTTCGTTCATGGGCAATATCAACAATTCGTTTTAAATCTGCAGCTACACCAAAATAAGTAGGGTTAATAACCAATACGGCTTTGGTATCTGGATATTCGTCCAATGCTTTTTCTACAGCTTCTGCAGAAATCCCGTGTGAAATCCCAAGTTCTGTATCAACTTCTGGGTGAATAAAAATCGGGATAGCTCCAGCAAAAACGATAGCAGACATAATCGATTTATGAACGTTTCTTGGAACCAAAATTTTATCATTGGGTCCCACAACGCTCAGAATCATCGTCATGATTGCGCCACTTGTACCTTGTACAGAAAAGAATGTATGGTCTGCCCCGAAAGCTTTGGCAGCGAGTTCTTGCGCTTCTTTAATTGCGCCTTTTGGAGAATGTAAATCGTCCAAAGGTGCAATATTGATCAAATCAATGGAAAGTATATTATCGCCGACAAATTCCCGGAATGCGGGATCGACGCCTTGTCCTTTTTTATGACCAGGAATATGGAATTGGATTGGATGCCGATTTCGATGCTTTAGGAGTGCATCAAATAACGGAGTTTCTAATTGAGACAATGATAAGCCCACCTCGCTAAATAAAATGAAAACAAAAAGAATTATAGCATGATGTGACCCTCTATAGTATAAATAAAAGGATTTTCCAATATGGAAGCGAATACATTTGGTATAGAGAGAAAAGGAGTGAGTTGATGGAATTCAATACAAAGGTAACCGAGCTACTTGGAATCCGCTATCCGATTATTCAAGGTGGCTTAGCTTATTTAGCGTATGCAGAACTAGCGGCGGCAGTTTCGAATGCGGGAGGACTAGGTCAAATTACGGCGATGAGTCTTTCTACACCAGAAGAATTGAGAGCTGAAATTCATAAAGTTAGAAAGTTGACGGATAAACCTTTTGGCGTTAATTTTGCGATTGGTGATCATGGCCGCGCATTTTCTCATATGCTAGACGTAGCAATTGAAGAAAAAGTACCTGTCGTTTCCATGACGGGTGGAAACCCCACACCAATATTTGAACAGCTGAAAGGAACTGATATTAAAAAATTAGTTCTCGTAGCAGCAAGACGACAAGCTGAAAAAGCAGAAAGTCTTGGTGCGGACGCTGTGATGGTCGTTGGTCAAGAAGGTGGTGGACATTTAGGGCGTAATGATATTGGTACGATGGTGTTGATTCCTCAAGTAGTGGATGCGGTGAAAATTCCTGTTATTGCTTCAGGTGGAATTGGCGATGGAAGAGGTTGGATGGCCGCTCATGCCTTAGGTGCAGAAGGAATTGAAATGGGAACACGCTTTATTGCTACAAAAGAATGTGTGCATGCGTCAAACGCTTATAAACAACAATTGGTTGATAGCTCCGAGAACGATACGGTCATTATTAAACGTAGTATAGGTGCTCCAGCTCGAACTCTGCAAAATAGCTGGACGGACAAAATTTTGGAAATTGAAAGTCAGACTCCGACCTATGAAGCCTTAAAAGAATACATTAGTGGTGAAGCCAACAAACGTTTCATCTATAATGGAGATAAAGACCAAGGATTTGGTTGGGCAGGGCAAGTAACTGGATTGATCAAGAATGTACCGACTGTTCAAGAATTGATCGAAGGCATGGTCAAGCAGGCTGAAGAAATCCGTGAAAAATGGTCAATCACTAGATGAAAAGAGGGATGAAAAATGGATTATTCCTATCCATTTTCAATTGAATGGTCAACAGAAGAAATTATTGATGTTGTCAATTTTTTTGAAGCAATTGAAATGGCCTATGAAAAAGGCATCAACAGACAAGATTTATTAACGCGTTATCGCAAATTCAAGCAGGTGGTTCCTGCTATATCTGAAGAAAAAACACATTTGCGTGAATTTGAAGAAGAAAGTGGATATGCTTGCTTTCCGGTTATTAAAGAAATGAAAGCTGGAACAGATGACGGAAAAATCCTATTAAAAAAGAAATAAATTTAAAAAGAACCTGTAGCCCTAGCGGCTGACAGGTTCTTTTTTGGTTTGGAGTAAGGTGTTGTAAATAGGAAGCAACGTCTCGAACGTTTCTTCTGCAAACTGAAAAAATTGTTCTTTATTAAAAAATTCAGCCTGGTCTTTAGTCAAATGGCGTCCGATGACAAACTCGCCTTTCTTTACATCACGCAAGCGTGTGATTAGTTTCTCAAGACCTTGGTCGCCCAAATCATTTAAAGAATTGGATTGTGGCTTCATATGATCTCCGGAAACTGTAAAATCACCCGATAAATTTTTAAGAACATCAGAGTGCAATAAATTTTCAGCCATAGCTGTTTTATTAGGGGCTTCATATATAACAGCTAATATAACAAATACGTGACTTTCCCACATACCAATCTGAAAATGAGGCACAGCTTTATATCCTCTTTTATATGGAGCAAAGGCTACCCAGCTATCGTTGGGTGGATTTACAGTTCGGCGCATATGTTTAGCAACATGCGGGAAAAATTCGTCTCCTGTTTTTCCAGAAAAAAATGATGAAAATTCAGTTCCAAGTTCTGCGAATTTTGGACGGATAAGCTGAGTCAATGCAGACATTCGAGCCTCTAGTCCTGGAGTGTTAAAAACATCGAAATCTTGTTCAGTCCAATAAGGCTTCAAAAAAAATCCTCCCTTAAGTTAGTAATCAGGTTTCATTTTAACGAAGTTTGGGAAAAAAGAATATAAATACGTTTTAAGCAATGGATTTTCTTAGAATAAAGTGGTATTATTGAGATGTAACAAAAATAGTCAGAATTTTCGGAGTTTGGTATGAAAGGGGTGCTCATTATGAAACAGATGGTTCAGATAATCCGTAAAGCGGATGTAGAGAAGGAATATGTACATGTATTAAAGTTAGAACTCGATTATGAACTTGCTTCACTGTTTGATGCAATGCAGCAAAAGGACGACCATGAAGTGTCTAAAAGTAAACAGCGACTTCAAGAAATTCACCTAGAACTGGAGGCCCTCCATGCGCTCTAATTCATCTATACATTAAAGGCATCTGCTAGAGTAAGACAGCAGATGCCTTTTTCGTTATAATAAAGCTAAATAGGGAGGCGTTTATAAATGGATCTACACGCTATGGATAAATACATAAAGTCACTAATTAAAGAAGCAGGTCACCGAATTCGTAATTCTTTTTTAACGGATATCACAATCGAAACAAAATCCAATGCCAATGATTTAGTGACGAATATGGATAAGGAAATCGAGCAATTTTTTATTGAGCGGATTCGCAGAGATTTTCCAGAACATCGAATTTTTGGTGAAGAAGGATTTGGAGACGATATCCAAAGTACTAAAGGAACTATTTGGTTGCTTGACCCAATCGACGGCACCATGAATTTTGTTCATCAAAAACGCAACTTTGCTATATCGCTAGGAATATATGAAGATGGAGTAGGAAAACTAGGATATATATATGACGTTGTCAATGATGATTTGTATCATGGAGTAAAAGACGGTGGGGCTTATTACAATGACGAGCAGATGAAACCGCTCATAGAAACGACTATAGCTGAATCAATCGTGGCGATGAATGCTACATGGGCAATTCCCAATCGCTATTTAGACAATGATGCAATCATCCAATTGATACGAGATGTCCGAGGTACACGTTCTTATGGTTCAGCTGCACTTGAACTCGCTTATATGGCCAGTGGCCGTGTAGATGCATATATGTCGATGCGGTTATCGCCTTGGGACATTGCGGGGGGGATGGTCATTGCTAAGGAAGTTGGAGCAATAACAACCAATTTTAAAGGAGATCAGGCAAATCTATTAAAACAAGATACCTTTATAGCAGCTAATCCGACAATTCACCGCGAACTATTAGAAAAATATATAAAATTCAAGTAAAAAAAGATGCGGAACTTCGCATCTTTTTTTATAATTATAGTAATCCGGCTTCCCGCATTTCTTTTTTCTTCTTGAATCCCATTCCCATGACAAAAACGAGCATGAAGATCGCTGCAAATACGCCTATTACGCTGCGTAAGCCAATAGCTAAGCCAATCAAAACCATTGCCACTATAGCTGCTAAAGAATAAAAAACAAAGATCCATTTTATGTTTTTTAGTAGGTTTATCACTGGATTTTCCTCCTGTAGCTTCCCGCCTGAAATAAAATCTTAGGGTTTTACACCTATATGTGCTATACTAGCACAGTTATAGGCATGAAAAAAGAATATTGGAGTGAAATTATGACTAAATTACGTAACGACCTAAGAAACATTGCAATTATTGCCCACGTTGACCATGGTAAAACAACGCTAGTGGATCAACTTCTACAACAATCCGGTACTTTCCGTTCAAACGAACATGTTGATGAACGCGCGATGGATTCTGGCGATATCGAAAGAGAACGCGGAATTACAATTCTTGCGAAAAATACTGCAATTCAATACAAAGACGCTAAAATCAACATCTTGGATACACCAGGACACGCGGATTTCGGTGGAGAAGTTGAACGTATCATGAAAATGGTTGATGGTGTTCTATTAGTAGTTGACGCTTATGAAGGCTGTATGCCGCAAACGCGCTTCGTACTGAAAAAAGCATTAGAACAAAACCTCAAGCCAATCGTAGTTGTAAATAAAATTGACCGTGACTTTGCACGTCCTGAAGAAGTGGTTGACGAAGTCATCGAATTGTTCATTGAACTTGAAGCGAATGACGATCAATTGGAATTCCCGGTTATTTTTGCATCAGGTATGAACGGTACGGCAAGTCTTTCTTCAGATCCTGCTGATCAAGAAGAAAACATGCAAGTTGTTTATGATGCGATCCTGGAACACGTCCCAGCGCCAATCGATAATAGAGATGAGCCACTTCAATTCCAGGTAGCTCTTCTTGATTATAGTGATTATGTTGGACGTATCGGAATCGGCCGCGTATTCCGCGGAACGATCGAAGTTGGCCAATCGGTTTCATTGATGAAACTTGACGGTTCATTCAAAAACTTCCGTGTTACGAAAATGCACGGTTTCATGGGCCTTAAACGGGTGGAAATCGAAAAAGCAGAAGCTGGCGACTTGATTGCCGTTTCGGGCATGGAAGACATTAACGTAGGAGAGACGGTTTGTCCTTCAGAACATCGCGAAGCATTGCCGGTCTTGCGCATTGATGAGCCAACTCTACAAATGACTTTCCTAGTTAATAACAGCCCATTTGCAGGTAAAGAAGGTAAATGGATTACTTCAAGAAAAATTCAAGAACGTTTGGATGCGCAATTACAAACTGACGTATCGTTGCGTGTAGACAATACAGATTCTCCTGACGCTTGGGTAGTTTCTGGACGCGGAGAATTGCATTTGTCGATTTTAATCGAGAACATGCGTCGCGAAGGATTTGAGATTCAAGTATCAAAACCAGAAGTTATTGTACGTATGGTTGACGGAGTTCGCTGCGAACCAGTAGAACGCGTTCAAGTAGATGTGCCTGAAGAATACACTGGTAACATTATTGAGTCTTTAGGTGAACGTAAAGGCGAAATGTTGGATATGATCAACAATGGTAGCGGACAAGTCCGTATGGTGTTTAACGTACCAGCTCGTGGATTGATCGGTTATACGACTGAATTTTTAACACAAACTCGTGGATACGGAATTATCAACCACACATTTGATAGCTATCAGCCAGTTGCTTCTGGTCGTGTTGGCGGACGTCGTGAAGGCGTATTGGTATCTATGGAGCGCGGTAAAGTTTCGACTTACGGCTTAATGGGTATCGAAGATCGCGGAACTTCATTTGTTGAAGTTGGCGCTGAAATTTACGAAGGCATGATCGTTGGACAACATAACCGCGATAGCGACCTTACTGTAAATATCGTGAAAATCAAAGCTGCAACAAACATCCGTTCAGCTAACAAAGACCAAACAACGACGATGAAAAAAGCGCGTTTAATGAGTCTTGAAGAAGCACTAGAATACTTGAATGATGATGAGTATTGTGAAATCACACCACAAACGATTCGTTTACGTAAGAAAATTCTTGATAAAAACGAACGTGAACGTATGGCTAAGAAAAAGAAAGTTGCCATCGAAGAATAAGTGAATAGGAAGGATGTATAATACGTGGACGAACAAGCTTTTGTCTATGACAGTATGTATCCGGTAGCCCGAATTTTATATCAAAATTTGCCGAGTTTTGAAATGGCAGGATACGCATTATTTGCGGTAATTTTCCTGCTTTCGGCTTTTGTATATAAATTAGGATTTGCTAAAAAGTTATCACTTGGAAAAAATGCGGCAATTGGCCTATTTTTAGCAATTGGTGGTTTAGGGCTTACGTTTTTAGCCTTTTTCTTACCGGTTGTTGAAGGGCTTGTTATTGCAGCGCTCATACTGATTCTTTATAAAGTCCGCCTATGGCGCGAAAAACGCGAAAACGCTGTATCTCAATGAGATACAGCGTTTTTGCGTTCAAACGTTTTATAAAAAATCGATAACAGTAACGAGTATGTTAGATGGCCAAATACCCAATACAAAAATGCATTCCAATCGTTAACTGCTGGCACATCTGCAGTGACAGCAAGTGATGACAAGATAAAGAACAAGAAAGGAAGAGGTATAGAAATTAGTAAACTAAGAATTACTAATTGGCCAAACGTATATTTTCGACGTTTTGCTAAAAAAACAAAAACAATACCAATCACTAGAGAAACGATCATGTGGAAGATAAACTCGGTTACCTCAGACCACTGAACATTTCCGATTATCGGGATAAAATCGATATTCAATAAAAGTGTATAAACATTTTCACCGGTAACGGATTGAATCCATTTCAATAAAAGTCCTAAAATCAATCCGCTCCAAAATCCAATCCAAACACCTTTTAAGAGTTTCATCAGAAGTCATCCTCAATGCTACGAGAGCTTCGGTAAAAGCGGAAAGAACCAGTTGCTAAGCGTTCTTTCGTGCGCTCAGTAATGCGGTCGTGGCATTCCACACACATATGAGTGTGGATCGGTCTGTTACGCAGGCGCTTAGCCTGAAGTGTATCATCGACCAACTCTTCAATTTTATCACAGATTACGCATTTAACTCGCACGCTTGATCACTCCTATTCGACTCGGATGGCTTGGATATCAGTAATGGGATTTTCTTGATTAGATCCATCCGGAAGCAGCACATGGACAGGGCCGTCTTCTTTCAAGGGTTTTCCATGATCACTAAATTTGAAAATTAACTGCTCAGCATGATCAATCGGAAATTCAAATTCTCCGTGTAATGTTTCAAAAACAACACGTTTTGCATGCTCAAAAGGTTCTGCATTTAAAAGAAATGGCTTGAACAAGATTCCAAAAGTGCCTGTTAGCATTTCTTTCTTTTCTTTACTCTTGTATGTCTTTTCTGAATTCAATGTAGGTGGAACAGTATTTCCTTCCATAATTTCACGAGACCAATGTTCACCCATCCCTCGTTTATATTCCTCGAGCTCGTCTTTCTCGATCCGCTCTTCTTGGAAATATGTCTCTAAATTCAATTTGCGATCGTCAAAAATCCAGACAGTCGGATCTAATATCAATTTAAATTTCACTTCGCCTTTAAAAGGTATGATAAATTCCATGGGTAAACCCTCCATTTAGATAGTCGCTCTTTTACTAGTATACCTTTTCGTGTCAAGTTCCTAAAGGGATTCATCTCTTTCGTTTAAGAGGCTTGCATTTTCCTTGTGTAAAAGATACACTTTAAACAGGAAAATAGAGAAGAAAACTCATAAAAATGGGGGAGTCCTCATGGAACGTACAGAAGAACAAACATACCATTTGAAGGCTTTAGAACTCCTCAAAGCGGATGCAGAAAAAATCGAGCAATTAATCAAGGTGCAGATGGATCACTTAACGTTACCATCTTGTCCTTTATACGAAGAGGTGCTGGACACCCAAATGTTCGGTCTATCACGCGAAATTGATTTTGCGGTTAAGCTGGGATTAATCGAACGTGAGGCTGGAAAAAATTTAATGGATACGCTTGAGAAGAAACTTTCAATTCTTCACGATGCGTATACAAATAAATGATCTAAAACTCAAACGAATTTTGTTTGAGTTTTTTTACTAATTCATCATCCATCAAACTAAAAGAGGTATAAAAATGAAATCTTACATCAAGAAGTACGCAAAATACATAGACTATCCTTTATTTTTCGCTTATTTGGCTTTAACGATATTTGGCCTGATCATGATTTATAGTTCTAGTATGGCCTGGTCGGTCAATTACTATGGCTCTGAGCCTGACCGATTTTACATACAACAATTGATCAACTTAGCAATTGCGTTTCCTGTTTTTGCGATTGCGGCTGTTTTTCCATACAAGCATTTTAAAAAACGATGGATGATGAAAACCATTTTAATCGTAGTCTTTACGGGATTGGTTGCAGTTCATTTTATTGGATTTGCAGCTGGAGGAGCGCAAAGTTGGATCAGCTTAGGGTTTGCGAACATTCAGCCGTCTGAAGTAGCGAAGGTCGGAATAATTCTTTATTTGTCCGGTGTTTTTGCTAATAAATTTCATAACGGCACCATTAATAAATTAAATGAGGCTATTATACCGCCAGTTATTATTTTAACGCTTGTTTTATTTTCTGTGTTTCTTGAACCGGATCTTGGGTCGATGTTAATTATTGGTGCGGTCGGACTGTCAGTAATGTCGGCAAGTGGTGTTCGTTTAAAGCCATTTATACGCCTTTCTGCAGTCTTTGTTGCTGCTGCTTCAATCATCATCATTCCGTTTATGATTTTTGCGGGAGATCGTATTTTTACTGAAAAACGTCTGGGTCGATTAGATGCTTTCTTTAATCCGTTTTCGGATGAGTTAGGATTTGGTTTCCAAATTGTTAATGGTTACTTAGCAATTGGCTCTGGAGGACTGAGCGGTCTAGGCTTAGGGCAATCGATTCAAAAGCTAGGATACCTACCAGAACCACACACTGACTTTATCATGTCAGTTATTGCTGAAGAGCTAGGAGTACTAGGAGTAGTCTTTGTTTTAGGTGGATTAGGTTTTGTTGTATTACGAGGACTTTGGATTGCGATGACCACTCATGATCCGTTAGCTAGAATGTTAGCGGCGGGTGTTGCGAGCATGATCGGGATTCAATCTTTTGTCAATTTAGGTGGTTTAACCGGGATTATTCCATTAACAGGTGTTACGCTTCCGTTTATCAGCTATGGCGGAACTTCCGTAATTTTGTTATCTTTATCTATGGGAGTATTAATGAATGTTTCCATGTTCAACAAATACGAAAAAACGAAAAAGTAAAGGGTGTGCTGCGGTGTGAAGAAGATTGACAAAATCTTAGTGGCCAACCGCGGAGAAATCGCTATTCGGGTTTTCCGCGCTTGTACAGAACTGAAAATTCAAACAGTTGCGATTTATTCTCAAGAAGACAGTGGTTCATTTCACCGCTACAAGGCAGATGAATCCTATTTAGTAGGTAAGGGTAAAAAGCCGATCGATGCATATTTGGATATTGAAGATATCATCCGTATAGCAAAAGATTCGAGTGTAGATGCAATTCATCCCGGCTATGGCTTTTTATCTGAAAATGTCCATTTTGCAAGACGTTGTGAAGAAGAAGGCATCGTTTTTATCGGTCCAACTTCAAAACATTTGGATATGTTCGGTGACAAAGTTAAAGCCCGTACTCAAGCAATTGCGGCAGGCATCCCGGTTATTCCAGGTACAGATGGCCCGGTTGAGTCTTTAGAGGAAGTTGAAGAGTTCAGTAAAACAGCAGGTTTTCCATTAATGATTAAAGCATCTCTTGGCGGCGGAGGCCGCGGAATGCGTATTGTCAGATCTCACGAAGAATTAGCATCCTCTTACGAACGTGCAAAGTCTGAAGCCAAAGCAGCTTTTGGTTCAGATGAAATGTATGTCGAAAAATTTGTTGAGAAGCCTAAGCATATTGAAGTTCAAATTTTAGGCGATTCAGAAGGCAACGTCATCCATTTGTATGAAAGAGATTGTTCAATTCAACGCCGTCATCAAAAAGTGGTAGAAATTGCCCCTTCTAACTCAATTAGTAACGAATTGCGTAACGAAATTTGTGATGCCGCAGTCAAATTAATGAAAAATATAGACTACATAAATGCCGGCACAGTCGAATTTCTTGTAGCAAATGACGAATTTTACTTTATTGAAGTAAATCCACGTATTCAAGTAGAGCACACTATTACGGAAATGATTACTGGCATCGATATTGTTCATGCACAGATTCATATTGCTAGAGGACATATGATTCACAGTGAAGAAGTTGGAATCCCTGAACAAAGCGAAATTCCATTATTTGGATTTGCGATTCAGTCTCGTGTTACTACTGAAGATCCATTAAATGATTTTATGCCGGATGCTGGAAAGCTAATGGTTTATCGTTCAGGTGGTGGATTTGGTGTGCGTTTGGATGCAGGAAATGGTTTCCAAGGAGCAATAATCTCACCATATTATGATTCACTTTTAGTAAAAGTTTCAACTTGGGCATTAACGTTCAAAGAAGCCGCAGCTAAAATGGATCGGAACTTACAAGAATTCCGAATTCGTGGTATTAAAACAAATATTCCTTTCTTAGAAAATGTGGTAAAACATAAGAACTTTATAAAAGGCGAGTTTGACACAAGCTTTATTGATACAACGCCAGAGTTATTTATATTCCCAGTAAGACAAGACCGTGGAACTAAGTTATTAAGCTATATTGGCAATGTAACCGTAAACGGATTCCCGGGAATTGAAAAGAAAAATAAACCAATCCATACTGCTCCACGTAAACCAGAAGTCGATTTATTGGCTCCGGCACCAAATGGCACGAAGCAGATTTTCGATTTACAAGGAGCAGAAGGTTTAACAAAATGGATTCACGAACAAAAAGATGTATTAATTACGGACACAACATTCCGCGATGCTCACCAATCATTACTAGCTACGCGTGTTCGTTCACATGATTTGTTTGGAATTGCGAAAGAAACTGCACGTTTGCAACACGATTTATTTTCTCTTGAAATGTGGGGAGGCGCAACGTTCGATGTGTCTTACAGATTCTTAAAAGAAGATCCATGGGAGCGTTTGATCAAACTTCGTAAAGATATACCGAATGTTTTGTTCCAAATGTTGTTCCGTGGTGCAAACGCAGTAGGCTATAAAAATTACCCTGATAATGTGATTCGTGAATTTGTCCGAAAATCGGGAGATGCAGGAATCGATGTATTCCGTATTTTCGATAGCTTAAACTGGATCAAAGGGATGGAAGTGGCGATTGATGAAGTTCGTCAATCTGGCAAAATTGCAGAAGCTGCGATTTGCTATACTGGTGATATTTTAGATCCAAGTCGAGACAAATATACCGTTCAATATTATAAAGATATGGCCAAAGAATTAGAAGCAGCAGGCGCACATATTTTAGCGATTAAAGATATGGCTGGTCTGTTAAAACCAGAAGCAGCATATCGTTTAGTATCTGAACTTAAAGATACAGTATCATTGCCAATTCACCTTCACACGCATGATACGAGTGGTAACGGAATTTATATGTACTCAAAAGCGATTGAAGCAGGAGTGGACATTGTTGATACAGCTCTTGGATCGATGGCGGGCCTTACATCACAACCAAGTGCAAGTTCTCTACATTATGCGATGAGCGGTGGAAGCCGTGAAATTCGTTCAGATGTGAAGAATCTTGAAAAGTTGTCCCATTATTGGGAAGACGTTCGTAAATACTATGTTGATTTTGAAAGTGGCATGAATAGCCCGCATTCAGAAATTTATGAGCATGAAATGCCAGGTGGCCAGTATAGTAACCTTCAACAACAAGCTAAAGCAGTAGGATTAGGCTTGCGTTGGGAAGAAGTTAAATCGATGTATTCACGCGTGAATATGTTGTTTGGAGATGTCGTGAAAGTAACTCCTTCTTCTAAAGTAGTAGGAGACATGGCGTTGTTCATGGTGCAAAATGAGCTGGATGAAGAAACTGTGATTTCTCGCGGAAAAACAATCGACTTCCCAGAATCAGTTATTGAATTCTTTGAAGGGTATATCGGGCAGCCACATGGTGGATTCCCAGAAGAGCTGCAAAAAGTCATCTTAAAAGAACGTAAGCCAATTACTGTTCGTCCAGGTGAACTTTTAGAACCAGCAGATTTCGATGAAATCAAAAAGACTTTGTATGATAAATTGGAACGTCCTTTAACAAGCCATGAAATCTTAGCTTACGCGTTATATCCGAAAGTATTTGATGAATATACAGCTACCAATGTTCAATTTGGTAATGTATCCGTCTTAGACACTTTGACATTCTTATACGGCATGAGATTAGGCGAAGAAATCGAAGTGGAAATTGAAAAAGGCAAAACGTTAATGGTCAAGATGGTTTCTGTAGGCGAACCTCAAAAAGACGGAACACGCATCATTTATTTCGAATTAAATGGTCAGCCTCGTGAAGTAAGCATTCAAGATATGACAGTAGAAGCGGATAGTACAGCAAAACCAAAAGCAATTCCGACAAATGAAAGTCATATTGCTGCTACAATGCCGGGGACTGTATTAAAAGTGCTCACAGAAAAAGGTGCCAAAGTAAAACGTGGCGATCATTTACTTGTCACTGAAGCTATGAAAATGGAAACGACGGTTCAAGCGCCGTTTGATGGAACAATTCAAGAAATCCATGTAGTTGCTAGTGATGGTATTTCAACAGGTGATTTGTTAATTGAACTGGAGAAAAAATAAAAACAAGGCAGACGCATTATGCGCCTGCCTTGTTTTTATTTAGAAGATGTTTTTATTCGACTCCGCGATACTAACAATACCATGTAGCATAACAAGCCAAAAAGCATTGAAATCAATAACGAATGGAGAAGAGCGACAACTAAGTTTAGTTTTGTTAATACAACTAACATACCTGTTGTTGCTTGAAGAAGAACAATAATGAAAGCAATTGTCCAACCCCAATAAATAACCCGTTGGTCTTTGTAGTTTTTAATAGCGTGCCAAGCAATATATCCTAACCAGATGACGATCAAGCCTGCTGCTGCACGATGACCCATTTGCACCCATTCATACATATTGCTAGGTAATGCAAAGTCATCATTTCGGCATAAAGGCCAATCCGAACAAATTAGACTAGAGTCGGTATGCCGTACTAGAGCTCCTGTATAAACCACAATGTAAGAGTACAACGCTACACCAATTGTGTGATACCGTAATTTTTTTCCAATTTGCACCCGGTCTGCATCGAACTTCCGGTCGACTTCGAAAATCAAAAGTGTCAATAACAAGATAGAAGCAAACGATAGTAAGGAGATTCCGAAATGAAGAGCGAGGATAAAGTCACCTTGTCCCCATAACACTTGAGCCGCCCCAATCAATGCTTGTAAGACTAAAAAGAATACAGCCATAATAGCAAGAAACTTCGTTTCACGAACATGACCAAACTTTCTCCAAGCCCAAACAGCCAAGATTACGATCAATATACCAACGACTCCAGTTACAAGACGATGAGAAAATTCGATTAATACTTCCGTTGTAATATTATCTGGAATCAATTTGCCATTGCAATCTGGCCAATTGCGCCCGCATCCTAAACCGCTGTCGGTCTTAGTTACAAGAGCCCCGCCGAGAAGTATTAACAACATGCCTATCGTAGCTGCGACGGCAAACCATTTTATATATCTATTTTGCTGCAAAATACCACCTACTTTTTCTTATAGAAAAATTTTCAACGTCCATATACCTGCATACTCGATAATAGCGAATATTTCCTCATAATACAACGAGAAATCAACAATAGTAGAAAGTTTCAAGATTTGGACATAATAACAGTGGCTTCACAAACTGTTCAAAAACTATTTTTTTTCTATCTTAAAATAGTGTAAGTGTTAAGGTATGATAGGAGATGCATAGAGTGTGACCAATTACGTGAAAATCATCTCTTTTATCAGGAAATTTCAGTTATATGTAGAAAAAAGACTGGAATTTAGATATAGTTATGGTTAGCGGAATATGCTTACAACTTTGAAAGGAGGGACTTATATGTCAAATGGCCGGGCAATGTCTGCAAATTCACACGAAGAACCGGAAACGACAACATTTCTTAAAGACTTTTTGGCACTTATCAAAATTGGAATTGTGAATTCTAATTTAATTACAGTCTTTACAGGCTTGTGGCTCGCATTTCAGTTTTCGGACAGACATTTTCTTAACGAGCTGGATATCCTTGTTTACACTATTTTTGGATCAGCGCTGATTATTGCAGGATCTGCAGCGATGAATAACTATATTGATACGGATATAGATCCTTTAATGGAAAGTAAGAAGGGGCGTCCAACAGTAACAGGAAGATTCAAGCCATCAGCTGTATTGGCACTAGCAATTTCTTTCATCGTTATAGGCGAAATATTTTTGTTCTCCGCTTCTGTATCCGCTGGTGTATTAGGAATTGCCGGAGTTTTAGCTTATGTCGTTTTATATTCCATGTGGTCAAAAAGACGCCATGTCAGCAATACGATTGTAGGAAGCATTTCTGGTGCGATTCCTCCACTAATCGGATGGGCTGCAGTAGAACCGACACTTGGAACGGGAGCTTGGGCATTATTCTTAATTATGTTCATTTGGCAGCCACCGCATTTTTATGCTTTGGCTATGAAGAGAACAGAAGAGTATCGGGCAGCGAATATTCCTATGCTACCGGTAATAAAAGGTTTTCACAGAACAAAGAAATCGATGCTTGCATGGGTTGTAATGCTTTTCCCTCTGCCATTCCTATTAATGGAACTTGGGACAGGCTTCATTATCTTAGCTACACTTTTAAATATCGGGTGGTTAGTATTAGCTATTCGAGGATTTAAAGCGGCTGATGATTTGAAATGGGCGAAGACAATGTTTATCTATTCATTGAACTATATGACCATTCTATTTGTTTCAATGATCATTTTTGCTGTTTTCATCTAAAAACCATTTCTAAAAAGAAACTATTTAAATGAGAGAGGGGTATGACAAGCTATGATGAAAGGAATTAAAAAATGGCGACTTTTCGCATTGATGTCCGCGTTATTATTAGTTCTTGCGGGATGTGGACGTGAAGAGATTTCGACATTAATACCAGCAGGTAAAGTAGCTCAAGATCAATTTGACTTATTGATCCTATCAACAGTTATCATGACGTTTGTTATTATTGTTGTATTGATCATATTTGTTTTAGCTATTGTTAAATTCCGCCGTTCTAAAGTGGGAGAAGACATGATTCCTGAACAAGTTGAAGGAAGTGCGAAATTAGAATTTATCTGGACAGCAATTCCAATAGTCCTTCTATTAATTCTTGCAGTTCCAACAGTTTATTCTACTTTTGATTTAGCAGATACATCAACGATGGATGTGGAAGCTAAAGACGGAAAATCGTCTAACTTAACAGTTAACGTAACTGGTAAACTTTACTGGTGGGAATTTGAATATCCTGAACAAGGAATTGTAACTGCTCAAGAATTAGTTGTTCCAACTGATGAGCGTGTATACTTTAACTTAATTTCTGCCGATATTAAACACTCATTCTGGATTCCATCTATTGGTGGTAAACTAGATGTAAACCCTGAAAACGTCAACACATTTTACTTAGAGTTTGCTAAAGAATCTGCCGAACTTGAAGATGGCGTATTTTATGGTAAATGTGCTGAGCTATGTGGACCTTCTCACGCATTGATGGATTTCAAAGTGAAGTCAGTTGATCGTGAAGAGTTTGATCAATGGGTAACAGCAATGCAAGCTGAGGAACCGGCTGCAGTTGAAGGAGATCTTGCGCTACAAGGTGAAGAATTGTTTGGACAAGATGGTCTTTCTTGTATTTCTTGCCACGCAACTTCTGGTGTAGGTGAAGGGAATCTTATGCAAGGCCCTAACTTAGCAACATTTGGTGATCGTAACCGTGTTGCTGGATACTTGGAACACAATGAAGAAAATCTTAAAAATTGGATTCAAGATCCACAAGAATATAAGCCAGGTAACTTAATGCCTGAGGCAGCTTCATTGAACGATGGCAAAGAATTATCAGATCAAGAACTTGATGCTCTTGCAGCATATTTAATGGGCTTATCAGTAGAAGAGTAGAATAAAAGTTAAAAAAGGGAGGTTAACAGTGTGAGTTCTATTGCTCAGAAAAAGGGCTTCGGCGCTACAATATGGGACTTCATGACAACGGTCGACCATAAGAAAATTGCGATTTTGTATCTCTTGTCAGGTGGTTTCTTCTTCCTAGTCGGTGGTATTGAAGCAATGATGATCCGTATCCAGTTAGCTAAAGCAGGAAATGATTTCCTAAGTGCTGGAACATTTAACGAAGTTATAACAATGCATGGTACGACAATGATTTTCTTGGCAGCCATGCCGATACTATTAGCTTTCATGAACGCGGTTATGCCTTTGCAAATTGGTGCGCGTGATGTAGCTTTCCCATTCCTTAACTCACTTGGGTTCTGGTTATTCTTCTTTGGTGGAGTTTTCTTAAACCTTTCATGGTTTATGGGAGGCGCACCGGATGCAGGTTGGACGAACTATGCTTCGCTAGCACTTGCATCAGAAGGTCATGGTATTGATTTTTATGCACTTGGATTAACGATATCTGGTTTTGGTACATTAATCGCAGGGATTAACTTCCTTGTTACGATTATTAATATGCGTGCGCCAGGTATGACTTATATGAGAATGCCATTATTTACTTGGACAACTTTTGTTGCTTCCGCTTTGATTTTATTGGCATTCCCACCACTTACAGTTGGACTTTTCTTCATGGTCTTTGACCGTATGTTTGATGCAAACTTCTTTGCAGTTGAAATGGGCGGGAACACGATTATCTGGGAACATTTATTCTGGATCTTCGGTCACCCTGAAGTTTACATTTTGATTTTGCCAGCTTTCGGTATTTTCTCTGAAATCTTTGCAATTTTCTCTCGTAAACGTCTTTTCGGTTACACTGCACTTGTTTTCGCTACAATCCTTATCGGATTTTACGGATTCATGGTTTGGGCTCACCATATGTTCACAGTCGGTTTAGGGCCAACAGCTAACGCTGTTTTTGCTCTAGCAACTATGATCATTGCGGTTCCAACAGGTATCAAAATCTTTAACTGGTTATTAACTATCTGGGGCGGGAACATTTCGTTCACAGTTCCAATGATTTATGCTGTAGCGTTCATTCCTACATTCGTAGCGGGTGGGGTAACAGGAATCATGCAAGCAATCGCGCCTTTGGATTACCAATTGCACGATTCTTACTTTATCGTAGCTCACTTCCATTACGTTATTGTTGGTGGTGTAGTATTAGCGATTTTAGCTGGTACTCATTTATACTGGCCAAAAATGTTTGGAACAATGCTTAGTGAAAAATTAGGAATGTGGACATTCTGGTTCTTCTTTATCGGATTCCATATGACTTTCTTTATTCAGCATTTCCTAGGCTTAATGGGTATGCCACGTCGTGTTTACACGTTCGGAGCTGACCAAGGCTGGGATCTATTTAACGCAATCAGTTCTGCTGGTGCATTATTGATGGCGATTGGTATTATTATCCTGTTAGTGAACGTTGTATTGACAACGATTAAAAACGAGCGTATGGGTAATGATCCATGGGGCGATGGCCGTACATTAGAATGGGCTATTCCATCACCACCACCGTTTTATAACTTTGCACAAACGCCATTAGTTCGTGGTCTTGATACGTACTGGATCGAAAAAATGGATGGCAACAAAAAAGGCATGATTTATGCTGAGCCTCTTGGTGATATACACATGCCAAATGGTTCAATTATTCCTTTCGTGATTTCACTTGGAATGTTCATTGCATCATTCGGAGCATTGTACTTCTTAGACGGCAAGCCTTGGGCGTTAGCTGTATTGATTGGCGGATTGGCATTAATGTTCGGTTCAATGTTACTTCGTTCACTGAAAGATGATTTAGGTTTCTACATTACAAAAGAAGAATTACTAGAAGATGCGAAAGGAGGCAACACAGATGGACATTAAGCAAAAATATACTCCTCAATCTTGGCCTGATCATCCTGAGACGGCTACGTTGGAAGGTAAAAATAAGTTTATTGGTTTCTGGTTGCTTCTTGCTGCAGAGACAGTAACATTTGCTTCACTTTTTGCAACTTACCTTGCATTAAAAGATAAAGGACCAAGCGGCATGGAATTTTCTGCCGCTGGACTTTTTGAACTACCACTTGTTTTTGCAATGACGATGATTCTCTTAACTTCTTCATTAACTAGTGTTTATGCTATGTACCATATGAAAAACTATAATTTTAAAGCCATGCAGGCTTGGTTAGGAATTACAGTCCTATTAGGATTAACATTCCTTGGTTTAGAGATTTATGAGTTTAATCATTACGTCCACTTAGGCTTTGGTTTTACAAACAGTGCATTTAGCTCTGCGTTTTATACTTTAGTCGGGACTCATGGTGCTCACGTACTGTTTGGTCTTAGCTGGTTTATCGCATTGATGATCCGTAACTCAAAACGCGGATTGAATATGTATAATGCACCGAAATTCTATCTTGCATCTTTATACTGGCATTTTATTGACGTAGTATGGGTATTCATCTTTACTGTCGTCTATTTGATGGGAGTGATCGGATAATGGCACACGACACACATGTTCATGTAAGATCACAGAAAGAATTCGAATATATTAAGAAAAAAAGAGCAGAAGAAATGAGAGGTAATTTAGCAACTTTCGCAATTATGATCTTTTTAACATTAATTGCTTTTACAATGGTTGCTGCTGGATTCTCAGTTTACTTGATCGTACCAATCATTCTATTATTGGCAGCTATTCAAGTAGTTCTTCAATTGTATTACTTTATGCACATGAGTGGTAAAGGACACGGGATGGTAGCGTTCTTTATGTATTCTGGTATGTTTGTAGCTTTCATCACGGTTCTAACATTTGTTACAATCATTTGGTGGTAGTCTCTATTTTAAACCCCTTACCTGTAAAGGTAAGGGGTTTTTACATGAATTTAATGAATACGTTGGGTCAAGTAGTAGAGCTTGAATAAGTCTTCCATAGGGACGCCTAGTAAAAAGTCTTAAATAGGCATGCAGCTAGATTTTAATTGTTCATAGTTCGTTCATTGATATAGTTTGTCTGCCGCTATATAATGAGGGTACTTGAGGAAAAGGAGGTACCAAACATGCCAATTAGTATCTTCGGGTTCCAGGCTCTATGGAGTCCTATTTACTTAGCAGTCCTCGTTTTGGTAACGATATTATATTTCTTAATCACTGTGAAGTGGCGTGGTAAGTTTAAAGACAATCAAGCTCTTACTAAAAAAGAAGCTACTTTTTTTGTTTCAGGCATGATTTTACTTTATATCATAAAAGGTTCACCAGTTGATTTATATGGTCATATCTTATTTACCATGCATATGGTTCAGATGGCTTTGTTGTTGCTATTAGCAGCTCCGCTGTTGATTATGGGGATTCCAACTTACATTTGGAGAGCATTTATTGTTCTTCCTGTCGTTAGACCATTATTCAACTTATTTACAAATCCCATGTTAGCTTTAATTTTGTTTGGAATGGTCTTTTCGTTTTATCACATTCCGATGGTGTTTGACTTTGTTAAAAAAGATATTTGGCTTCATGGACTTGTTAATATTATTTTGTTTACATCCGCTTTGTTTTATTGGTGGCCAGTTGTCAATCGAGTTGAGGGCATGCACAAATTCCACGGCTTAAAAAAATTAGGTTATTTGTTTGGGTTAAGTGTTTTAGTAACGCCAGCATGTGCCATGATTATATTTAGTGGAACGCCTTTTTATGCGACTTATACAGATGGAGAAGCCTGGTTGCAAGCTATGGCATTATGTGTTCCTGCTGGAACATTGTCACAATTGAATTTGTCTGGTCCGGAATTATTTTCAAGTATGTCTACGCTTGAAGATCAACGTACAGGCGGGATTACAATGAAAATTATTCAAGAGCTTGTTTTTACTGCTTTCATTTGGATGGTCTTCCATGAGTGGCTAAAAAATGAGACAGATAATGCAGATGAAATTACTGCTAAAACCTTGCAAGATCGAAAAGATATGGATTTCCACAGACACAACGCATAACGAACTATAAAGGAGAATAACTTAAAATGAATTTGCCGCTATTGCCAACGATTAGTACATTTTTTATTGTATTAAGCGCAATTTTAGTAGCGATTGGCTGGAATTTAGTTCGTCGTCGTAAAATTGAAGCTCATAAGAAAGTAATGGTAGCAGCGGGTGCTGCTGCATTAACTTTCTTTATCATATACATGTCTCGAACAATATTCATTGGAAATACCGCATTTGGTGGCCCTGATGAGTTAAAAATTTTTTATACGGTATTTCTAATATTCCATATCACTTTGGCGACTACAGGTGGCATCATGGGCTTGATTACGATCTATTGGGGTTGGAAAAATCAATTAGCCAAACATCGTAAAATTGGACCAATCACGAGTGTCGTGTGGTTTTCTACAGCGATAACAGGAGTTATGGTTTATTTATTGCTTTATGTATTTTACGAAGGTGGCCACACTACTTCAGTGTTTAAAGCTATTTTAGGTGGATAGAAAAAAGGAATCTCTTAGTGGTCTACCACTAAGAGATTCCTTTTTTTATACTTTAAAATCTATTTTTATCATACCTGCTTCACGTGCTGAAGTGAAAAGAATCACAATTAAAGGTCCAATAAAGAACCCGAGGAATCCAAGAAGTTGAAGACCAATGAACATAGCGATTAAAGTCGCTAAAGGAGATAGACCAATCTGTGTACCCATCACTTTAGGTTCCACTGTTCGTCTAATAATTAACAGAACAAGTGCTAAGATTGCCAATTGTGTTCCAAACACAACATCACCTGTGATAAATTCGTAAGCAAACCATGGCGTTAAAACGATGATCGAGCCTAGAATAGGAATAAAATCGACAACCCAAATGACAAGTGACATAACCAATGCATATTCTGGAACAATAAAAGCTAAAGTTATAAGTGAAACAATAAAAATAATACAACTAACAAGAAATTGTGCTTTTAAGAAACCAAAGATCACTTTATTTAAGCGAGCAAACATAAAACGAACTTTCTCAGCAGTTGAATCTTTTAAACGTTTAAAAAGCAAAGTTTTTAGATCTGGTAAATCGAGCATAAATAAGAACAATGCAATTAAAAAGACGATAAAGCTTACAAGAAACGAAGGAATGCCGGTCAATAAATTTGAAACGGTATCGTAATTTATAATGGATAAGACCCAATTCCGTATGCCTTCCATAAAACTAACTAATTCTGTTTCAAATGAGGATACGACTTCGACAGGCATATCTTGTGTTGAGCGAAAGAAAAATCGTTGGAATTCATCCCACATGACAGAAAGTGAATTCGTATATTCCGGTACCATTTTCGTGAATTGTATAATTCTCCCTATTAATTGTGTGACAATCCAATACAACAAGGCTGATACAACTAATAAAAATAAAATAAACACGGATATAACAGCAGACTTTCTATGCCATTTGAATCTTTTATGTATGAAATTTACAAAAGGTTCCAAAAAGATAGCGGTAATTAATGCAACTATCAATGGAATCGATACAGGTAATATGTATACTGATATTAAGATTAAAACGGCTATTATGATAGCAATCGTTACTGTTTTTTTCGTTAACCACTTCACTTATCGAAATCCTCCTTAGGAAGTTGAAGTATTTAAAGATTGTTTTAAAAAAACCGCAGTTCAATTGTTGAACTGCGGACTTTTTTTTATACGCTGATTTCGAAAGCTTTGACTTCTTTTTTAATAGAATCCAAAATTCCGATGCAAGTTTTAATCAAATGTTCTGGGAAATGTTCGTCTTCGCCGTACTCTACACCATGTGGATAATAGTGTTTACCTAGTACTGGTTTCATAACGCGCATTGTCGCATCATTTGAATCTACATCTCCATCAGTAGCATAAGCAAATACGCGCAAATAATAAGTGCCTTCGCGTACGATAAACTTGCGATCATAAGTGACTCGCTCGTAATCCCACTGGCCTTCTTTAGTCAAGGCATGGTTGTTCATGATGCTTTCAAGTAAAGCGATATCTACGTGAATGTTTTCAAGTCCTGTATTTTCAAAATACATAGGATCTCTCCTCCTCTATAACAAAAAAGACTACATACTCCTTTAATAATAGATCATAATTTAAGTTGTTGCAATGGCTAGATTGTGTCAGTGTAGAGGCGACTGGTATAATTGAGAAGATACAATAGTAAAGGAGCTGCTCGATTGAAAGACTTATTGCGTATTATGATATTTCTATCGATAGTTCTTATCGGTTTATTTTACTTAGATCCATCAGTTAATGAAAACGATATTCTAGAAGCTCCGCGAACAGCAGAGCCAATGCCTAGTGATCAAATAACCGATGAATCGTTAAATGTGGATCGCCCATCTACAGGAATATCAAGTTATATAGGTAAATCAAGTGACAAATGGATCGAGCAGTACGGAAAACCTGACCGGATAGAATCATCAGCGTACGGCTATGATTGGTGGGTTTATAATGCTAGTTATGCCCAGTATACAATGGCTGGGATTAAAGACGGTAACGTCGTTCAAGCTTATACAACAGGTACTGCTGTTGACGTTACACCCTATAAAATTGGCCAGACCCTCGACGAACTGTATAGATTTACAATTTTAGAAAATGAAGTAACGGTTAAATACGAAGATAGTATTTATACATTTAATGTTACTGCCGAAGATATGGATAAACGTATTTTAGTGAAGTTTGATGATGTTTATGCGCAGTTATATATTGATTCTATTGATCGTGTTTTAGAGGCAGTCCGTTTTATGGATACAGAAACCTTGGTTAGACATTTGCCATACGACATGATGTTTTCTGGAGAATTGCTTCCGGTTCAAACACCTTCATCAATCATGCAACAATCTATAGATGAAGCAAACGCTAGACAAGTAATAGATCTCGTTAATATATATCGCCTAAAACATGGAGCAAGACCGCTAACTTATAATCCACAAATAAGTGCGGTAGCAGAGGCTAACAGTGAAGACATGGCAAAGCAAAATTTCACTTCAGAAGAAATAGAGTTTAAAGACTTGCACGCACGTTTACAAGAAAGTGATATTAGTTTTAAACAGGCAGCTGTAAATACGGCTGCACGTTATTACGACCCGGCAGAAACAGTTCATGGCTGGATTAATTCAGAGGCTCATCGAAATACCCTTCTTAGTGACGAATACGATCAAACAGGTGTTGGGGTATTTGGTAAATACTATACTCAAATTTTTCTGGAAGAAAAACCTGTTATTGCCTCTGAGCAATAACAGGTTATTTTTTTGGAACAATAAAAAATGAGCCAGTAGCAGTGGCTATATGTTTGCCATCTTCTTGCAAAATATCACTTTCAATGACCATGGTATGTCTGCCATTGCGTATTAACCGTGCATGAGCACTTATAGAGGCTTCATCTGCCACTGCTAAGTAATGTATCGTCAAGTTAGTTGTAACAGCGCTAAACCCCTCTAAACACTTGCTATTCGCCAGAGTACCCATAGCTGTGTCAATTAGCACTGCAAGAATTCCACCGTGAGGTATAGCCATTGTATTGTGGATAAAAGGAGTATTCGGTATAGAAACAACAGAAGAGTGGTCTTCTAAGTTGCGTGTCATATTTAAACTAGCGCTTAAATAGGTAGAAAATTCACCTTGCTGCTTTTTCTCGAAGTTGTTTAAATAATCGCTTAAAATTTGGATATCTTCATTGCTACTTTGTTTTATAATGTGCGCGAATTGCTCGACAAGTTTATTCATGTTGACAATCCTTTCAAGTCTGTAGTGAAATGCGAAAATATCTGCTATGATTAAAATGTAAGGGAGGAAATGCTATGATTATGACCTACGAATGGGCTGAAATAACTGACTTTGCAGACGAGTTAAGCCAAATGATCCTACAATCAGAGCAAGCTGACCTTTATCGAGAAGCTCATGCCTCTGTCTATAACGATAAAAATCTAGCGAACGAAATTCTTGCTTTTGCCAGATTAAAAGACCAATACGAAGAAGTTCAGCGCTTTGGGAAATACCACCCTGAATATTCTCGAGTGATGAAGCAAATCCGTGTGGATAAGCGACGCTTAGATCTCAATGAAAAAGTAGCCAATCTGCGTTTAATGGAAAATGAATTACAAGATTTAATCGATCAAGTAAGTTTCATTATTGGCAGATCTGTATCTGAAGCAGTTAAAATACCGTCTACAAATCCATTTTTCTCATCAGATTCTTCATGTGGTGGAAGCTGTGGTACAGGCGGCGGTTGTTCTTGCTCCGCTTAATAATTCCATAAAAAAAGTGCAACGCTTGCGTTGCACTTTTTTTAATCCAATTAAACTTCTAATTCTGATATAAGTGATAAAGCTAAATCAGGACGATCGGTAATGATACCTTTTGCTCCAGCTGCGATTAAAGTTCTCATCGCATTTGGTTCATCAATAACCCAGTAATGTACAGGAATATTCAAGTTGTCCAAAAACGCAATAAATCGTGCCGAGTCTAGTCGGAAAACAGAAGATTTAGTAGGGATTTGAAATACATCTGCACGCGGCTGGTACAAGTGACCAAACTGGCTAGTAAAAGCTGTATAAGCTTTTCTAATCTCGTTTTCTCCTGCACCAATAGCTATGCGGTTTTGTGCATATAAATTGAAACGATCGATTTGTTCGTCATAAAAAGAAGTCACGACTATTCGATCGTGTGCACCAAGTGAATCGATCAAGCGCCATAATTTTGAAGGCACTAAACTTCCTTCATATGTTTCAGGAGCATCTTTAATATCAATATTGATATACATTTGTGGGAACTTTTCAATTAGTTCACGCAGTAATACAACTTTTTCGTTTTTTCCACGATAAGAATGTTGGCCATCTAAATCAATAAAATGATACCCAAGATCAAAAGTTCTTAATTGTTCGAGAGTTAAGTCAGCCACTCTTCCTGCACCATCTGTTGTGCGATCGATGTATTCATCATGGAAAACAAGAATTTCTTCGTCACTTGTCATGCGAATATCAACTTCAAAGCCATTAACTCCGAGCTCGGCTGAATGATTAAATGCTGCAAGTGTATTTTCAGGTGCTAATTTAGCGCCACCTCGATGTGCAAGAACAATCGGACGTTCGTAATTTAATACTTCTTTTGCAGGACGTTGATTAGGGTTTGCCAAAACTTTAGAACCTGCCCAAGCCGCTGCTCCAACAGCTGCAGCTGCTAAACCGATTTTCGTCTTTTTTCCCATTCTGTAAATTCCCTCCTTAGATTTCTATCATAAAAACAGTATATCGAATAAAGGACTATACTGACAGTTTATTCGGTTGCGGCTTTTTTCTTTCCTATGGTATTCTAGAAGCTAAGAAAAGAGGGATAGTTATGCATGATCGCCAAGGGCTCATTGTCTATGTGCATCATTTGAAACAAGCGAAATCGCTAAGAAAGTTCGGACATGTTCATTTTATCTCCCGAAAATTAAAATATGTGGTTCTTTATATGGACCAAGATATGATTGAACCGACTAAAACAAAATTAAATAAATTACCTTACGTCAAACAAGTACTAGAATCTTATCGCCCATTTTTAAAAACCGAATATGAAAACGCCAAGCCGGATAAAGCAAAAGAATACGATTACAAAATCGGTCTTTAATTATTGCATTGGCGGAATATAATGATTTAATCTTAAAACTGAAATTAAATGACTGTGATAGAATTTTTTATCTGCATATATGGATGAGTGCTTAACTTCCATTTTGATTGGCGTATGTCCCAATTTGGTGACAATTTCCTCAAAAACCGCTAAGCGCTTTGAATCCATTGGAATTCCTTCGCGGCAAAGATAGATCGGCATAAAGTTTCCTTCTGAAGCTGGTTTGAATGCCGCAGCAATTGACAATACATCTTGACCTTGTGGATTGGTCGAAACAAATACAAATCCATGCATAAAGCGTTGTTGATTACTTGTGATAAGTTCGCGGAGTTCATAGATATCTCCGTACCCTTCTCCTAGCTCAATAAAACGTTGAATCATCATTTCACGTCCTTTCCAGTCTCCATTTTACCATTAGGCGATTAAAATGCATTAAGAAAATCAATAAAGTTAGAGGCGATAGTATGCGAGTAGTAGCGGGCTCTGTAAAAGGAATACCCTTGAAAGCGGTACCTGGCAATTCGACCAGACCTACAACTGATAAAGTAAAAGAGTCTATTTTCAATATGATTGGCCCTTTTTTTGATGGTGGGTATGCAATAGATTTATTTGCTGGAAGTGGGGGACTTGGCATTGAAGCGCTAAGTCGTGGAATAGACCATGTCATTTTCACCGATAAAGACAAACGTGCTGTTGAAACAATCCAAGCTAATCTTGAAAAAGTTCGTTTAACTGATCGTGCTGAAGTCCACCGGGCAGATGCAGAGCGTGCAGTTAAAGCAATTAAGAAAAACGGTATTCAAGCAAGGTTATTATTTTTAGATCCCCCTTATCATATGAAAAAGTCTTATGACCTGATGGACAAAGCTGGAGATTTAGACATTGTAACTAAAGATGCAATAGTTGTTTGTGAACATGATCGGAATGTTGATTTACCAGACCGCACTAAGTATTTCGAACGCTATAAAAAAGAACTTTATGGAAGCACAATTATTTCAATTTACCGTTACCAAGGGGAAGAGGGAGAACATATTGACTAAAATCGCTGTAGTTCCAGGAAGTTTTGATCCAATTACAATGGGACACCTGGATATTATTAAAAGAGCGTCCACTATTTTTGATGAAGTAAAAGTAGTTGTTATGAACAATTCTTCAAAAAATCCGTTGTTTGATGTGAACGAAAGAATGAATTTAATTGCGGAAGTGACACAATCGATTCCAAACGTCAAAGTAGATTCTTTTTCAGGATTATTAATCGATTATTCGGTTGAAGTAAAAGCAAATGCGATTATTCGTGGACTGCGAGCAGTCAGCGATTTTGAATATGAAATGCAGATTACTTCTATGAACCGTTTTTTAAATGAAAACATTGAAACTTTGTTCATGATTTCAAACAATCAATACTCTTTCCTTAGTTCAAGTATCGTAAAAGAAGTAGCGAAGTACCAAGGGAATATAACGGGGTTAGTTCCAGAAGCCGTTGAAAAAGCTCTTCATGAAAAATTTCAATAAGTCACGAAATTCGTGGCTTTTTTCTTATTTCAAAATATAAAAAGTATATAGGTCGCTAAAAGGAGGGATACTATGAAAAACAAACGATTATTTATTTTTCTTATCGTGATGGCACTAGTCGTTTACTTATCCTCTTATCAGCTAGATGCTTATGTGACAAAGCCAGGCGGTGCATATGAGCTAGCACCATTAGTTAAAGTGGTAGATGGAGATGAAGATGACGAAGGAACGCTTAGTTTAATGACGGTGTCGATGCTGACGGCAACACCTGCTTTATATGTCTGGGCAAAACTCCAAGATGGCTACAAAGTGTTACAACCAGAGCAGGTACGAAGTCCTCACGAAAGCGATGAAGAATACAATGTACGTCAATTAAAACTAATGTCTGATTCACAAGTAAATGCATTGCAAATAGCTTTTGAACAAGCAGAATTACCATATGAAATTAACAATAATGGCGTTTTTGTTTTAAGTGTCCTAGATGGTGGGGCAGCGGATGATATTTTAGCGCCAGGTGATCGTGTACTTGAAATCGATGGCACTAAATATACGGAGATGCAACAGTTGATTGATTACTTAAGTGATAAGAAAGATGGCGAAACGGTAAAAGTACTTTATGAAAGAGAAGAGCGAGAAATTAGTACGGAAATCAAATTAGCACCATTGCCAACCGACCCGAAGCGAATCGGCTTAGGGATTTCTTTTGTAGAAGATAAGAGCATTCAAACGACTCCTGAAGTTGAAATTGATTCGGAAAAAATTGGTGGTCCATCGGCGGGGTTGATGTTTACACTGGAAATTCTTAATCAATTGGTAGAAGAGGACATTACGAAAGGATATGACATTGCGGGCACTGGAACAATGGAAAGTGATGGTTCTGTCGGAAGAATCGGTGGAATTGACCAAAAAATCATGGCAGCCGATTCCGCAGATATCGATATTTTCTTTGCACCGAACGAACCGGTAGAAGGTGGGGGCGATAGCAATTATACAATAGCTGTCGAAACTGCAGAGAAAATCGGCACAGACATGAAAGTTATTCCTGTAGATACAATTGAAGATGCCTTAGGTTTTTTGGAAGGGCTTCAACCTCGATAAATTGGTGGAGTCGTAAATTCTTTCTTCAAATCGACAGATCCCATACCTTGCAAATACATCGTAGTCGCATGAATATCTAGTTTTCCCATTGAGTCGCTCAGATCAGCTGCGCGGCTAATGAGGGGAAGCCTGATATTCTTTTTTTTATGGTTTAAATAGTTTTTCCCAGTACTAGACATGCCGAGAAGGCGAATGTAGCTAGGTAATTGATAAGAGCGTAGCATTTCCCAAGTAAAGCCTGTATAAATATGAGTCAGCATACGCTGTATTCGTGTACGAGTATAACGTTTTGATTTGACGAGGGACATAAAATTTTCAAAGTTATCTGCAGTTTTTGCAGATTGGTAGATTAAGTTTTCAATACCTTCTGTTACTTCAGCGAAAGATTTTAAGCTTTCAGGACCTTCACGTAAAATTGTAAAGCGAAGTAATGGATAAAATTTCTCCCAGCTGCCAAAGTTGCCGTATTCTTGCTCAGCTTTTAGTAAAGCTGTAATTGAGCTTTGTGGCATATAAGTAGACAATTCCTCTACGGAATTTCCTTTAAAGAAAGCTTCGCGGATACCTGTAGCGCTAGCAATCGGTAGTCCCTCCTTGATCGGATCATGGAAATTTGCGCCAATTCGCTGAATGGTCAATGGTCTAATAGAAGAACCTAGACGTTGAGCAGCCTCGAGGTAATGGAACCCTAAAATATTATTAGGTTGTGTCAAGTCAGCAAATTCAACCTGATCACCTATCAGTGAGAGATAAGCATTGTTTAAAGCTTTTGGATAACTAATCCCAGTTTGGATAGCTTCATGGATAAATGCTTGGTATTCAGCCGCATGCTCAGTTAAAAGCTGCAGAGAATTCAAAAAAGGAGTTATTTGACCTTGTTCGCTTCCAAAGCAAAAAGATTCGCAACCAATTGCGTCAAGCAATGCGACACCACCTTTAGCAAAATCAGAAGCTTGGGCTGTCGCATAAATATAGGGAAGTTCAATTACTAAGTCAATGCCAGCATCAAGAGCCATTTGAGTACGTGTCCATTTATCGACAAATGCCGGTTCACCGCGTTGCAAAAACTGACCGCTCATAACGGCAATGACAAGGTCAGCCCCAGACTCGGTACGTGCTTGCTGTGCGTGATGAAGGTGACCATTATGTAAAGGATTGTACTCAACAATAATTCCTACAGCTTTCATTCTGCTCACCTCTTTGGTAGAATTAACTCTAGTATACCGATGTTTGAAATAGAGTGACAAGATTTTTTCTTGACATCTTTTTCTGTGCATTATATAATCAACTTTGTTGTCTTGAGGTGATTACTTATGAAAATAGCGATTCAACAGCTACAAAAGCATCGCAAAGACGGACTACCAATTGACCAAATGGTTCATTTGGATGCAGTGAAATCACGGAATAGCGATATTCGGAAAATTTCACCTGTACATGTTACAGGAAATTGCACAATTGGTTCGCAACAATTAACGTGCCAACTCCATCTCGAAGGTATGCTCACGCTACCTTGTGCTAGAACTTGGGAGGATGTTGAGTTTCCGATAAATGTTGATACGGTTGAAATCTTCGATTGGTCTGGTAATGGCCAAGAAGATAAGCTTAGTGATGTTCACTTTGTAGAAACTGAAGTTATTAATCTTCAGCCGATACTAGAAGAACTCGTTTTGCTAGAGATTCCGATTCAAGTATTTAAGGAAGACGCTGATCAAGCCGTTATAAAAGGCGGAAATGATTGGTCGTATTCAACAGACGAAGAGTACGAAGCAGAGAAAGAAGCGGCACCACCAAAACCGGATCCAAGACTTGCTGATTTAGCAAAGTATTTTGATCAGTCAGATGAATAGAATTAGTGTAAGGAGGTGTCACCAATGGCTGTACCAGCTAGAAGAACGTCCAAAACCGCTAAAAGAAAGCGCCGTACACATTTTAAATTGTCAGTGCCGGGCATGGTAATTTGCCCAAGCTGTGGCGAAAGTAAATTGGCTCACCACGTCTGCAAAGCATGTGGATCATACAAAGGGAAAGAAGTAGTAGCAAGCAAATAAAACAGTATTTGCTGCTGAAAGGCTATTGAGAGGCCATGGCTCTCGATAGCCTTTTTCTCTATATATAAATAAGTAGATTTTGGCAGAAGAGAGGGATTCTATTGTCTTATACGATAAATCTAACGGACGGCATTATGACATTTACGATTGACCGACCTGAAATTCGCAACGCCATTAATATTGAAGTAACCGAAGGTCTTGAAAAACTAGTAGAAAGAGCAAAACACCCTTTAGTCCGGATGGTCATCATTACCGCTTCGGGTAAACAAGCTTTTTGTTCAGGTGGAGATTTATCCGTTTTTCATACTCTTCGGACAGAACAACAGGCTTATGGCATGCTCAAACGGGTAAGCGATGTGCTGTATTCGATCAAAACGCTGCCTGTACCGGTAGTTGCCATTGTTAATGGTGTTGCTGTTGGTGGAGGGTGTGAAATCGCTACAGCATGTGATTATAGGCTTGTATGGGATCATGCAAAATGTGGCTTTATCCAAGGTACGCTTGCTATTACCAGTGGATGGGGTGGCGGTACATACTTGTTAGAAAATTTACAGCATGACAAAGCATTAAAAATGCTTAGTGAAGCTAAAGTTTATACAGCACCCGAATTAAAAGAACTAGGTTGGGCATCGGCTATTATTCATGAAGAGCAAGACATCGAAATATTTTTCGAACGTATGAAAAATATTCATCCAGATGTTCACCGAGCTTATAAAGAAATGGCTATTCGCAAATGGCAAAAAACAGATTTACAAGAACGTGTTGAACAAGAAGTTCAAAGATGTGCCGTTTTATGGGAAAAAGACCCTCATCACGATGCGGTTGATCGCTTTCTTAATAAACCGAAAAAATGAAACCTTTCTAGTGAAGGTTTCTTTTTTTGAAAATGAAAAAGGATTATACTAGCTCGTAATGATCGATTTATAAACCAAAACAAATAAAAAACACAAAATAAAAGAAATATTTTAGTGAATAGTTGAAATCGCTTACAAAATTCGTATATGCTATAGAAGGGAGAAAACATAGGGGGTATTTCAAATATGAAAAAAATCCTAATTGCGAACCGAGGAGAGATTGCACGTAGAATTATTCGCACGTGTAATCGTCTTGGGATCGAAACGGTAGCAATTCACTCTGAGGCTGATGGGGATCTGCCTTACGTTAGTGAAGCTACTGAAGCTGTACTGATCGGTCCAAATCCGGTCGTACAGTCTTATTTACAAGTTGAAAAAATCATAAAAGAAGCAAAAGAACGTGGAGCTGACGGAATTCACCCTGGCTATGGGTTGCTGTCTGAAAATGCCGATTTTGCTCGTAAAGTTGCAGAAGCGGGGATGGTTTTTATAGGACCTTCAAGTGATATCATTGAAAAAATGGGTGACAAAATTGAGTCGCGTAAAACGATGATACAAGCTGGAGTGCCGGTAGTACCCGGAACTGAAGAAGGCGTTAAAACGCTAGAAGATGCTTTACACGAAGCGGCGACGATCGGTTATCCGCTCATGCTAAAAGCTAGTGCGGGCGGCGGCGGCATTGGCATGGTTCGTTGTGAAAGTGAGCAAGCGCTCACTCAGCAATTTGACTCAGTCAAAAATCGTGCCAAAGCTTATTTTGGAGACGATGTAGTTTATCTCGAAAAATTCATTGCAGATGCACGTCACATCGAAGTCCAAATTTTTGGTGATCATCATGGCAACCTCGTTCATTTATATGAACGAAATTGTTCTGTTCAACGCCGCAACCAGAAAGTAATCGAAGAATCACCTTCACCAAACTTGCCGGAAGAAGTGCGTGAACAGCTTTGTGCAGCTGCACTTAAGGCTGGGAAAGCTGTGAATTATACGAATGCAGGAACTGTCGAATTTATCGTCGATGCCAACAATGAATTTTATTTCTTAGAAATGAATACACGTTTGCAAGTCGAACATCCGGTTACTGAAGAAGTTACTGGACTTGATTTGGTTGAATGGCAATTAAATGTCGCTAATGGTGCAAAACTTCCGGCACAAGATACGATTCAAACGCATGGACATGCAATTGAATACCGTGTTTATGCGGAAGATCCTAAAACCTTTTTCCCATCACCAGGCAAGCTTGAAAAGCTTCAATGGGGAGAAGGAGCACGAATCGAAACAGGTTACGAAGAAGGTAATTTAGTCACACCTTTTTATGATCCGATGATTTCTAAAATTATTATTCACGGTGTGAATCGTGAAGAAGCATTGTCGAAGTCACAAGCATTTTTTAATGATGTTACAATTAATGGTGTAAAAACCAATATTTCTTTGTTTAAGGATTTTATTGGTTCAGAACAATTTGTTTCGGGTGACTATGCTACTGCAGTGTTGCCACAATGGATGGAAAAAACTAAGGAGGAACACACATTATGAAAGAACTTAAAGCGTCAATGGCAGGAACGGTATTAAATGTATTAGCAGCTGAAGGACAAGCAATTACTCCAGGACAAGCTGTTTTAACAATCGAATCAATGAAAATGGAAATTCCGGTAGAAGCTGAATTTGGCGGAACAGTTGAAAAAGTTCACGTTGAAGTGGGCGGTTTTGTTAACGAAGGCGATTTGTTGATCACAGTAGGCGAGTAATCGTTTTAAACAAAGGGGACAATGAAATGACAAAAACGACTGAAACAATAGGATATAATGAGCGTTTAGAACAAAAGCTTGCAAAAATTTTTGCTGGGGGGCAGCAAAAATATCACGAGAAGATGAAAGAAAGCAATAAACTATTTGTTCGTGACCGTTTGAAATTATTATTTGATGATGAAAACTACGCAGAAGATGGACGTTTTGCTAATGTTGAGGCAGACGACCTTCCGGCTGATGGCGTTGTCACAGCTATTGGTAAAGTTAACGGCGAAACAGTTTGTGTCATGGCGAACGATTCTACGGTTAAAGCAGGTTCTTGGGGTTCACGCACTGTTGAAAAAATTATTCGTATTCAAGAAACTGCAGAAAAAATGCAAGTGCCTATGTTGTACTTAGTAGACTCTGCTGGTGCGCGTATTACAGATCAACTGGACATGTTCCCGAACCGTCGCGGCGCCGGAAAAATTTTTCATAACCAAGTAAGAATGTCAGGAATGGTGCCACAAGTTTGTTTACTATTCGGTCCATCTGCAGCAGGTGGTGCGTATATTCCAGCTTTTTGTGACATCGTGATCATGGTTGAAGGCAATGCTTCTATGTATCTAGGATCGCCACGTATGGCTGAAAAAGTTATTGGTGAAAAAGTAACGCTTGAAGAAATGGGCGGAGCACGCATGCATTGTACTGTCAGTGGTGTCGGTGACGTATTAGTAGCTACGGAAGAAGAAGCCATTTCAGAAGCGCGTCGCTACTTAACAAACTTCCCAGCTAACTTTGCAATCAAGCCTGAAAAAATTGAAGCAAAAGCAGCAAAAGCGGGCCGTTCACTTGAAGCGATTATCCCAGAAAACCAAAACGCTCCTTTTGATATGTATGAACTGATCGATCAATTGGTTGACGAAGGCAGTTTCTTTGATATTAAGAAATTATTTGCGGGCGAATTGATTACTGGAATTGCACGTATTGACGGACAAGTTGTCGGTATTCTTGCCAACCAACCAAAAGTAAAAGGTGGCGTATTGTTTGGTGACTCAGCTGATAAAGGTGCGAAATTTATTAATCTTTGTGACGCATTCTCAATTCCGTTATTATTCCTAGCAGACGTTCCAGGTTTCATGATTGGAACGAAAGTTGAACGTGCTGGAATTATTCGTCACGGCGCCAAGTTTATCGCAGCAATGAGTTCTGCAACTGTGCCGAAAATTTCGGTGATTGTCCGTAAAGCATACGGTGCTGGATTATACGCCATGGCAGGCCCTGCATTTGAGCCGGACGTCTGCATTGCGTTGCCTACAGCACAAATTGCGGTAATGGGTCCTGAGGCTGCTGTAAACGCTGTGTATTCTAATAAGATTGAAGCAATTGAAGATCCAAAAGAACGTCTTAAATATGTTCAGGAAAAACATCAAGAATACAAAGAGGAAATCGATATTTATCGCTTGGCATCTGAATTGATCGTTGACGAAATTGTGGCACCGCACCAATTACGTTCAGTACTTTCTCAGCGCTTATCGTTTTACGAAACAAAAGATTTGCCGTTGCCATATCGAAAACATCCGATTTATCCTGTATAATAAGTTATGATTAGAAGTCTGCCTAATATGGGCAGGCTTCTTTTTTAAGAAAAATTTGTGGCACTGTAAGGAGTGATTCCGTGAAATATGCAATTATCGGAGCTGGAGTCAGTGGATTGCTACCAGCTTATCTACTGAAAAAAGCGGGCCATGAAGTGCAAGTGATTACACAGCACGAAGAGCAAGCCGCTTTGATTAACAAGCAAGGAATTATACATGGTGAAAGCTGCCAAAAAGTAGATGCTTATACAGATTTCGAACAAATCGATCCAGATGCTTTTATTCTTGTTACAGTTAACTACGAAGAACTGCAACCTATTTTAAGGTTGTTAAAAATTCGCCGTCCAAGTAATAAAATCGTTTTTTTACAACAAGGTATGCTTTATTTAGAAAAAGCCCATGCATTATCACATAGGCATATTGCCGCCGCTATATTGGAGACAGATTGTATCAAATTAAGTGATAATGAAATTAGTTTTAATAAAACGGTTCAACTAATTTTTGGGTTAATAAAAGGGCAGTTAGAAGAATTCCAACCACTGCTTCACACCACTGCTTGGCAGAGTGAGTGGGTAGATAATATTGAAAAGTCGCTGTTTGAAAGCGTATTGCTTAGCAGTTTGATTGATCCGCTAACCGCTATGATGAAGATACGTTTAGGTGAGTTGATTACAAACCCACATGCTTATGAATTGTTCCGAAATTTGTATAATGAATTATATTTGGCATTTCCAGAAATTGAGAGGCTGCAGCCAATCGAACATGTAGCGACTATGTGTGCAGCAGAATCCGCAAAAGTATCGAGGATGTATGCTGACCGTTTAGCTAATGATCCAATGGAGGTTGATGGTCTTATGTTGTATGTATTAAATCGTTCAAAGTTAGAATTGCCTTTATTCAAAGCGTTTTATCACCTTTTGAAAACCATTGAGGTAAGAACATGACAATAGTAAATGCAATTGCTTCCGTATTTTTATATATTCCTTTTCTTTTATTTATTCTTGTCTATCTCTTTTCTATAAAAAGAAAAAAACAAAAAGCATTAGTTTTTGCATCAGATATTACAACATTCTTATTGTTCTTTTCTGTATCTGCAAGTATTGAGTTTCTATGGGGCTTTTCCACCTCAGCATATATTTATTTTATAGCGCTCATATTAGCAATTGTCATGTTGGTTATCGAATGGAGATCAACTAAAGAACTTGAAATCATTCCGTTTTTACGTAAATTGTGGAGAACTTACTTTTTGCTATTGGCCACACTTTATGCCCTTGTGTGGATAGTAGGTCTTGTTTCCATTATCGTTAAATCAATTTAGCAGGCGTATTTTTTTTATTTAATAGATGCGTTTGCTATAGTAGATTTTGAATGTAAAGGGAAAAGGGGACTTTTTGAATGAAAGTAGAGGAAAAGTACGTAGAACCATCTAGTAAATTGATGAGCGATTATATAAATAGTCAATCGGGGCTTCAAAGATACTTTTCATACGATCCACAAATAGAGTCGTTTGAAAAAAGATTAAAGAGTCTTAAATACCATTCTGTAGACCGCTCAAGATTAGCAGGCATTGTTCGTGATTATATGAAACCTGAAAAATTATCTGAAGCGGCACAGCAAAATTTAGCTGATTTTGAAGCAGGCGCACCTGTAGTAATTACAGGTCAGCAAGCGGGAATTTTAACTGGACCCTTATATACGGTACATAAAGCAATATCTGTCATTATTCTTGCAAAACAAGCTACTGAACAACTACAAACACCAGTTGTCCCAGTTTTTTGGATTGCTGGAGAGGATCATGATTTGGCTGAAGTTAGCCATCTTTACCGAGAAGTAAATGGGCGGATAGATAAATTGAATATTCCCTATGCCGAATACGGAAAAAAATCAGCTTCAACTGCAAATCTCAATAAACTGAAAACAGCTTCTTTTTTAGAAGAGTTTTTCCGTAGCCTACCTGAAACAGAACATTCCAAAGAGATTCAGGAATTGACCTATGGTTTATTAGAAGAAGCCCAATCTTTCACTGATTTTTTTGTTGCACTTCTTCATTATTTCTTTCAAGAAGAAGGGCTACTGTATATAGATGCTGCAGATAAAGCATTCAGACAATACGAATCTCCTTATTTCGTGAAAATGATTGAGCATACAGTTGACATTGCCAAGACCGTTACTGAAACAGAAAAGTCACTTATTGAAGATGGTTATAACGCAGTAATAGGTGCAGAAGAGACAGCTGCAAATCTTTTTATCACGATCAAAGGAGAGCGTTTATTATTAGAACGCGAAGGCCACGAGTTTGTAGCGAATAACGGCTCCATACGCTTTACAAAACAGCAACTTCTTGATATAGCAGATAAAACGCCGGAGCTATTAAGTAATAATGTGGTGACTCGTCCGTTAATGCAGGAAATGGTTTTTCCTGTACTTGCTTTTGTTGGAGGTCCTGGCGAAATTGCTTATTGGGCAGCTTTAAAAGGAGCTTTTGAGTTATTCGATATGGAATTGCCGGTAATTATGCCTCGACTAAGCTTAACTTTAGTAAACCGGCAAACACAAAGTTTGCTAAAAAAATACGACTTGGATTTTTCAGCTGTGGTTAATGACCGTCAAGTATCATCGAAGAGAAACCAATTGATGGAGACGATACGTGAGCAAGAAGCTGAAATACTAATTAAGAATGTTGAACTTGAATTAGAAAAAGCCTATGAGCAAATCAATCAAGAATTATCTTCTATCAGCAAAGGATTAACGCCAATAGTTGAGAAGAATTTACAATTTCATGTTAAGCAATTAAAGTTCTTGAAAAACAAATTGCAAGATGAAGTAATCCTTCAAAACAGCATAGAGTTCGGACATTACGATGCGATCGAAAATGAATTACTGCCAAATGGTGGGTTTCAAGAACGAATTTATAACCCATTTACTTTTATGAATCAGTATGGAACTGGGCTTGTTACAGAACTTTTAGCACTACCGCTTAGTTATGACAAAAATCATAAAATTATTTATTTTTAAGTGAAAAAGCCTGCATATGCAGGCTTTTTTTATGTCAAAATAACTTGTTGAGATTTTTTTTTGTAACAAAAGTGAAATATTTCAAAAACAAGTGGTGACAAGTGGGGGATTGTGGTACATTTATTACAATAAGTGGGGTGAAGGATATGTTCATGGGAGAATATCAACATAGCGTTGATACAAAAGGACGGTTAATTATACCGGCTAAATTTCGTGAACTCTTGGGTGATCATTTTGTGATTACGCGAGGTCTGGATCAATGTTTATTTGGCTACACTATGGACGAATGGCAGAAAATTGAAGAAAAGCTCAAAGAACTGCCGGTCACTAAAAAAGACGCACGTGCTTTTACACGCTTTTTTTTCTCAGGTGCCTCTGAAGTGGAACTTGATAAGCAAGGGCGCGTCAATATACCGACGACATTAATTTCTTACGCGAAACTTGAAAAAGAATGCATTATCTTAGGTGTGTCCAACCGTTTTGAAATATGGGCAAAAGATTCATGGGAAAGCTATTTTGCAGCATCCGAAGATTCCTTTAGTGAAATCGCGGAAAATTTAACTGATTTTGACTTTTAAAAGTGAACGGGGGGAATGGATTGTTCAATCACACCACGGTTTTACTGCATGAAACTGTCGATGGTCTGAACGTTCGTCCTGATGGCATATATGTTGATTGTACACTGGGCGGAGCAGGGCACAGCGAATATTTGGTTCAGCAATTATCTGACCAAGGTCATTTATATTGTTTCGATCAAGACGCAACGGCAATAGCTCATGCAAAAGAAAAACTACAAGAGTATTTACATAGAATTACATTTATCCATGCCAACTTTAAATTTTTAAAAGAAGAATTGGAAATGCATGGAGTAGAAAAAGTTGATGGCATACTTTATGACTTAGGCGTTTCTTCTCCACAATTGGATACACCAGAAAGAGGGTTTAGTTACCACAACGATGCACCTTTGGATATGCGAATGGACCAGAGCGCAGAACTAAGCGCATACCATGTAGTAAATGAATGGTCTTTCGAAGATTTAGTAAGAATTTTTTATCGTTACGGCGAAGAGAAATTTTCTAAGCAAATCGTGCGTAAAATCGAAGCGGCAAGAGAAAAACAGCCGATCGAAACCACTGGTCAGTTGGTTGAATGCATTAAAGATGGCATTCCTGCCTTTGCTCGTCGCAAAGGTGGCCACCCCGCTAAAAGAGTGTTCCAAGCCATTCGAATTGCAGTAAACGATGAATTAGGTGCAGCCGAAACATCTTTACAAGATGCAGTAAGTCTTTTAGCAATAGGCGGAAGAATTAGCGTCATTACTTTCCATTCGTTAGAAGATCGACTTTGTAAAGCGATTTTCAAAGAAGCCTCTTCTTTACCTGAATTGCCACCGAATTTACCGGTAATTCCTGATGGAATGGAACCTATCTTAAAATTAATTACAAGAAAACCAATCTTACCTTCTGAAGAAGAATTAGAGCATAATAATCGATCTAGGTCCGCTAAACTGCGGATTGCAGAAAAAATAAACGAGTAAGGACGTGTTCAGATGGCACTGAATGCAAGAACAGAAGATTACATCCAACAGTCGGCCGCAGCTAAAAACCCGATACAGCAACAGGCGATTAGAAAAAAAGGTTTAGTCACTAAAGGCGAAAAAATTCTGTATACAACTTTTGTAGCAGTCTGTATTATGTGTGCATTGCTGGTTTTGCAGAATCAAGCAACGATTCAAGCATCAACTCAAGAAATTCAAAAAATTGAACAATCAGTCAATGAAACATCGAAGCAAAATACAGATTTGTCCGTACAAGTAAGTGAACTGTCTTCATATTCGCGCATTTGGGCTAAAGCGAAAGAACTTGGCCTTAAACTAAATGAGCAAAATGTAAAGGTAGTGCCTGGACAATGAAGAAAAAGTTTCGGTTTCAAGGAGGAGCCTTTCTGCTATTTTTGTTATTCGCAGGGCTCTTTTTCCTTTTATTGGCGAGAATTGTAACAATACAAGCCACGGGGAAAGTGGAAGGACAAGAATTGGCTGCTAAAGCTGCAGCGAAATACAGTCAAGAAGAAGTGTTGACGGCTGAACGCGGGCGCATTATCGATCGCAATGGCGAAATAATAGCTGAAGATACACTTACCTATAAGCTAGTCGCAGTGCTCGATGAATCGGTTACGCAAAAAGCAAGTGATCCGCAACATGTTGTAGATACTGAAGAAACTGCTAAGAAATTAGCGGGATATTTGGATACCTCTGAAGAAAAAATTCTAGAAATTTTAAAGAGTGGTGTCGAAAAAGATCGCTATCAAGTAGAATTTGGTTCTGCTGGTCGTGAAATTAGTCATACGCAGATGCTAGCCATGAAGGAAGAAGATATTCCAGGTCTTCTATTTGTTCGAGATTTAAAAAGGTTATATCCTAATGGTGTTTTTGCTTCGCATTTAATTGGCTATGCAATGAAAGAAGAGCTAGAAAATGGAGAAACAAAAACAACGGGAAGAATGGGTCTTGAATCGATTCATAACGACGTGTTAACTGGGATAAATGGCAAAATGGAATTTGATACGGATAAGTGGGGCTTTTTACTGCCAAATAATGAATCGGTGATCACGCCAGCCGTGAACGGAGCGGACGTTCAACTCACATTGGATAAAACGTTGCAAAATTTCTTAGAAGATGCAATGACTGGTGTGCAAGAAGAGTACGACCCAACGCGAATGATCGCAGTAATCGCAGATCCTAAAACAGGTGAAATTTTATCAATGTCTCAACGTCCAACATTTGACCCGAATACGCGAGAAGGTCTATCAGACAATTGGCTAAATGAAAGTATCGAATTAACGATTGAACCCGGTTCACCGATGAAAATGTTTACATTAGCCGCAGCTATTGAAGAAGGTAAATGGGATCCTAATGCTACTTATAAGTCAGGGACATATACTTTACTTGATAGTAAAATAGGAGATCACAATAGCGGTCAAGGGTGGGGGACGATCTCATTCTTAGAAGGATTCCAACGTTCATCCAACGTTTCAATGGCTTATTTGCTAGAACGTCTCGGAGCAGATACCTTCATGAATTATGTAGATGCTTTTGGTTTTGGAGAACAAACAGGCATCGATTTGCCTAAAGAAGCATCAGGTAAAATCTTGAACCAATGGCCGATAAATAAATTAACGACTGCATACGGGCAAGGTTCTACAGTTACACCTATTCAAATGATTCAAGCGGCGTCTGCTATTGCCAATGACGGGGTCATGATGAAACCGTATGTAATCGATCAAATCAAAAACTCCGATACAGGAGAAGTAACAGTTAAAAGCGAACCACAAGAAGCAGGCCAGCCGATTTCAGCTGAAACCGCTAATCAAGTTAAAGAAGTATTAGCTTCGACTGTCACTTCTGATGTGGGTTCAGCGAGAGGGTTTGCATTAAAAGACTATACAGTCGCAGGAAAAACCGGAACAGCACAAGTACCAAAAGAAGGTGGCGGATATTTAACAGGTAGAAATAATTACTTGTTCTCCTTTTTAGGTATGGCTCCTGCAGATGATCCGGAATTGCTTATCTATATCGGTGTTCAACAACCTAATGTGCCAGCTAACGAGTATGGTTCTGTACCAGTAGCAAAAATTTTCACTTCAGTTATGGAGAATAGCTTAAAGTATTTGAACATCGAACCCGAAAATATGGCTGAAGCAGTAACAGTTCAAATGGAAGAATATACTGGCAGTACAGTAACACAAGCTACTGAAAAATTACAAAAATTAGGAATAGAAGTTGTTGTTACAGGAGATAGTGAGAAAGTTGTTTCTCAGTATCCTGAAGCTGGAAATACCGCTTTGAAGGATGGACAAGTGATTCTGAAAACAGATGGCGATACAACTTTACCTGATTTCACAGGATGGTCGAAACGTGAGTTGCTTGCTTACCAATCATTAAGCGGTTTAGCACTAGAAATTGCGGGACAAGGCTATGCAATGACACAAAGTATCGAAAAAGGTCAACTTGTGGTGGCAGGTGATTCGGTGATTATTGAACTTTATCCGCCGGAGATTTTTTATCCCGCGCAAGCAAAAGAGAAAGAAGACAATAATCAAAATCAGGTTGAGCAAGAAAGTTTAGATGGTATTGAATCAGAAAATACAGTAGAAGAAACTGAAATCGAAATACAAGCAGAGTCAGAAATCGATACGAATACACAACAAAATATAGAAACACAAGAAAATACAGAATCAGAAACAAATAGATCAACTGAGTAACCTTGTGTTTAAAGGAGTTATATAAATGAATACTTTTATATTAATGAGTCTCGGAATTACTTTGTTACTAACGGTTGTACTAATGCCGTTATTTATTCCTTTATTAAAAAGAATGAAATTTGGACAAAGCATACGAGAAGAAGGACCTGAATCACATATGAAGAAAACAGGTACTCCCACTATGGGAGGACTTGTTTTCTTAATCTCTATTATTATTACTGTTTTGGTGGTCGCTTTGATTGCTGGGGGATTATCAGCTAAAATATGGATTTTATTATTAGTTCTTTTCGGTTACGGATTGATTGGCTTTTTGGATGACTTTATCAAAGTGGTATTAAAGAGAAACCTGGGATTAACTTCGCTACAAAAGTTAATCGCTCAAATAATAATTGCAGTCGTATCATTCCTTGTTTTAAGTAATGGTAACTTTGAGACAGGGGTCAATATCCCCTTTACAAACTTTTCCATTGAGTTATCATGGCTATATGTGTTCTTTATCATCTTTTGGTTGGTTGGGTTCTCCAATGCGGTTAATTTAACAGACGGACTTGATGGTTTAGTAGCAGGAACTGCTTCTATTGCATTTGCAGCTTTTGGCGCGTTAGCAATTTATCAAGATGAAATGGCTATCGCAATTTTCACTTTCTCTGTGACAGGAGGATTGCTTGGGTTTTTAATTTTTAACAAATACCCAGCTAAAGTCTTTATGGGGGATACAGGCTCATTAGCATTAGGTGGCGCATTAGCAATGGTTTCGATTTTGCTAAAACAAGAATTATTACTGTTAATAATTGGATTAGTGTTTGTAATTGAAACAGCTTCTGTTATTTTGCAAGTAGGTAGTTTTAAATTGCGTCAAAAACGAATCTTTAAAATGAGCCCTATTCATCATCATTTTGAATTGAGCGGATGGTCGGAATGGAAAGTAGTCCTTGTATTCTGGTCAGTCGGTCTTATCAGTGCGGCAATTGCCGTCTTTTTGGAGGTAATGTAAATGAAAGAAGCTCCACATTTATATCAAAAGAAAGTTCTTGTACTTGGGTTAGCTAAAAGTGGATTTACTGCAGCCCGAATTTTAAATAAGCTAGGTGCATTTGTAACTGTCAATGATTCTAAGCCATTTGAAGAAAATCCTGAAGCACAGGAATTATTAAATATGGGGGTTACCGTCATTTGCGGCAGACATCCAGAAGACCTTCTAGAAGAAGGTTTTGAATTGGTTGTTAAAAACCCGGGTATTCCATATACAAATATTCTAATTCAATCGGCAATGCAAAAGAACATCCCCGTATGGACAGAAATTGAATTAGCTTATTTAATTAGTGAAGCGCCGTTTATCGGCATCACTGGTTCAAACGGCAAAACAACGACTACGACATTATTGTTCCATATGTTAAATCAAGACAATAAAAACCCATTAATTGCTGGGAATATCGGAACAGTGGCGAGTGGAGTAGCTGAAAAAGCGAAAGAAAAAAATATCATTGTGACTGAACTTTCGTCATTCCAGTTAAAAGGGACGGTATCTTTCCGACCGACAATCGCAATTATTACCAATATATATGAAGCACATTTGGATTATCACGGGACGATTGAAGATTACCGAGAATCTAAAATGAAACTTACTTTAAATCAAACAGCGGATGATTATTTTATTTATAATGCTGATCAACCATTATTAGTCGAACATGCAAAGAGTTGCAAAGCTAAACTAGTGCCTTTTACACTCAAGGGACGTACTGAAGAAAGTGTCAGTGCGGATGATAAATATGTATATTGGCAAGGTGAAAAGCTAATTGAACGTTCGAAAATTATGTTGGCAGGTCAGCATAATTTAGAAAATATTTTAGCTGCGACAGCGGCAACTTTATTACAAGGCGGTACAAAAGAAACGATTATTCGTGTTTTAACGTCATTTACAGGGGTAAAACACCGTTCTCAATTTATTAAAGAATGGCAAGGTCGTAAATTTTACAACGATTCAAAAGCCACCAATGCTTTGGCGACAAAAAGTGCTTTAGAAGCTTTTCCAGAGAATATTATTTTGTTGGCTGGTGGCTTAGAACGTAACCATTCATTGGATGAAATCCGTCCATTTATGGACCGCGTCAAGGTATTGGTGACTTTTGGAGAGACAGCTAAACGATTTACAACATTTGCAGATGAAAGCGGCGTACCGGTTATTGTCCAAGCGGGCAAAATGGATGATGCTGTCGAAAAAGCAATCAAAGCTTCAGCAGATGGCGATACCATCTTATTGTCGCCCGCATGTGCCAGTTGGGATCAATATGATAGCTTTGAAATTAGAGGAGATGCATTCATTTCCGCGGTCCACCAAATGACGGAAGCGAACGAATAAAAGATAAGGGGCAGCAATTATGGACAAAGTGATTGACATCGAAGAACGCATCCCATCGCTCCGCGATCGACGGAAAAAAAGAACCAATCGCAAGTTTGTGGCGCTGTTGATCATATTTCTCACTTTGCTTGCCATTCTTTTATACAGCCAGTCGAAGTACAGTGAGATCCAGACCATCACTATTAAAGGCGCTGTTCTTTTTAATCAAGAAAGCTATCAGGCAGCAAGTGGATTAGCGAACGGAGATTCAATGTGGTCTTTTGACACACGAACTGTAGCGCAAAAACTTGAAAAGCTGGAATGGGTGGAAGGCGCATCCGTTAAAAAAAACTGGTTGACCGGTGTTGAAATCGAATTAAAAGAATACGTTCAAATGGGTTATTTAGACCGTGGCAACAGTTACCAAATTGTATTATCGAATAATTTAGCGCTTAAGCAACCGGTAACGGTGATCGATGGTCCAATTTACTCGAATTTTGATGACGAGAAAAAAAGAGGCAAATTGATTGATCAATTAACGGATATCAAGCCAGAGGTTCTTCAATTAATTTCTCAAATTATTTTAGATTCAGAAGAACAAGATGCGGACTTTGTTACGTTATATATGAATGATGGCAACGAAGTACGTGGGATTTTGAGCACATTGGCTGACAAGATAAACTATTATCCATCTGTCATTGCGCAATTAGAAAAAGATCAAAAAGGCGTAATCGATATGGAAGTTGGAATATTTTTCCGCTCTTATGCAGATGCTTATGGTTTTGCAGAGGAGGATCCAATAGAAGATGAAAACGCCGAAGAGGAATAACCGAAAAAATATTAGCAAATCGATTGTTTTTTCATTGGTATTTTTAGTTCTTGGATTTATTATGGCCTACTCCTATAGCTTATCCAGTTCTACAAAAGAAGAGGAAGGTTATACAGGTGGTGCTTTTTTTGAACAAGAAGAACGATACCGGAAAGAATTGATTGTGCAACAAGAGCGTAACAAAGCTTTGCGAGATGAATTACAAGCCAAACAAAGTGATGTTCAAGAATACGAAAAATCTTTTGCAGATGGAGAAAATCGTTATACTGAATACGCAAAAGAAGCAGAAGAACTAAGGAGATATCTTGGTCTTGTGCCAGTGCAAGGAAGCGGTTTGAAAGTAACGCTACAAGACGGTGATTACAACCCTAATTCAGTTAACCCAAATGATTATATCGTTCACGAAAGTCATGTTTTCCAAGTGATTAACGAATTGTACATCTCGGGTGCTGAGGCGATTTCTATTAACGGTCAACGTATTCATAGCAATTCCTATATTGTGTGTACGGGACCGGTAATTACGGTAGATGGTGTGCAATACCCAGCTCCTTTTATTATCGAAGCTATCGGTGAACCAAAAGTGTTGTCTTCGTCAATTAAGTTAACCGGTGGGATTATGGATCAATTAGTTAATGATAATATTATCGTTACATTGGACGAAGGATTAATCGTTAAAATGCCTGCTTTACTTACGGAATCATGAGTAAGGAGGAAGTTTTGTGAAAAGAAAAATCTTTACTCGTTTTACGTCGATCATGTTTTTAATCGGGTTAATGACCGCAGTACAATACAACACGATCAATGAACCAGACAGGCGTGATACGCGGGATGTGTGGGAAGTCAGACAAGAGTTATCAAGAGAGAAAAAACTGCATTCTCAATTGCTTTCAGAAGTAGGTAGTCTCGATGAAACTTTAAACAAATATAATACAGCTGCAGATGAAAGCCCTGAGCAAGCATTACGTGAAACAGCTGGAGAACTTAGATCGGCTGTTGGTTTATCAGAAACAACTGGGCCTGGATTTGAAGTTTTAGTGGAACCATCGATGGAAGCGGTTGCGTTAGGATTGGAAATCGAAGGAATTTCGCCAGATTTACTGATCCGATTAGTCAATGAAATCAATCGATATGAAGCAATTCATGTTTCGGTAGATGGCAAACGGATCATAAATACAACATCGATACGAGATATAAACGGTCAGACGTCTGTAAATGCAAAACCAGTTGAAACACCACCATTTTCGATAAAAATTATTTCGAAGTCGATGGAAGACTCGGAAAAACTGTATAATCATTTATTAGGATCACGAATTCTAGATGATTTTTATATCGATAATATGTCACTAACAGTTTCGGCGCCACAAAGCGATATGATAATTGAAGCATATGACGGCATTATCGATACTAAATATTTACAAGCGATAGAGGAGGAATAGCGATGTGGCTATCCATTTTAGGTTTAATACTCGGTATATCGCTAGGACTTCTAACGGACATGCAAATACCGCCAGAATATGCCAATTATTTGTCCATAGCCGTATTAGCATCACTCGATACACTTTTTGGCGGAATACGTGCTCATCTACAACAAGTGTATGATGATAAAGTATTTGTTTCTGGATTCTTTTTCAACATTGCATTAGCAGCGGGTCTTGCTTTTCTCGGTGTTCATCTAGGCGTAGATTTGTATTTAGCTGCGATATTTGCATTTGGTGTGCGGCTATTTCAAAATATTGCAGTCATTCGACGCATAATATTGGCAAAATGGGCTGAAAAAAAAGAAGTTAGAGAAACAATTTGAATAATTCGAGGAAATTTGTTTAAGATTTGCGATTTTCTTAGACAAGGTGCACGATATGCAATAGAATATAAGTACAGTAGTTTAATAAGGAGGTGCCACGAATTGAGTCAATCAGAATTATATGTAAGTTTAGACATCGGTTCGTCTTCCGTTAAAGTTTTAATCGGAGAAATGGCTAACAAGTCATTGAATGTAATTGGTGTCGGAAATGTAAAATCTAATGGGATAAAAAAAGGTGCGATTGTTGACATAGATGCAACGGTTCAGTCCATTAAAAAAGCTGTTGATCAAGCAGAGCGCATGATCGGTAAATCGATTCACGAAGTAGTATTAGGAATCCCAGCTAACAAAGCAGTATTGCAACCAGTTAAAGGGATTGTGGCAGTAAACAGTGAAAATCGTGAAATTACCGATGAGGACTTAGATCGTGTATTAGAAGCGGCACAAGTAATGTCAATACCACCAGAACGGGAATTGGTAAACATCATTCCTGAGCAATACATTGTTGACCATTTAGGAGAAATCAAAGATCCTCGAGGCATGATTGGTATTCGCCTTGAAATGGATGGTACAATGGTGACAACTTCAAAAACAATTTTACACAACGTACTTCGATGCGTAGAAAGAGCGGGGCTTGAAATACGTGATATTTACGTTCAACCGCTTGCAGCAGGAAGTTATGCGTTGACTGAAGATGAGAAAAATCATGGCACAGCGTGTATCGATATCGGCGGAGGATCTACTTCTATATCTATCTTCCAAGAAGGCCACTTAACTGCTTCTACCGTAATTCCAGTTGGAGGCGACCACGTTACAAAAGATTTGTCCATTATTTTAAAGACACCGACAGATCAAGCTGAAAAAATTAAACTTGAACATGGTCATGCGTTTTTTGAAGATGCTTCAGAAGATGAAGTTTTTGAAGTTCCAGTTATTGGATCTGATTCAACAGAACAGTATAATCAAAAATACATATCTGAAATAATCGGAGTTCGCCTGGAAGAACTTTTTGAACTGATTTTAGATGAGTTTTACCGCTTAGGCGTACAAGACTTGCCAGGAGGAGTCGTTTTAACAGGCGGCACGGCTAAATTGGATGGACTGCCAGAACTTGCGCGTAATATTCTGCAAACTCGCGTTCGTCTATTTACACCAGAATTTATCGGCGTTCGCGAACCACAGTACACGACAGCAGTTGGCTTAATTCAATATGCATACATGGAAGATGTTTTCTATGGCCGTATTGGAAACGCTGGAGCTGTTGCCGGAGCTGCAAAAGTAGAACATCAAGAAGTACAACAACCTAAGAAGCAAAAGCAGCCAAAGCAAAATTCTGAAGGTGTCGTAACAAAAGCTAAAAAGATGTTTGATCGATTCTTTGAATAAAATCAATGTTGCATCTAGCTTGCAACTATAAAAGCTAAGCAATCTTAGGAGGAAAAAGAATGTTGGAATTTGATACAAATATTGATGCACTAGCCGTAATTAAAGTTATTGGGGTAGGTGGCGGTGGTAACAATGCCGTAAACCGTATGATCGAACACGGAGTACAAGGTGTAGAATTTATAGCAGTAAACACAGATGCTCAAGCTTTAAACTTATCTAAAGCAGAAGTGCGTCTTCAAATTGGTGGTAAATTGACACGCGGTCTTGGAGCCGGTGCTAACCCTGATGTAGGTAAAAAAGCAGCAGAAGAAAGCAAAGAGCAAATTGAAGAAGCATTGCGCGGAGCCGATATGGTATTCGTAACTGCAGGAATGGGCGGCGGAACAGGAACTGGTGCGGCACCAGTTATTGCTGGAATCGCAAAAGAACTTGGGGCATTGACTGTTGGTGTCGTTACTCGTCCATTTACTTTCGAAGGTCGTAAACGTTCAACACAAGCAATCGGTGGTATTGCAACGATGAAAGAATCAGTTGATACATTGATTGTTATTCCAAACGATCGTTTACTTGAAATCGTTGATAAAAACACACCAATGCTTGAAGCTTTCCGCGAAGCGGATAATGTTTTACGCCAGGGTGTATCTGGTATCTCTGATTTGATCGCCGTTCCTGGATTGATCAACTTGGATTTCGCCGACGTTAAAACGATTATGTCTAACAAAGGTTCTGCACTTATGGGAATCGGTGTATCTTCTGGAGAAAACCGTGCGTCTGAAGCGGCTAAAAAAGCTGTTTCAAGTCCATTACTTGAAGTTTCAGTTGACGGTGCTAAAGGAGTCTTAATGAACATTACAGGCGGATCTAACCTTAGCCTTTATGAAGTTCAAGAAGCAGCTGATATTGTAGCTTCTGCATCTGATGAAGAAGTTAACATGATTTTCGGTTCTGTTATTAACGATAACTTGAAAGATGAAATTATCGTGACAGTTATTGCGACTGGATTTAATGAAGAGCAGCTACAACCAAGAACGCCAAGAGGATCTGGATTGAATTCAAGCCGTGTGCAGTCGATTCAACAACAGGCTCCAGCGCCTTCAATCCGTGATGCACGCCGTGAAGATCAGCGTCGTGACGAGCAACGTCGTGAAGAACAACCACCTTATTATAACCAAGAGCCACAAAGACAAGAAAAACATAGCGACGATGCATTAGACATTCCGACTTTCTTACGCAATCGTCAAAAGAGACGTTAATCCAAACAGCTGCCGGTTGGGCAGCTGTTTTTTTGTAGAGAAAGAGCTTAATTGATAAATCAATTAAAACTTGGTACAATATATTGGACTTCTATAAGAAAAGTTGTGACTAGATGAAACCAATCAAACCTAAATTTGAAGAAATTACAGAACAATTATCTGCTATAAATGACACGATACAGATTATTGCAGTAACAAAACAAGTTGGCATTGAACGCACAGAAGAAGCGATTCAAGCAGGGATTCATCATCTGGGTGAAAACCGTCCAGAAGGATTGACAAAAAAAATCGAAGCGATTGATGAAGATGTGTCTTGGCATTATATAGGCAATCTACAAACGAGAAAAGTAAAAGATGTCATAAACGAAATTGATTATTTACATTCGTTAGACCGATTAAGTTTGGCAAAAGAAATTCAAAAGCGTGCAAACCGACCTATAAACTGTTTTGTTCAAGTAAATGTGTCAGGAGAAGAGTCGAAAAGTGGTATCGAACCCGAAGATACGATAAACTTTATCAAATCGCTCGAAACTTATGACAATATTAAAGTGGTTGGATTGATGACTATGGCACCAAATACAACTGATGAAACTATAATTCGTGAAGCATTTAAAGGATTAAAATCACTCCAACTTCAAGTGTCTGAGAAAAAATGGGCACATGCACCATGTACAGAATGTTCGATGGGCATGTCTAACGACTACTTAATTGCTGCTCAAGAAGGAGCTAGTTTTGTCCGAATTGGTACAGCATTGGTTGGGGCAGAAAGTGAGGCAAAAAAATGGGCGTGAAAGACAAATTCAAAAATTTCTTTTATTTAGATGAGTATGAAGAAGAAGAACAACAAGTACGTGAGCAACCCGTTAAACAACAAAAACCTGCTCCGCGATATGAAAAGCCAGCTGCTATACAAGAGCAGAAAAAAGCACCGAAAGAACGGCACCAGAAAGTGGAGGAGACCAATGTGTCTAATTTAGTCAGTATGCAAGGAGCTTCAAAATCTTCAAAAGTTAGCTTAGCAGAACCGAGGGTTTATGCTGAAGCACAAGATATCGCAGAAAGCTTAAAAAACAAGCAAGCCGTAGTTGTCAACCTTCAACGCATTGAAAAAGATCAAGGTCTGCGGATTATCGACTTTTTAAGTGGAACTGTTTATGCTCTTGGTGGAGACATTCAACGTATTGGAACGGATATTTTCTTATGCGTACCAGACACTGTAGAAGTGGATGGCGCCATTTCAGATTATTATTACGACGAGCAACAATAAGAGAGGTGCCATAAAAGAATATGTTAACGTTATTAAATTTAATACTATCAGCTATTAATATCTATTTTTACATTCTAATTGTGAGTGTATTTATGAGTTGGGTACCTAGCATTAAAGAGTCTAGTTTTGGACAAATGATTTCCAAAATTACTGATCCTTATTTAGATATTTTTAGACGTTTTATCCCACCAATCGGTATGATTGATATTTCACCGATTGTCGCGATTTTTACTTTAAATTTGGCAAGCCAAGGGATTATCGTATTATTTAGGTTCTTTGCTTGATTCAAAACCTCACGTGACGTGAGGTTTTTTTCTTGAAAAACTGGTTTGAAGGAGCATTGATATGGAAGAGATATTTCAGCATTTCAGAAAAGAAGAGCAGCAGTTTATTGAACAAGTTTCTGGATGGCTTCGTGAAGTTGAAGACCGTTATTCACCAAAGGTAACGGACTTTCTTGATCCGCGGCAGCGATTTATCGTAGAAGCAGTGATGGGGTCAACTGATGTAAAAATGATGGCTTCGGGGATTTTTAAAGATGCAGAACGACAACGTGTATTGCTGTATCCTTCTTATTTTGAGCCCCAACAAGAAGATTTTAATATTACAGTTTTCGAGTTAAAATACCCGTCAAAGTTTGTTAATTTGCGTCATCCTGATATATTGGGATCGTTAATGTCACTTGGACTTGATCGAAGCAAATTTGGGGACATTCGTATTGATAATGAACGCGTTCAGCTTGCTGTTATGAATGAAATTAGTCCGTATATGCAAAGTAATTTTGTGAGTGCCGCAAAAGTGAAAGTTCAATTAAATGAACTATCAGATGTTACAGAAATGATCGAGACAAGCGAAGAGTGGACAGAAGAGTCTTATACCGTCAGCTCGATGCGACTGGATACAGTAATGAGTTCTGTTTATAATATTTCACGTCAAAAAGCTGCAGCTTTAATTCACGGAGGGAAAGTGAAAGTCAATTGGACTTTGCAAGAACAACCTTCATTTGAACTCCATGAATCGGACATGATATCTTCAAGAGGGTTTGGTCGAGTTCGATTGATTATGATCGAAGGACGAACGAAAAAAGACAAAGTTCGCTTGCAAATCGGCCGTCTAGAAACAAAAAACTAGACGGCTTGGAAAAATTACGAAATAATACTGAAATTTAGAGTCATGAACGGTATAATAGAAAGATAAGATTACTAGTTAAGGAGAGGTTTACTCAATGCCATTATCCCCGTTAGATATACATAACAAAGAATTCAGCCGTGCATTCCGTGGATACCAGGAAGATGAAGTAAATGAATTCCTGGAACAAGTTATGAGAGATTACGAAATTTTGCTTAAAGACAAGGCAGCTCTTGAAGAACGGTTGCGTTCAACCGACGAACGAGTGGGTCATTTCAATACAATTGAATCGACATTGCAAAAATCAATTTTTGTTGCACAAGAAGCTTCAGAAGAAGTTCGTCGTAATTCACAAAAAGAAGCTGAATTGATTGTAAAAGAAGCAGAGAAAAATGCTGATCGCATAGTTAATGAGTCATTGACTAAAGCACGTCGCATAGCAACAGAAATTGAAGAACTGAAAAAACAATCTCGTATATTCAAAAATCGTTTCAAAATGCTCGTTGAGGCTCAACTAGACTTGATCGAAACAGATGATTGGGATACATTATTGGAATACAATATTGATACACAAAATTTAGAGAAGATTGAGAAAGACAAAGAAGAGACGAACTCTTGACTCTAAGCCTTTCTAAAACTATAATTACGACATACAAAAAAACGCGCTGATAGAGACAGTAGTTTATGCAGAACGCTAAAGCGAATCAGGGATAGTGAAAGCCTGATGCGGTCACATTGACGAACATCACTCTTGAGCAGAATTGGTGAATACTAGTAACCAATTCCGTCTACGCCACGTTACGGCGATCGAGTGGCAGCTATCTAGCTGCAACAAGGGTGGTACCGCGAGTTTAAGCTTCTCGTCCCTTTACCAGGGATGGGGGGCTTTTTATTATGCCTACAGGAGGAATAGAAATGGAATACAAAGATACCTTATTGATGCCAAAAACAGATTTTCCAATGCGTGGCAATTTGCCGAATCGTGAGCCAGAAATGCAACAAAAATGGGAAGACATGAATATTTACAAACAAGTGCAAGATCGTACTGCGGGTCGTCCGTTTTTCGTTCTTCATGATGGACCTCCGTATGCGAACGGTGATTTGCATATGGGCCATGCGCTTAACAAAGTATTAAAAGATATGATCGTTCGCTCGCGCTCGATGATGGGCTTCCATGCACCATACGTTCCAGGCTGGGACACGCACGGTTTGCCGATCGAACAAGCGTTAACAAACAAAGGTGTAAACCGCAAAGAAATGTCTTTAGCGGAATTCCGCAAGCTATGTGAAGAATATGCTTTCCAACAAATCGACAATCAACGCTCTCAATTCAAGCGTATTGGTGTTCGTGGCGATTGGGAAAATCCTTATGTGACATTAAAACCAGCTTATGAAGCACGACAAATCGAAGTGTTTGGTAAGATGGCTAATAAAGGTTATATCTACAAAGGATTGAAGCCTGTATATTGGTCACCATCAAGTGAATCGTCACTAGCTGAGGCTGAAATTGAATATCATGATAAAAAATCTCCTTCTATTTACGTTTCTTTCCCTGTTACAGATGGTAAAGGCGTTTTAGCAGAAGGAACAAACTTCGTTATTTGGACGACTACACCTTGGACAATTCCAGCTAACCTTGGAATTGCTGTGCACGCTAAATTAGATTATGCAGAAGTCTCTGTCAATGGCTCTCTTTATGTTGTAGCACAGGAGTTACTAAAAGAAGTTTCAGAAGAACTAGGTTGGACAGATCCAGAAGTTGTTCGTGTTATCAAAGGTGAAGAACTAGAGCATATTCTTGCGAAACACCCACTTTATGATCGCACTGCGTTAGTAATGCTTGGCGAACACGTAACGACGGATTCAGGTACTGGTTGTGTTCATACAGCACCTGGACATGGTGAAGATGACTTCTTAATCGGTAAAAAATACGGATTGGATGTTTTATGCCCAGTTGACGAGCGCGGAGTGATGACAGCTGAAGCACCTGGATTTGAAGGCGAGTTTTATGACAAAGCCAATAAATCGGTAACAGAAGCATTAGAAAAAGTAGGCGCGCTTGAAAAACTAACATTTATCACGCACTCGTATCCGCATGACTGGCGGACGAAAAAACCGGTAATTTACCGTGCAACGGCTCAATGGTTTGTATCGATTGAAGCATTCCGTGACCAAATCTTAAAAGCAATTAAAGAAACATCATTTACACCAGCATGGGGCGAAACACGTTTGTTCAACATGTTACGCGATCGTGGAGATTGGAATATTTCACGTCAGCGCGTATGGGGCGTTCCAATTCCAGTATTTTATGCTGAAAATGGGGATCCTGTTATCACAGAAGAAACCATTGCACATATTGCAAAATTGTTCCGCGAACACGGTTCAAACGTTTGGTTTGAACGTTCAACGGCAGAATTATTACCACCAGGATTTACTCACCCAAGTAGCCCGAACGGTGAATTTACAAAAGAAATGGATATTATGGATGTTTGGTTTGATTCAGGATCATCTCACCAAGGTGTTCTTGTTGAACGGGAAGATCTTCAATATCCAGCAGATCTTTATTTAGAAGGATCTGACCAATACCGTGGTTGGTTCAACTCGTCATTAACGACAAGTGTTGCTATCAATGGTCACGCGCCTTACAAAGGTATTTTGAGCCACGGCTTTACTCTTGATGGCAATGGTCGCAAAATGAGTAAATCACTTGGTAACGTTATTGTTCCGTCGAAAGTCATGAACCAAATGGGCGCAGATATTCTTCGTCTTTGGGTTGCATCGGTAGATTACACAGCAGACGTTCGTGTATCTGATGAAAACTTTAAACAAGTTTCAGAAGTTTACCGCAAAATCCGCAACACGCTGAAATTCCTCCACGGAAACTTAGCAGATTTTAATGAACAAGAGCACCGTGTTGCATTTGAAGACATGCGTGAAATGGATCAATACATGGCGATGAAATTGCAGAAGATGGTAGAAACTGTACGTAAAGGTTATGAAACATATGAGTTTTCAACAATCTATCATGCATTAAACAATTACTGTGCTAACGATTTAAGTTCATTCTACTTGGATGTTGCAAAAGACGTTGTTTACATTGAAAATGCAGATCATCCACATCGTCGTGCGATGCAAACCGTAATGTTTGATTCGTTAATGTCAATTTTAAAATTAGCAGCACCAATCATCCCTCATACAGCGGATGAGTTATGGTCTTACTTGAGCTTTGTGGAAGAAGAAAGTGTTCAATTGACGGATTTCCCAGAAGTTGTTTCAAACCCAGCGTTTGAAGGATTAAATGACAAATGGAGCAAATTTATGGACGTTCGCGATGATGTGTTAAAAGCATTGGAAGAAGCGCGTGCAGCTAAAACAATTGGTAAATCACTAGAAGCGAAAGTAACGGTCTTTGGCGACAAAGAACTTGCTACATTGCTAGCTTCTACAGACGAAAATCTTGCTCAATTGTTCATCGTATCGAAATACGAATACGGTGGAACACAAGATCAAGCACCAGAACATGCTGTAAAAATTAATGAAGTTTCTGTAACTGTTGAAAAAGCAACTGGTGAAAAATGTGAACGTTGCTGGACTATTTCTGAAGAAATTGGTCAAAGTGAAGCACATCCAACATTATGCCCTCGCTGTGCCAGTGTTGTAGAAACACAGTTTGCTTAATTAATAACACTAAATTTAAGAAGGGTTTGGAGCGTCGAAATCCGGCTGCTCCAGGCCCTTTACTTTTTTTGCTGTCAGTGTGTTAAAATAGATTGACTGCTGAATTGACGGAGGATACAGATGTTTATTTATTATGGAATTGCACTATTCATAATTGCATTAGATCAATGGACAAAATGGTTAGTACTGAAAAATATGGAATTGGGTGAACGGATTTCGGTCATTGACCCGTATCTTGGATGGTTGTCGCACCGAAATCGTGGCGCCGCTTGGGGTATGCTAGAAGGACAGATGTGGCTGTTCGCTATTATTACTATAGCGGTTATCATCGGAATACTTTATTATTTTCATAAACATGCAAAAGGGCAACCTTTGTTTCAGTTAAGCTTAATGGTTCTCTTAGGAGGCGCAGTTGGCAATTTTATCGATCGGATGTATCGGGGAGAAGTAGTAGATTTTGTTGATGTGCTAATTCCTGTGATTGATTATGATTTCCCAATATTTAATATTGCAGATGCTGCATTAACGATTGGTGTCGTATTGATGGTTATTTATATTATTTATGACGAAAAACAACAAAAGAAAAAGGTGTCTTAATGGAAGATTTAACGATTGAAATTACAAAAGAAATGGCCGGCGAACGAGTAGATAAAGCTGTGTCATCGATAGATGGAGACTGGTCACGTTCACAGATCAGCAATTGGGTCAAAGAAGGTGCAGTAAAAGTTAACGGAGAAACTGTAAAACCGAATTACAAAGTACGTTTGCAAGATATTATCATTGTCACTCCACCTGAATTGGAAGAATTAGATGTAGTTCCTGAAGATTTAGATTTGGAAATTATTTATGAAGATGAAGATGTTTTAGTGGTTAACAAACCAAAAGGCATGGTCGTTCATCCAGCTCCAGGACACGCTAAAGGTACATTGGTTAATGGTTTAATGCATCACTGTACAGATTTGTCAGGAATCAATGGCGTCGTGCGTCCAGGGATTGTCCACCGTATTGATAAAGATACATCTGGCTTATTGATGGTGGCTAAAAATGACGCTTCACATACGTCATTAGTTGATCAATTAGTGAAAAAGACTGTTACGCGTAAATATGTAGCGCTAGTCCATGGTCACATTCCTCACGATAAAGGAACGATCCAAGCACCGATTGCGCGCGATCCAAAAGAACGCCAAAACATGGCAATCGTCGATAAAGGAAAACATGCCGTAACACATTTCCGAGTTTTGGAACGTTTTGGTGATTTTACATTAGTAGAATGCCGTTTAGAAACAGGCAGAACGCACCAAATCCGTGTGCACATGAAATACATTGGCTATCCACTTGTTGGAGATCCGAAATATGGACCGAAGAAAACAATGGATGTTGGCGGTCAAGCACTTCACGCGGAAGTTATCGGTTTTGTTCATCCCAAAACGAATGAATACATGGAGTTTTCTGCAGAGCCACCAGCTGAATTTGCAGAACTTCTAGAATCTCTTCGCGATAAGGATTGACAAACCCGTTTCACATTCTTTATACTTAAAAAAACAAATCGAATAATAACACCTTTAATTACAGTCCAGAGAGGCTGAGAAGGTATTTACGCAAGCTGGAAGTCTGTCTTCCATGCTGAATTTTTCTGCGCATCTATCCTCTTGTCCCTCGGGCAAGAGGTTTTTTATTTGTCAAAAAGGAGCGGATCTTATGGTGGAAAAAGCAGATATATTGGACGAACAGGCGATAAGCCGAGCGATTACTCGCATTGCACACGAAATTATTGAACGCAATAAAGGCATAGATGATTGCATACTTGTCGGCATTAAAACACGCGGAGCTTTTATTGCGAAGCGCTTAGCAGAAAAAATTGAGAAAATCGAAGGGCGTCCAATTTTAAAAGGCGAACTTGATATCACGCTTTATAGAGACGACTTGAGCATCAAAACAAAAAATCAAGAACCCTTAGTTCAACAGGTCGATATTGAGCACAGCATACTCGATAAAAAAGTAATTCTTGTAGACGATGTGCTTTATACAGGAAGAACGGTACGCGCGGCAATGGATGCCGTGATGGACCTAGGACGGCCAGCACAAATTCAACTGGCAGTGTTAATTGACAGAGGTCATCGTGAATTACCAATCCGAGCAGACTTTGTAGGGAAAAACATTCCAACATCAAGCGACGAACGAATTATCGTTCAAATGGTTGAAAGCGATCAAGTGGACCGAGTAGCCATTCACGAATAGAGATAGAGACAGGGGAGAATGGAAATTGAGCGAAGCAATTTTAGATGTACATGATAAACCAAAAGCAGGACAATGGATCTCGCTAAGCTTACAGCATATGTTTGCGATGTTTGGTGCAACGATTTTAGTACCACAACTTGTCGGATTGAGCCCAGCGATTGCTTTACTAACAAGTGGAATCGCAACAATCATCTTCATCCTCATTACGCAATTTAAAGTTCCAGCTTACTTAGGCTCTTCATTTGCCTTTATCGTGCCAATCACCATTGCGACTAAAACAGGTGGAATCGGGTCAGCGATGATCGGTGCGATGTTTGTTTCACTCGTATACGCTATTGTCGCATTGATCATTTGGAAAACTGGTTATCAATGGCTGATGAAACTCTTACCACCGATTGTAGTAGGACCTGTAATCATTGTTATTGGTCTTGCCTTATCAGGTACAGCGGTAGATATGGCTATGACCATTCCAGTTGAAGGCGGATCGGAATACAGCCTGCTGCATTTCTCAGCAGCCATTGTCACATTGCTTACTGCAATCATTTGTAACATTTACTTTAAAAACATCATTTCATTAATGCCGATTTTAATCGGAATTATTGTCGGATACGGCTACTCAGCAGCCATTGGAATTATCGACTTTACGGCTATTGGTGAAGCAAGCTGGTTCGCAGTACCGGAATTTTTGATTCCTGGTGTGGATTATTCGTTTCAAGTAACTCCAACTTTACTGTTCGTCATGGTACCAATTGCCATCGTCACGATTTCTGAACACATTGGACATCAGCTAGTGTTAGGGAAAATTGTGGATCGAAATTACATAAAAGACCCTGGCTTGCACCGTTCCATTTTGGGAGACGGGATTGGAACTTTCATCTCGTCACTAGTTGGTGGTCCGCCGAAAACCACTTACGGTGAAAATATCGGAGTCCTTGCCATAACAAAAGTGTTCTCGGTATATGTTATTATAGGAGCTGCAGTGTTTGCCATCGCATTTTCTTTCTTCGGAAAGTTGATGGCCGTGATTGAAACAATCCCCACAGCTGTACTTGGCGGTATTTCAATCCTGCTGTTCGGAATTATCGCTTCATCGGGGTTACGGATGCTCGTGGACAATAACATCGATTTTGGCAACAACCGCAACTTAGTTATCTCGTCCGTGATCTTAGTAATTGGAATTGGCGGGGCGAAGCTTGAATTTAGCGAATCCTTCTCGATCGAGGGAATGGCACTTGCCGCAATTGTTGGTGTTATCTTGAACTTAGTGTTACCTGGAATGAATAAAAAAGAATTAGATGACGGAACTTAATAATTACCTTTTAATGAATGTCCAGAGAGGCATGGAAGGGATCGAAGAATGGGTAAAGTCTACCCTTTTTTCCTCACACCTTCCTGCCCCTGGGAAGGTGTTTTTTTGTCAGAGATGAAAGGATGAGTCAATTTTGCCAAACTTACTATCTATGAACAACTTAGAAAACGACACAATTATGAGTTTGCTTGAGCGCGCTGGACAATTTCAGCGAGGTGAGAGAGCACCAATTGATGGAACAGTCGTCAATTTATTTTTCGAACCAAGCACAAGAACAAAAATGAGCTTTGAAATGGCAGAGCATCACATGGGACTCGCTGTGCTACCGTTTGAAACGGCCTTTTCCAGCATTTTAAAAGGTGAAACATTATACGATACAGTTAAAACAATGGAAGCCATTGGTGTAGGCGCAGTTATTATTCGTCACGAAGAAGAAGCGTATTATGAACAGTTGAAAGGCTGCAACGTGGCTGTGATAAACGGAGGAGATGGTTCAGGTCAACATCCGACTCAATCGCTTTTAGATTTAATGACCATTTACCAAGAGTTTGGTCGCATTAAAGGCATTCACGTTACCATTGTTGGAGATATCGCACATAGTCGTGTAGCAAAATCTAATGCAGCAGCACTTCAGCAATTAGGCGCGAAAGTAAGTTTTATATGCCCTGAAGAATGGAGCGGGGACTATGAATCCTCCGAGTATCTAGATGACTTTATTGAAACGACAGATGTAGTCATGATGCTTCGTGTCCAACATGAACGGCATGCAGTCTCAGCACTTTTTTCAAAAGAAAACTACCATGAGCAATATGGACTGACTATAGAACGAGAAAAGAAAATGAAAGACGATGCAATTATTATGCATCCTGCGCCAATCAATCGCGGAGTCGAAATTGCAGATTGTTTAGTCGAATGCGAACGCTCGCGAATTTTTAAACAAATGGCAAACGGAGTTTTTATTCGGATGGCAGTACTTGAATACGCATTGAAAGGGAGAGATTAACTTGAATTTATTCATTAAAAACGTAAACATGCTGCAAAACGGAGAATTAACACCTACAAATATTCGAGTCAAAGAAGGCAAAATTGAAGAAATCGGTAAAGAATTACTAGCGAATAACGAACCCCAAATTGACGGCAAAGGTCGGATGATTGCACCAGGATTTGTTGATGTCCATGTTCATTTGCGTGAACCAGGCGGCGAACAGAAAGAAACAATCGAAAGCGGGACGAAATCTGCGGCAAAAGGCGGCTATACAACGATATGTGCAATGCCAAATACACGCCCTGTACCCGATACGAAAGAAAATCTTCAGCTCGTTAATGGATTGATCGAAAAAAATGCGCTTATCCGAGTTTTGCCGTATGCTTCAATCACGATAAGAGAAGCAGGGAAAGAACGCACGAACTTGCAAGATCTCAAAGAAAATGGGGCTTTTGCATTCACAGATGATGGTGTCGGCATTCAAGAAGCGGGCATGATGTACGAGACAATGCTAGATGCAGCAAAAATCGACATGGCAGTTGTCGCGCATTGCGAAGACAATAGCTTGATTTATGACGGTGTCATGCACGAAGGCAAGCGGAGCAAAGAATTAGGGTTAAAAGGCATTCCGGCGATTGCAGAATCTGTGCACATTGCACGCGACATTTTATTAGCCGAAGCAGCTGGCGCACACTACCACGTATGCCACGTCAGCACAAAAGAGTCAGTCCGAGTCATTCGTGATGCGAAACGTGCAGGAGTTCACGTAACAGCTGAAGTCACTCCTCACCACTTGTTATTGACAGAAGATGATATTCCATCAGATGACGCCAATTACAAAATGAATCCACCGCTTCGCGCGAAAGAAGATTGGGAAGCGTTACACGAAGGCTTGCTTGATGGCACGCTAGATTTTATCGCAACAGATCATGCACCGCACACGGATGCAGAAAAAACAAATGGCATGAACGGCTCGATGTTTGGCATTGTCGGATTTGAAACAGCATTTCCACTACTCTATAGCAAGTTTGTCAAAACCGGCACATGGACGTTACAACAATTAATCGACTGGTTAACGATTAAACCAAGCGAAACTTTCAATATGCCATACGGAACACTGGAAATAGGGAAAACAGCGGACCTAGTTTTGTTAGATCTTGAAAAACAACAGCCAGTTCAAGTAGAAGAATTTTTATCAAAAGGAAAGAATACACCGTTTAATGGTTGGGATTGCTCAGGATGGCCAGTCATGACCATCTTTGGTGGAGAAATTGTATGGCAGGAGGAGAAAAATTGATGAAACGTTATTTAATCTTAGAAGACGGTACGGTATTTGAAGGAACAGCATTTGGTGGCGATGATGCCTCAGTCGGGGAAATCGTTTTTAATACGAGTATGACCGGCTATCAAGAAATTTTATCAGATCCTTCTTATTGCGGACAAATTGTCACCATGACGTATCCGTTAATCGGCAATTACGGCATCAATAGCGATGATTTCGAATCGATCGAACCGGCAGTAAAAGGCATGGTCGTTCGTGAAATTGCTGAATTTCCCTCCAATTTTAGAAACAATTCGACTCTTGATGAATTGTTCCAAACAAAAGGAATTCCAGGAATATCGGGTATCGATACACGCAAACTAACCCGATTGATTCGCTCTAAAGGGGCGATCAAAGGAGTATTAACTGCAGCAGGAGAAGAAGTCGAAATTGAAAAAGTGGTACAGATGCTCCAAGAAACAGTTTTGCCGACTGACCAAGTAGCACAAGTTTCAACAGGACGCCCTTACCCAAGTCCAGGCCGTGGCAAGCGCGTTGTATTAATCGACTACGGCATGAAGCACGGCATTTTGCGCGAGCTCAACAACCGGGATTGCGATGTAATCGTGGTACCTTATAACACCTCATCAAAAGAGATAATGGCTTGGGGTCCAGATGGCGTCATGCTATCAAACGGTCCTGGAGATCCAAAAGACGTAGAAGAATGCGTAGAAGTAGTACGCGAATTGCTCGGACAAGTTCCAATCTTCGGTATATGTTTAGGACATCAACTGTTCGCAAGAGCTTGTGGAGCAGATACATTTAAATTGAAATTCGGTCATCGCGGAGGCAATCATCCAGTACGCGACTTAGTTACAGGAAAAATTGAGATTACTTCACAAAATCATGGTTACGCAGTAGATGAAGATACATTACAAGGAACGCGCTTAAAGGTAACGCATAGCGCATTAAACGATGGTACAAACGAAGGATTGGCTCATTTGGATTATCCAGCATTCACAGTTCAATACCACCCAGAATCATCACCAGGACCAGAAGACTCAAACTACTTATTTGATCGCTTTATTGATGTTATGAACGCAACTCGAAAGGAGCAACAACATGCCTAAAAGACAAGATATTCAAAGTATACTCGTAATCGGATCAGGACCAATCGTAATCGGACAAGCAGCAGAATTTGATTATGCAGGAACACAAGCATGTCTTGCGTTAAAAGAAGAAGGTTACCGTGTAATCTTGATCAACTCAAATCCTGCAACTATTATGACGGATACGGAAATCGCAGATAAAGTGTATATCGAACCGATTACACTAGAATTCGTTAGTCGCATCTTGCGTAAAGAGCGTCCGGATGCACTGTTGCCAACATTAGGCGGTCAAACAGGACTGAATATGGCGATTGAACTGGACGAATCGGGAATTTTGGACGAGTTGAATATCGAAATTTTAGGCACGAAACTCGAAGCAATCCACAAAGCAGAAGACCGGGACTTGTTTAGAACGTTAATGAATGAACTTGGTGAGCCGGTTCCAGATTCAGATATTATTCACAATATGACAGAAGCTGAAAACTTTGTAGATCGTGTTGGTTACCCAGTTATTGTTCGTCCAGCTTTTACGTTGGGCGGAACTGGCGGAGGCATTTGCGAGAACTATGAACAGCTAAAAGAAATTGTGGCGAGTGGCTTGAAATATAGCCCCGTAACACAATGTTTGCTGGAAAAATCAATCGCAGGCTTTAAAGAAGTTGAATACGAAGTAATGCGCGATAAAAACGATACAGCAATCGTCGTCTGTAATATGGAAAACATTGATCCAGTCGGCATCCATACAGGAGATTCCATTGTAGTCGCACCTAGTCAAACCTTGTCTGACCGTGAATATCAAATGCTACGTAATGTGTCCTTGAAAATTATTCGCGCCTTGAAAATTGAAGGAGGCTGCAACGTACAGTTAGCATTAGATCCATTTAGTTTTAACTACTACATCATCGAAGTAAATCCGCGTGTGAGTCGCTCTTCCGCACTAGCATCAAAAGCGACCGGCTACCCAATTGCGAAATTAGCTGCAAAAATCGCAGTCGGCTTAACTTTAGATGAAATGATGAATCCAGTTACAGGGCGCACATATGCTGCTTTTGAGCCAGCACTAGACTATGTAGTAACAAAAATTCCACGCTGGCCATTTGATAAATTCGAAGCAGCAAAACGCAATTTAGGAACACAAATGAAAGCAACGGGCGAAGTCATGGCGATGGGACGCACGTTTGAAGAGTCTATCTTAAAAGCCGTTCGTTCACTAGAAACTGGACAATTTCACTTAGAACTAAAAAACGCAGACAACATGAGTGATGAATGGATTCAAAAACGTATTTGCCGAGCGGGAGACGAGCGCTTATTCTTTATAGGCGAAGCACTTCGCCGCGGAGTCACCATTGAAACCATTAATGAATGGAGTCAAATCAATTTATTCTTCTTGAAGAAATTCGAAAACATCGTGAAATACGAAGAAGATTTGAAAAATGCACCGTACGATTACGACATAGCGAAACGTGCAAAACGTTTAGGTTTTGCAGATCGGACAATCGCTAAGCTTTGGAACACAACTGAACAACAAGTGTATAACTGGCGCAAAGAACAAAAGTTAATGCCGGTTTACAAAATGGTGGATACTTGTGCAGCGGAGTTTGAATCCGAAACACCTTATTTCTACGGCACATATGAAGACGAAAATGAATCAGTGAAAACAGACAAAGAATCAGTCATCGTTCTTGGATCAGGTCCGATTCGCATCGGTCAAGGTGTCGAGTTTGATTACGCAACGGTGCATTCAGTATGGGCCATCAAAGAAGCGGGTTACGAAGCAATTATTGTCAACAACAACCCAGAAACGGTGTCAACAGACTTTTCAATCTCAGATAAATTATATTTTGAACCACTGACTATTGAAGATGTTATGCACATCGTCGACCTAGAACAACCAAAAGGTGTCGTCGTACAATTTGGTGGACAAACAGCGATTAATTTAGCTGAAAAACTGGAACAAAATGGCGTGAAAATTCTCGGTACATCATTAGAGGATACAGATCGTGCAGAAAATCGTAACAAGTTTGAAGCGGCATTACATGAAATTGGCATTCCGCAACCTTTAGGTAAAACAGCAGTAAATACAGAAGAAGCCATTATTATCGCTACAGATATCGGTTATCCGGTCTTAGTTCGTCCTTCGTATGTGCTTGGTGGGCGTGCAATGGAAATTGTTTATAATGAAGAAGACTTAAAACATTATATGGAACATGCAGTAGAAGCGAGTCCAGAACATCCGGTCCTAGTCGATCGTTACTTAACAGGAATAGAAATTGAAGTTGATGCCATATCAGACGGCGAAAATGTCTTAATCCCTGGAATTATGGAACACATTGAACGCGCAGGTGTTCACTCAGGAGACTCAATTGCGGTTTACCCAACTCAAAACATCTCAGATGAGTTACTTGAAACGATCGTCGACTATACGACGCGACTTGCAAAAGGATTAAACATTGTCGGCTTGTTAAATATCCAATACGTGATTTCTAAAGGTGAAGTATTTGTGATCGAAGTCAATCCGCGCTCAAGTCGAACAGTACCATTTATGAGTAAAATCACATCGATTCCAATGGCTAATATTGCCACAAAAGCGATTCTTGGCCATAGTATCGTCGACCAAGGCTTTACACCAGGTCTTGCACCAATCTCAAAAGGTGTCTTTGTAAAAGTACCGGTATTCTCTTTTGCTAAGTTACGCCGTGTAGATATTACGCTTGGACCAGAAATGAAATCAACGGGAGAAGTAATGGGCAAAGACACAACGCTCGAAAAAGCTTTGTATAAAGGTTTAGCAGCAGCTGGCATGGAAGTTAAAGATCATGGCACAGTGCTCTTGACTGTAGCGGATAAAGACAAAGAAGAAGCAATTGGTTTAGCAAAACGCTTTAAAGCTATTGGCTATCAAATTATGGCGACTGGCGGGACGGCTAAAGCTTTTGAAGATGCAGGAATTATTGTAGTGCCCGTAGGTAAGATTGGTTCAGAAGGAAAAACTTTACTAGATGTTATTCAAAATGGAGACACGCAAATTGTCATTAATACATTGACGAGAGGCAAACAGCCAGAACGTGACGGATTCCGCATTCGCCGTGAATCGGTTGAAAATGGCATTCCTTGCTTGACGTCACTTGATACGGCAGAAGCAATGCTACGTGTTATCGAGTCAATGACCTTTTCAGCTGAAGCAATGGGGTCAGGTATATGATCAAACAAGAGCGAATGCAAATCATTAATCAACAAGAAATTGCCCATCGTATTTTTGAACTAACTGTCCAAGGAGCTCTTGCCAACGAAATGGCGGAGCCGGGGCAATTTGTTCACATCCGAGTCGCTGACAGCTTTGAACCATTGCTGCGACGTCCAATTTCCGTCGCATCAATTGATTTGGAAGCTTCGCAATTCACGATGATTTACCGAGCAGAAGGACGCGGTACAGGGTTATTAGCTGAAAAAAAACCAGGCGATACATTAGATGTGCTAGGCCCACTTGGACATGGTTTTCCTGTAGAAGAAGCTGAAAAAAAGGCGTACTTAATTGGCGGCGGCATTGGTGTTCCGCCTTTGTATGAACTGGCGAAACAATTAAATGCGCGCGGCATTGAAACCGTCCATATTTTAGGGTTCGAAAGCAAGCAAGCTGTTTTTTATGAAGACAAGTTCCGTGAACTAGGAGATACGCATATTGCGACAGTCGATGGATCACATGGTACGCAAGGATTTGTTACACATATTTTAAATGAACTGGCGATAGATTTTGATACGTATTATAGCTGTGGGCCAACACCAATGCTCGAAGCTGTGCAATGGGCTTATCCACAGAAAAAAGGATTCCTATCTTATGAGCAGCGAATGGGTTGCGGCATCGGTGCATGTTTTGCTTGCGTATGCCGGACAACGAAAAGTGAAACGGATTATATCAAAGTATGTTCGGATGGACCGGTATTTCCAGCAGGAGTGGTGATTTCATGAGCGATTTGACAGTAAAACTTCCAGGACTCAATTTAAAAAACCCGATCATGCCAGCTTCTGGCTGTTTCGGTTTTGGTAAAGAGTATGCACAATTATACGATTTGTCGCAGCTCGGTGCGATTATGATCAAAGCGACAACAGTAGAAACACGTCTCGGCAACCCAACACCACGCGTAGCAGAAACGGCGTCTGGTATGCTAAATGCCATAGGATTACAAAATCCTGGACTAGAAAAAGTAGTCGGACAAGAATTGCCGTGGTTGGAAAAGTACGATGTGCCAATTATCGCTAACGTAGCCGGTACAACAACGGAAGATTATGTAGAAGTCGCAAAAATGATTTCACAATCTCCAAACGTTCACGCATTGGAAATTAATATTTCCTGTCCAAACGTCAAACAAGGTGGCATTACATTTGGTACGGACCCAGACGTAGCGCGCGAATTGACACGTGCGGTAAAAGAAGTGTCTGCAGTGCCAGTTTATATTAAATTATCGCCTAACGTGACAAACATTGTATCAATCGCCAAGGCGGTTGAAGAAGGTGGCGCGGACGGCATTACGATGATCAATACATTGCTTGGCATGCGCATGGATACGAAAACAGGGCGGCCGATTATCGCCAATATTACAGGTGGCTTATCTGGCCCTGCTATTAAACCTGTTGCTTTACGGATGGTTTATGAAGTAAGTCAGCATACGACATTGCCAATCATCGGCATGGGTGGCGTTACAAATGTAGATGACGTGATAGACTTTTTGTCAGCTGGCGCGAGCGCTGTAGCTGTCGGAACAGCAAACTTCGTCAATCCCTTTGTATGTCCAGAAATAATCGGACAACTACCAGAACGTTTGCACGAACTTGGATTTGATTCAGTCGAACAGCTTGTCGGAAGGAGCCACCGTTTGTGAATAAACCCATCATCGCTTTAGATTTTGCATCCAAACAACAAGTCGAAGAATTTCTAGCGCAGTTTTCTGAGCCGCTTTTTGTCAAGGTCGGCATGGAGCTTTATTTTCAAGAAGGGCCAGAACTAGTTCGCTTAATAAAATCACAAGGCCATGAGGTTTTTCTAGACTTAAAACTGCACGACATCCCAAATACAGTAGAGTCCGCTATGCGTGGACTAGCGAAACTTGGCGTAGATTTAGTGAATGTTCATGCAGCAGGTGGGCTTGAAATGATGCAGGCTGCAAAACGTGGATTAGCGGGGAGTGAGACAAAACTAATCGCTGTGACGCAATTAACTTCAACGAGTGAAGAGGATATGCACGAAGATCAATTGGTATACGTTAGTTTAGAAGAATCTGTATTACATTATGCGAAGCGTGCTAAGCAAGCAGGATTAGATGGTGTAGTGTGCTCGGTCCTTGAAGCAGAGGCAATTGGTAAAGCGTGCGGTCGAGATTTTCTTCGTGTAACGCCTGGCATCCGGCCGGCTTCAGTATCAGCCGATGATCAAAAACGAGTAGCAACCCCAGCACAAGCGAGAGCTCAAGGATCAACTCATATTGTCGTAGGGCGAGCGATTACAAAAGCAGAAGTTCCAGCAGAAAGTTACGAACAGATTAAAGCAGAGTGGAGTGGTAAATCTTGAAGCATGAAATAGCTAACCATTTATTATCAATTGGTGCAGTAGAATTGCGTCCACAAGAACCGTTTACATGGGCATCAGGTGTTAAGTCTCCAATCTATTGCGATAACCGATTAACAATGTCCTACCCGGCAGTTCGAAAAGATATTGCAAAAAGTTTAGCTGAGACAATTAAAGCATATTATCCTGACTGTGAAGTAGTTGCAGGAACAGCAACAGCAGGTATTCCACATGCGGCTTGGGTCAGTGATTTACTAGAATTACCGATGGTTTATGTACGTTCGAAAGCAAAAGAACATGGCCAAACCAATATGATTGAAGGCAAAATCGAAAAAGGTAAAAAAGTGGTGGTTGTTGAGGATTTAATCTCTAAAGGTGGATCTGTACTGCAAGCAGCTCAAGCTTTAGAAGCAGCAGGGTTTGATGTACTTGGAATCGTTGCGATTTTCACTTACGATTTACCTCAATCAATCGAAGCTATTACCGGCGCAGGTTATACGTTCCATACGTTGACGGATTTCCCAGCACTTGTCGAACAAGCACTAAGCACAAAAGCAATCAATGAAGCAGATATGCCAATGCTTGCAGATTGGCATGAAAAATTAAAAGCAGGAACATTGTAGAACATGTGTTAGCTCAGTTGTGGACTATAGAAAAACTCAGTTTATATGAGTTATCTATAGTCTTTTTTAGTGAGAAACTTACGCTGGTTGCATAAGAAGCGGATGAATAATTTGAGAATCTACTGTATGATGAAAACAATAGAGGGGTATATTGGAAGGGGATTTTTATGAGTATAGATCAACAAAAATTAACTAAATGGCTTTCAACCTATCCATTATTACAACCCATTATGGACTTACAGCCAGTGGTTTGGTTAAACCCAAAACTCCAAAAATTGTCTGACATGACTGATTTACCGGTGTCACTATCAGACATGGAAAAAGCAGAGCAACTTTGGCGACGTTTCGCGCCATTTTTAGCAGCCGAATTTCCTGATACGACAGAAGCAAACGGCATTGTTGAATCACCTCTACACGAAATTCCTAACATGAAAATACAATTAAATGATCGGTTTACCGATAAAATTGATGGGCAGCTGTTCTTAAAACGCGATAATGAATTGCCAATTGCGGGATCGGTCAAAGCACGTGGTGGTGTTTACGAAGTACTGCATTATGCAGAGGAATTAGCTAAAGCTGCAGGAATCATTTCAACCGAGCAGTCGTACGAGCAATTTTCAGCCGAAAAATTTAAAGCGTTTTTTAGCCAATATTCCATAGGGGTAGGTTCTACAGGGAATCTAGGACTTAGTATTGGCATTATTAGTGCGAAACTCGGATTCCAAGTATCTGTATACATGTCTTCAGACGCGAAACAATGGAAAAAAGATTTACTGCGTGAAAAAGGGGCTACAGTCGTGGAATTCAAAGGCGATTTTAGTGAAGCTATTCTAGCTGGACGTAACGAAACATTGGCCAAACCGAATGCCTATTTTGTCGATGATGAAAAATCCAAACATCTGTTTTTAGGTTATAGTGTAGCTGCCTTTCGACTCAAGCAACAATTGAATGATGCGGGCATTCAAGTCGATACTGAGCATCCATTGTTTGTTTACTTGCCTTGTGGAGTAGGCGGGGCACCGGGTGGTATTGCGTTCGGTCTCAAGCAAGTTTTTGGAGATGAGGTTCATTGTTTCTTTGTGGAACCAACACATTCACCGGCAGTCTTACTTGGATTAATGACTGGTGAAAAAAATAATGTTTGTGTCCAGGATTTTGGCATTGATAACGTGACAGAAGGTGACGGCCTAGCAGTAGGACGACCTTCAAGCTTTGCATCAGGTATTAGCGAAAAAACTGTAAGCGGGATTTATACCATCGAAGATCACCAGCTGTTTTCGTTATTAACATTATTGGCCTCAAGTGAAGGCATTTTTATTGAACCTTCTGCTACTGCTGGTCTACTGGGACCTCTGAAAATTCAAACGAGTGATTATGCAGATATCAATAAAATTCCTATGAAAACGGCTACGCATATTGTCTGGGCGACGGGCGGTGCGTTAGTTCCAAATGAAGAAATGGACGGGTTCTATCAACGTGGAAAAAGTATCGAGGAGTGAGCTAAATGGATTTTTTATTGATCATCAGTATTGTATTAGCAGCATTGATAGGTGGACATATCATCTATTCACCTTCAGAGAAACGAATCGAAAATTTAGAACAAAGAATGAGACAACTTGAAAAACAACTTATACAAGTCCAACAAGGTGAAGAATGGATTGAACCTGACATAAATAGTGAACTGCGACAACTACTAAAAAAAGGCAAAATGGTTGAAGCAGTAAAACGAACGCGTGAAGAATTTGGCTTGTCTCTCTTAGAGGCAAAACAATATGTCGACGAATTAAAGGATACTGTTTAATGCAGAAGTGTGAAGTTTGCCTCACACCATTTACGTGGGATCAAGTGAGTAAATCCATTTGGCTAGCCTATAGACCGATTGTTTGTCGTAACTGCAGCGAACGCTATAAAGTTCAGTTTTTATCCCGTCTATGGATTTCTATTTTAACCATTGGACCAATTTTTATAACAACTTTCTTTTCGCCACCTACTAGTACAAAAGGATTGATCCTTATAGTGTTCATGTACCTTCCTGTAATTTTTATGCTCTTGCCGTATTTAATCCGCTATCGTCGACACTAAATACTTTATAATTACAGTTCTCTTTACAAAATAAAGCATCCAGAAGAATATCCCCGGATGCTTTTTAAATATAATCAGCGTATTTCTTTTCGAGATAATTTTGCAAAATCGTCATTACCGAACAAATTGCCCAGTATATAAGAGCCACCAAAATTAACATCGTTAATAAATCATATTCACGTGCACCAACAACTCGCGCCTTTTGAAAAATTTCTGGCACGGTAATCATGGCAGCTAAAGAAGATGCTTTGATTAAATCCAAATAAACGTTCGATAAAGGGGGTAAGGCAATTCGAATAGACTGCGGCAAAATAATACGACGCATCGATTGCCAATACGTTAGCCCGAGTGCTTTCGAAGATTCCCATTGACCTTTATCAACCGACGCCAATGACGAACGGAACACTTCAGCAATATAAGCTGCACTATTGATCGAGAAACCAATCAATGCAGCTTGTACAGCTGTAAATTCAATACCGACAACGGGCAGAGCGAAATACAGTAAAAACAAAATAACAAGAATTGGCACACCTCTCATAAACGAAATATACAGGCGTGCAGGAAATTGTAAAACTGTTAATTGAGACGTTCTAGCAAGCGATAGGAAAAATCCAATGATCACCCCTACAATCATACTCACAATTGAAATCAGCAAGGTATAGCCAATTCCTTCAAGTACATAAGGCAAAGATTTGATCGCTAAGGCCGGATCAAACAATAATCCCCATTCAATGTCATTCATGGGAAGACCTCCTGCTTATTTTTCTTCAATGTCCGGTTTTATAGAAACATCTGCGCCACCAAAAAACTCTTCCGATATTTCAGTAATCGTTCCATCTTCAAGCATTTCTTCTAGCGTTTTGTTAACGTTATCTGCAAGTTCTTTATTGTCTTTATTCATCACAAGACCTACTTCAGACGGTGCATATTTAATATCTGGATGAATTGTTATATTCAATTCTGGAAATGCTGCAACACCAAATGTCGATAAATAATAATCATTTAAAATAACATCTGTACGACCAATCGAAACATCGCGCAAATAGACTTCGTTCGTTGCATTATCATATGTTACTTCTTCAGCACCATATTCACGCGCAATTTGCATATAGATAGACGTAGATGCACCTGCAGCTTTTTTACCTGGCAAATCTTCTAAACTTGAAATGCCCGATAAATCATCTTTTCGAACAACTGCTGTGCCGTATGAATATTTAATCGGCGTTGAGAAAGTAAACTCTTCAGCACGATCTTCTGTAATTTCAATATCATTAGCAGCAAGATCGATTTGACCCGTATTGACACTTGTCAGCATTTCATCAAAGCCAAGCTCTTTAAACTCAATATCAAGATCTAATCGTTCACCTAGTTCACGAACCACTTCTACTTCAAATCCTGTTAACTCATCAGACTCTGCATCGCGGAAAGAAGTAGCTAACAAGGTACCAGAAGTAGCGACTGTTAAAGAGCCTTCTTCTTGTATTTCATCCCATGCCGTTTTTGCCTCTTCATTATTGCTTTCTTCGTTACCGCAACCTGCTAATAATAATGCTGCAACAGCACCGGTAGTTATGACATTTTTATTTTTAGAATAGATTTTCTTCATGTATAAGTCCTCCTTATAATTAAATCCTTTAAAAACATAGCACTTCCTCTAAACTAGGGCAATGCTTTGACCATTATTTATAACTCATCTTTTCATTAACAATATTTTAATTATGTAAACAAGAATGATTTTATACTATACAAAATGAAATTAACTTTTTCAAATCATTAAGCGCAGATGCGTCTATGTGCTAGGAAGAGCAATAAGGTGGGGATTTTTTAGGCTTATAGCAAGAGCCATTTCCAATGCGTCCAAAGCGACTGGATAAAACAGTAGACTTAATTCCTGAAATAATAAAAAGCCGAAAAGCAATAAGCTTTCCGGCACAATGTTATTTTTTTAACTTAATAACCAATTCTTCATCTGGCGTCACGAACACTGTTTTTTGTTCGAAATAGATCACAAACCCTGGCTTGGAACCGTTCGGTTTTTTCACTTGTCTAGCTTCCGTATAATCAACTGGAACAGAAGAAGACTCACGTGCTTTACTGAAATAAGCTGCAATTGTTGCCGCTTCTAAAATTGTTGCTTCATCAGGATCGTTGTCGTGAATAATAACGTGAGATCCAGGAATATCTTTCGTATGCAACCAAGTGTCAGACTTTGCCGCTACTTTGAACGTTACATAATCGTTTTGTTTATTATTTTTCCCAACTGAAATCGGGGTTCCGTTAGTAGAAACATATGACTCTACTGTAGGTTTAGTTGGCTTTTTCTTTTTCTTAGATTTCTGTGCTTTCATAAAACCTTGTTCCGCTAATTCTTCGCGAATTTCTTCAATATCAGAAATGCCGGCTTGTTGAACTTGTGACATCAGTGTTTCAAAATACTCAATGTCTTCGACAGTTTTGTTGATTTGTTCTTGTGTTTTTACAACTGCAATTTTAGCTTTTTGGTAGCGCGAATAATAACGCTGTGAATTATCGATCGGCGTTTTACGCGGATCTAACGTAATGGTCACTTTTTCGTCGTTGTAATAATTGTCAACTTCGATTTCTTTCATGCCTTTCGTTATGCGGTGAAGATTCGCCATGATTAATTCACCGTTTAATTGAAGAACATCGCGTTTTTCAGCTTGGTCTTGTTCTTTTTTCAATTTCTTCAACTTGAGTTTCAACTTAGAAATTTCATTTTGCAACCATCTTTCTAAATCGCCTGCTTGTTGTTTAACGCGATCACGTTCTGCTTTGGCGTAATACATTCGGTCAAGTAATTCACCGAGCGTTGAAAATTGTAAACCGTATTCACCGATATGCGTAAGTGAAGAAGCCGAGAAAAAGCTTTTTCCATCGTGCTCGATATAATAACCGGTCGGCTCCGCATTCGTAAAGTCGGCTAGAAATGCTTTAGTTGCTTCTACTTTATTTCCAGCGGTTTCTAAACGATGGGCAAGTTCACGCGCATTTAATGGAGAAAAGCCGGAAAACTTGCCAACGATTTCGCTTGGCTCTGTTTGAGCTAGTTCTTCAATCGATGCGAATGGATCTATTTTTTCTTGAGCGGGTGGGAAAATATAAGGTTGCCCCGGCAAAATGGTTCGGTAAGAATTGACGCTCGGTGGCAGGTGCTTCAAGCTATCGAGAATCATGGTGCGTTCTGCATCAATTAAAATAACGTTCGAATGTCGACCCATCATTTCTACATGCAATTCACGTTCAATGTCGTCGCCAATTTCATTTTTAGCTTTGATTTTAAGCATAATGAGGCGGTCCATCCCATATTGAGAAATCTCTGTAATGACCCCGCCTTCAATATGCTTGCGTAGTAACATGCAAAACATCGGTGGCTCAGAAGGGTTGACGTTAGCTGTAGCTGTCAAATGAATTCGTGAGTACGATGGATGAATCGAGATTAGTAGTTTATGATTTTTTCCTTGTGCGCGAATGTGTAAAAGTAGTTCAAGCTGGTTGGGCTGATGAACTTTTGAAATCCTACCGGTAACTAGCTGTTGCAATTCGCCAGTCATCGATTTTGTGAATAATCCATCAAATGCCATTAAATATCCCTCTTTCAAATCGTTTTGTTCCATCTTATCATTTTCTCGGTGTATTATGATATAATAAGACAGTTAGTTAGAAAACGAAGAATAAAGGTCAGCGACAAATGACGATTTAGAATTTAGTGGAGAAAGTCATATATTCTCTTGTTGATAACTGCGCTATAATTGGGTCAGCCGAATTATAGGAGTTAACCTAAATTTTATATGGTGTGTAAGCTGATTTAGAAAATGCGCAACGGTTATGCTTTTGCGCTTAGAACAAAACGATGACAAGGCAAATGAGGGATAAAATGAGAAACCAACGTGGACTGCTGATCGTCCTATCAGGGCCTTCGGGTGTTGGCAAAGGCACCGTACGAAAAGAGCTGTTCTCACAGCCGAATACAAATTATGAATATTCTATCTCGATGACGACTCGTTCGCCACGAGAAGGAGAAGTGGACGAAGTCGACTATTTCTTTAAAACACGTAGCGAGTTCGAAACCTTGATCGAGCAAGATCAACTGCTTGAATATGCAGAGTTCGTGGGGAATTATTATGGTACGCCGCTAGAGTATGTTAACAAAATGCGAGATGCGGGTCGTGATGTATTTCTAGAAATAGAAGTACAAGGTGCAGCTCAAGTGCGCTCGAAAGTTCCAGATGGCTTGTTTATTTTCTTAGCACCACCAAGCCTATCAGAACTAGAAGAACGACTTGTAGGTCGTGGTACTGAATCGGATGATGTCATTGCTTCACGATTGTATGCCGCTCGCCAAGAATTAGAAATGATGAACTTATACGACTATGTTGTAGAAAATGATGAAGTTGAACATGCCTGTGACCGAATCAATGCCATCATTATTGCAGAACATTGCAAACGTGAACGTGTTGAAAAACGATATTTTGATATGCTAAAGGAGAATGTCTAATGTTATACCCATCCGTTGATAAACTAAAAAGCCGAATTGATTCAAAATACTCGTTGGTGGCACTTGCTTCAAAACGTGCTCGCCAATTACATGAACATGGTGATGAAAAATTAGATTCATACACTTCTGTTAAATCGGTCGGTAAAGCACTTGAAGAAGTAGCAGCTGGCGTTTTAGTTCCAGAAAAACAAGATGAATTTGCAATCTATGAAGACGAAATTTAACCATTAATCGCAACTGACGACTCCCAGAGCAAATTTGTTCTTTGGGAGTTTGTTGTTTAGAAAGGGTGTTTGAGTTGTTGGAGAATCGTAAAATTCTACTATGTGTCAGCGGAGGAATTGCTGTTTATAAAGCTGTTGCACTCGTTAGTAAACTGTCTCAAGCTGGGGCGTCTGTAAAGGTAATCATGACTGAATCTGCTCAGCAATTTGTGCAACCGCTGACGTTCCAAGTGATGTCCAGAAACGATGTCTATACGGACACGTTTGATGAAAAGGATTCTTCTGTGATTGCGCATATTGATCTTGCAGACTGGGCAGATTTAATTATTGTCGCTCCGGGGACAGCTAATGTCATCGGAAAGTTAGCAAATGGCATTGGTGATGATATGCTGACAACAACTTTGCTTGCGGCGACCGCGCCTATTTGGATTGCACCTGCAATGAATGTCCACATGTACGACCACCCTGCAGTAAAACGCAACATTCAGCAACTTCACGATGACGGCATTCGGTTTATCGAACCATCTGAAGGCTTTTTGGCTTGCGGTTATGTTGGAAAAGGCCGTTTAGAAGAACCGGAAAAAATTACGCAACTCGTCCAAGCTTATTTCGCACGCGAACACAGATTGGCAGGGAAAAAAGTCGTGGTAACAGCCGGACCTACGCGGGAGCGAATTGATCCAGTTCGATTTTTAACCAATTTTTCGAGTGGCAAAATGGGCTATGCAATGGCTGAAGCAGCAGCTGAAATGGGTGCTGAAACGATTTTAATTAGTGGACCTGTTTCGTTGCCTGTACCGAGTGGCGTCACACGAATCGAAATAGAAAGTGCGGAAGACATGTTAAAGGCAGTCGAAGCACATTTTGATACGGCAAATTACGTTGTGAAAACAGCGGCAGTGGCGGATTACCGACCAAAAACGATCGCCAATCAAAAAATGAAGAAACAAGAAGGTGGATCGACGATCGAATTAGAAAGAACAGTCGATATTCTTAAACATTTGGGTCAACAGAAGAAAGGGCAAATATTGATTGGTTTTGCAGCTGAAACCAATGATGTAAGTAAGTACGCAAAAGATAAGTTGGCACGTAAAAATGCTGATTACATTATTGCTAATGATGTTAGCGAAGCTAATGCAGGCTTTGAATCAGATACCAACCGCGTAACAGTATTTGGAAAGAACGATTTTGAGCAAGCTTTCGAGATGATGCCAAAACAACAATTGGCGCGTCAATTGCTCGAAATGATTACAGATAAGGAAGAGTCACATGATAGCTGAAGTTATTGTGGACGTTGCTGCACATCCAATCGATCGGCCATTTGACTATGCCATTCCAGAGAGTGTGGAAGTTTTGGCAGAGCCGGGAATGCGTGTGAAAGTGCCGTTTGGCAATCGCAAAGTGCTTGGATTTATAACGAAAATTAAACAGATTTCTGATTTTGATCTAAAACGAATAAAACCAATCCATGAGCTGATGGACGTCATACCAGTATTAAACGAAGAATTACTACAAATGGCACAGTGGATGAAAAAACAAACCGTTTGTTTTGAAATTGATGCCTTGCAAGTAATGGTTCCAGCTGCTTTACGTGCGAAATACGAAAAGCGTTTTGTGCTAAAAGCAGAACTTGAAGAAATTGCACCTCCATTGCGACCTTATTTTGAAAACCGTTCTTTTATTCGGCTGCAGGATGCAGTCGACATCTATGCATTACTAAAAAAAGAGATGGATAAAGGAACAATCTTAGCTGATACGGATATTCAGCAGCAAACAGCTGTTAAGAAGGTAAGGATGATTCATATCGCTGAAAGTGAAGAAGCACTTAAAGCGATAGACATTCGTGCAAACGCTAAACAGCAACTAAAACTAATGGAGTATTTTTTAAAAAATACGGGACAAGCGATTGAATCGTCACAACTTCAAAAAATCGCTGGTGTTTCATTGCCGACGATTTATAGTTTAGTTGATAAAGGTGCTGCTCAAATTTCAAATATGGAGTCTTATCGTGATCCTAAATTACTAACGAATATCGAACACAAAGCTTCTTTAAAGCTAACAGCAGCACAACAAACTGCTTTTGATCAGATTGAATCAGCATTAAATACCTCCAAAACATTCTTGTTGCACGGTATTACGGGCAGTGGGAAAACGGAGATTTATTTGCAAACTATCGATCAAGTTTTAAAACAAGGCAAAGAAGCCATCATGCTAGTACCTGAAATATCATTAACGCCTCAAATGACGATTCGGTTTAAAGAACGCTTTGGTGATCAAGTCGCCGTTTTACACAGTGGCTTATCAGCTGGTGAAAAGTATGATGAATGGCGAAAGATTCAACGAGCAGAAGTAAAAGTAGTCGTTGGAGCACGTTCTGCCATTTTTGCGCCTTTCCAGAATTTAGGTCTTATTATACTTGATGAAGAACATGAATCGAGCTATAAGCAAGATGATTCGCCGCGTTACCATGCCCGAGATATGGCCATATGGCGTAGTGAGTATCATAAATGTCCGGTTATTTTAGGGAGTGCAACACCTTCACTAGAATCATATGCCCGTGCGCAAAAAGGGGTTTATGAATTATTGGTGTTAGAAAAACGTGCGAAAAACCAGCCCTTGCCTGATGTGCATATTGTTGATATGCGAGAAGAACTGCGAAATGGTAACCGATCAATGTTTTCTGTCCAATTGGCCGATGCAATTCGCGATCGATTAGACAAGAAGCAACAAACGGTGTTGTTTTTAAATAAACGTGGGTATTCATCTTTTGTTTTATGCCGAGATTGCGGAACGGTTATGCAATGTCCAAATTGTGATATTTCATTGACCTATCACCGTTCAAGTGAAATGATGAAATGTCATTATTGTGGCTATGACGAGCGCGTACCAATGACTTGTCCGGAATGCGAAAGTGAACATATTCGCTTTTTTGGAACGGGTACTCAAAAAGTAGAAGAAGAACTAGCAAAAGTCGTACCAGAAGCACGCGTTTTACGGATGGACGTTGATACAACACGTACCAAAGGAGCGCATGAAAAAATCCTTTCAGCATTTGGCGAAGGTAAAGCAGATATTTTGCTTGGAACACAGATGATTGCCAAAGGCTTGGATTTCCCGAATATCACACTAGTGGGTGTGTTGTCGGCAGATACGACACTTCATTTACCTGATTTTCGAGCGGCAGAAAAGACGTATCAATTGCTAACGCAAGTTAGTGGGCGTGCAGGACGTGATGTATTGCCTGGAACAGTATTTGTCCAATCCTATACACCAGAACATTACGCAATTACTTTAGCAAAAGATCAACTATATGAGCCATTTTACGAACAAGAAATGGCCATGCGAAGAGCCAGTGGCTATCCACCTTATTATTTTGTCGTAAATATTCAATTTACACATGAAGACTTAATGACGGTGGCTGAATATGCAGATCAAAGCGTGCGTTATTTAAAAGGTCAATTGTCACCAAATACCTTAATTATCGGGCCTTCAGCGTCGTTGATCTCTCGCGTCAATAATAGATATCGCTATCAATGTTTGATAAAATACAAAAAAGAATCAAAATTAATCGACACGATGCAGCAATTGATCAAAATTCATCGAACAGAGTGGCTGAAAAAAGGTGCCACACTGTCGATCGATATGAATCCAACATCGGTTATGTAAAGAAAAGAGGATTTACTTATGGCAATTCGAACGGTTGTAAAACACCCAAATAAAGTATTAGAAACAAATTGTGAACCGGTAACGGTTTTTGATAAAAACTTATCGGTTCTTTTAGATGATATGCATGAAACAATGGTGGAGTCGGATGGTGTCGGTATTGCTGCTCCTCAAGTTGGAGAAGCGGTTCGCGTAGCTATTGTTGACTTCCAAGAAGGCCTAGAGCCCATTGAGATGATCAATCCCGAATTGGTCCTATTTGAAGGCGCGGAAACAGATATTGAAGGGTGTTTAAGTTTTCCGGGAATTTTCGGAGAAGTAGAGCGCTATGACCATATCAAAATTAAAGCACAAGAACGAGACGGCTCTTGGTATGAACTAGAGGCAGAAGGTTATGAAGCTCGGGCAATTCTGCATGAAATGGACCATTTAGATGGTGTGTTGTTTACAAGCAAAATCACAAAATATGTGACGCAAGAAGAATTAGATGAAATGATTCGCCAGCAGGAAGAAGAGGAGGAACAGGCTTGACCAAAATAATATTCATGGGCACACCTGCCTTTTCAGCACCGATTCTACGTATGCTTATCGAGGAAGGTTATGAAGTGATTTGTGTCGTAACGCAGCCAGACCGGCCTGTGGGACGTAAAAAAGTGATGACGGCGACACCTGTTAAAGAAGAGGCATTGCGTCTTGGATTGCCTATCTATCAACCAGAAAAATTAAAAAACAAAGATGAACTTCAGCATGTACTCGATATGGATGCGGATTTAATTGTAACAGCAGCTTTCGGGCAAATCTTGCCGAGTGAATTATTAGAAGCACCTGAACTAGGTGCCATCAACGTTCATGCGTCACTTCTTCCGGCATATCGCGGAGGTGCACCAATTCATCAATCGATTATAGATGGACAAGACGAAACGGGTGTCACCATTATGTATATGGTAGACCGTTTAGACGCGGGTGATATCATCTCGCAAGTAACAGTGCCAATTGAAGAACAGGACCATACCGGTAGTATGTTTGATAAGTTGAGCATTGCAGGTCGCGATTTATTGAAAACCACATTGCCATCGATTATTGAAGGCACGAACAAACGTATTCCGCAAGACGAGGAACTAGTAACGTATGCCCGGAATATTTCGCGTGAGCAGGAGCAAGTCGATTGGTCAAAGTCAGCAACATCGATTTATAACCAAGTTCGAGGGTTGCATCCATGGCCAGTCGCATATACAAGTTTTAACGGCGCCAATATGAAAATATGGTGGACGAAAAAAACTACTTCAAGCGCAAAAGGCCAAATTGGTGAAGTAATCGAGCTGACAGAGGATGCCATTTTAGTGCAAACTGGCGACGGTGTATTGGCAATTACTGAATTACAACCAGCTGGAAAAAAACGGATGACCGCAACTGATTATTTAAAAGGACCTAAAATCCAGGTGGGAGATTTATTCGAATGAAAAACAAAAAACTTCAAGGCAATGTTCGCGATGCAGCATTTTCGATTCTTTGGGCAGTTGAAAACAAACAAGCCTATAGTAACCTATTACTTCACCAAACCATTGAAAGCTATGGAATAGCAGCTAAAAATAGAGGTTTGTTGACAGAAATTACGTACGGTACTTTGCAGCATCAGATGACGCTAGATTATTATTTAGAGCCTTATCTAAAAGGGAAAATCGAGCCATGGGTCAAAACCTTGTTGAGATTATCTCTTTACCAGATTGTTTATTTAGATCGAATTCCTGCACATGCAGTTGTTCATGAAGCAGTCGAAATTGCTAAACGCCGCGGGCATGGAGGAGTAGCATCTGTTGTGAACGGTGTATTACGCTCAGTGCAGCGAAACGGCGTACGTTCGTTTAATACGATTAGCGATCCATACGAGAAAATTTCAATTGAGACGAGTCACCCAGAGTGGATGATTCGACGTTGGGCAGAGCAATTTGGATTGGAAAAGACGCGTGAAATGGCGTTGGAGAACAATAAAACCCCATTACAAACGGTACGTGTAAATACAGTTCGAGCAACAGTCGAAGAAGCGATTGAAATGCTAGAGTCAGAAGAATTAGAAGCAGTACCGAGTAAAATGATTCCAGAATGTTTAGTTGTGACAAATGGTCAGCCTGCTCGTACGACAACTTTTGAAAAAGGTTTTATTACGATACAAGATGAAAGTTCTATGCTTCCGGCATATGCATTGCAAGTAGAACCAGGAATGACGGTACTCGATATGTGTGCTGCACCTGGTGGGAAAACAACGCATATTGCCGAAAAAATGAATAATAGTGGAACTTTATATGCACTGGATCTACACCAGCACAAAGTAAAACTAATAGACGAAAATGCTGAGCGACTAGGGCATACCGTAATCGAAACGACTGTTGGTGACGGAAAGCAAAGTGTGGAGCGTTTCGGTGAAGAGAAATTCGACCGAATTTTGGTAGATGCTCCTTGTAGTGGGTTAGGCGTCATTAAACGTAAGCCAGATATTAAATACACTAAAAAAGAACAAGATTTTGCCCGGTTACAGGAAATTCAAATTGAGTTATTAGACCAGGCAGCGCATCTATTAAAAGAAGATGGCATACTCGTATACAGTACGTGTACAGTAGATGCTGTTGAAAATAGAGGGACTGCAGAACGATTTTTAAAAGAACATCCTGAAATGGAAAAGATTCAGGTCGCATTGCCAGATATGATGGCTATTAAACATACCGGCTTTGTACAAGTTTTTCCGCAAGATTATGGAAGCGACGGCTTTTTTATCGCTGCTTTTAAAAAGACCCGCAAGACTGCAACAGCTTAAAGAGGATCGGGGTGACGTGAATTGTTTCAGTATGTGATCGAAAGTGATACAGGTAAAATTCGTGTAGTAAATGAAGATAGTGTAGCGGTACTTAAGCGACCAGATGGCTTAATGTTAGCGATCGTGGCAGATGGAATGGGTGGACATAAAGCTGGAGATGTTGCCAGTAAGATGACCGTTGATCGATTAAGTCAATATTTTTTGGACGACCAAGATGCTTCATTTTCGACGCTCGATAACAGACGAGAATGGCTTTCTGAACGCGTCAAAACGATAAACCGTTTAGTATTTGATCATGCATCGGCAACTCCAGAATGCAAAGGCATGGGGACTACTTTGATTGCCGCATTGATCAAAGATGATGAAGGAGTTTTGTGCCATATTGGCGATAGCCGAGCTTACCTCATTGGGGAATCAATTAAACAACTAACGCGTGACCATTCTTATGTCAATGTACTCGTTGATAGTGGTGAAATTAGCCAAGCAGAAGCAGAAGCACATCCAAAGAAAAACTGGATTGTTCGTGCCCTTGGTACAGAATCACGTATTGAAAGAGAAATGATTGATTTTTCATTTGCGAAAGCTCCGTATTTATTAATATGTTCAGATGGATTAAGTAATAAAGTTCCGAAAGAAGAACTTGCAGCTATTGTTCGCTCTACGTCTCCTTTATCTCAAAAGGGTCAGGAGTTAGTGAGTCTGGCTAACGATCTGGGTGGAGAAGATAATATTTCATTAATTCTTCTATCCTCTACGGATGAGGAGGTATAACTATGTTGATTGGAAAAAGCATCAACGGCCGCTATAAGATCAAGGATTTGATCGGTGGTGGTGGAATGTCTAATGTTTATTTGGCGCATGATATGATTTTGGATCGGGATATCGCAATTAAAATTTTGCGATATGATTTTTCCAATGAAGAAGAATTACGCAGGCGTTTCCAAAGAGAAGCATTATCCACTACTAGCTTGGCGCATCCGAATATCGTAAATATTTTTGATGTGGGTGAAGACGGTCCAATCCATTATTTAGTAATGGAGTATGTACCGGGAAAAACCTTGAAAGATTACATAATCGAGCATTCACCAGTCTCGCCTGAGCGAGCAGTTGAGATTATGAAGCAGTTAGCATCGGCTTTAGCACATGCCCATCACAACCAAATCGTTCACAGAGACATTAAACCCCAAAATATTTTGATGGATAACCAAGGTAATGTGAAAATATCTGATTTTGGTATTGCGATGGCATTAAGTGCGACATCTTATACACAAACAAATTCTGTGTTGGGAACGGTTCATTATTTATCACCTGAGCAGGCACGGGGCGGTATGGCTAATAAAAAATCCGATATTTACTCGCTTGGAATTGTAATGTACGAATTAATTACAGGTAAACTGCCGTTTTCTGGCGAGTCAGCTGTTTCAATTGCTTTAAAACATTTACAAACAGAAACGCCTTCTTTACTTGATACGGTCCCAACATTGCCACAAAGTTTAGAAAATATCGTTTTAAAAGCAACTGCAAAAAACATAGAACATCGTTATCAGTCAGCTGATGAAATGGAAGAAGATCTTAGTACAGCATTATTGCCAGAACGTCTAAATGAACCTAAGTTTGAAGTGCCTATTGACCAAGATGAAACACGTGCAATGCCCGCTATTAAAGATTCTGGAGCTTATACCAGTGTAGATGATACGAAAACAATGCCTTTACCGTTGAACGAAACAGCAAAAGAGCAAAACCCTCCTGTGAAAAAGAAGAGAAAGAAATGGCCATGGATAATTGGCGTGTTCTCGTTCTTATTAATTGCGGGACTAGTGCAAGCAATCGCATTTCCTGGACTGTTTGAACCGAGGCAAGTAGAAGTTCCAGATGTTTCTGGAATGGAGCATACTGAGGCGGTAGAAGAATTACAAGCCAGTGGTTTTATTGTCGGTGAAGAAACCGAAGAGTTTTCAGAAGAAATCACAGACAATCATATAATACGAACCATTCCAGAAGCAGGCAAGATGAGAGATCGCGAAGCGGCTATTCAACTTTTTGTTAGTAAAGGAAAAGAAAAAGTTGAAATGAATGATTTTGTTGGCACCATGCTTGAAGACGCAACAAGTGAGTTAGAGGCCAAAAATTTTGCTTCTCCTAAATCTACAGAAGAGTTTTCTGAAGAACCTGTTGGAACGATTTTAAATCAGCGACCAGCTGCTGGAGAAGAAGTTGTTATTAGTGAAACCGAAGTTGAGTTTATTGTCAGCAAAGGAGAAGACTTGCGCAATGTCGAGGACTTGGCCGGATTTACGGAGGAAAACCTCAATGATTATGCCCGTTCTTCAGGTTTCAATATCCGGATTGTGTCTGAACAAGCCTCTAGTGAAATAGAAGCTGGGAAAGTAATGTCTCAGACGCCTGCTGCAGGAGAACAGCTAGTAGCGGGTAGCACGATTGAAGTAACCTTGTCTTCAGGCGTAGCCGCCCAACCAATGAAAACTTATATTCATACAGTCAACATTCCATATGAACCAGCCGAACCGTCTGAAGAAGGTGAAGAGCCAGTTGAACAGACTATTCAGGTTTATATACAAGACAATACCAATACGATGGTAAAGCCTGTAGAGGAATTTAAAATTACCGAAAATAAATCGCACCAGATTGAATTGCAAATTGCAGAAGGCGAAAGTGCATCATACCGAATTGTTCGAGATTCATCAATTATCTTAGAAGAAACTTTTGAGTACTCAAGTGTGGAATAAGTGATGAAAGGAGTGAAACGATGCCGAAAGGTCAAATCAGAAAAGCATTAAGCGGATTTTATTATGTAATGGATGAAGATGGCGAGCGCTACACGCAATGTCGTGGTCGCGGTGTTTTTCGCAACCGTCAAATCACGCCTTTAGTCGGCGACTATGTAGACTATAAAGCGGATAACGAGTTAGAAGGTACTATCTTGCATGTGTATGAACGGAAAAATGAATTGGTACGTCCACCAATTACGAATGTAGATCAAGCCATTTTGGTGTTTTCAGCGAAGCAACCCGATTTTCACCCTTTGCTTTTAGATCGCTTTTTAACAGCGATAGAATCGCATTCAATCCAACCGATCATTTGTTTGACAAAAATGGATTTGCTAAAAGAAGAAGAAAAAGAAAAAATCCAACGCTATATCGAAGATTACGAGAAAATTGGTTATGAAGTGATTCCTACCTTTATTAACGATCCTGCCTTAAAAGATCGGTTAATGCCGGTCCTTGAAGGGAAAATTAGTGTGTTAGCTGGGCAATCTGGAGTTGGAAAATCTACAATGCTCAATACCATCTTGCCATCATTAGAGTTAAAAACAGATGACATTTCTAAAGCGTTAAATCGTGGGAAACATACAACACGCCACGTGGAGTTAATCGCTGTCAACAATGGTTTACTAGCTGATACTCCGGGCTTTAGTTCGTTTGATTTTGAAACGATGGAACGTGAAGAGTTGTCTGCTTGCTTCCCCGAATTCGCAGCACGTTCGAACGCATGTAAATTCCGAGAATGCTTGCATATGAATGAACCGAAATGTGCAATTAAAGCAGCAGTTGAAGCAAAAGAAATCCCAGCTTATCGTTATAAGCATTACTTGAAGTTTCTAGAAGAAATTATGAGTCGAAAGCCGAGGTATTCAAATGATTAAAATTGCACCGTCTATTTTAGCAGCAGATTTCGCAAAACTTGGAGAAGAAGTATTGGAAGTAGAAAAAGCAGGAGCCGATTGGATTCATGTCGATGTAATGGATGGTCATTTCGTCCCAAACATTTCATTTGGAGCAATTGTGTTAAATGCCATTCGTCCTTTAACGAAATTACCGATGGATGTTCACTTGATGATTGAAAACCCAGACCTTTATATTGAGGAGTTTGCCAAAGCAGGAGCTGATTACATTACAGTGCATGTAGAAGCTTGTCCTCATTTACACCGGACAATTCAATTGATCCGTTCGTTTGGAGTGAAGCCTGGTGTTGTGTTAAATCCACATACACCAATCGAGACGATTCAACATATTCTTGAAGATATTGACCTTGTGTTATTTATGACGGTCAACCCAGGATTTGGCGGACAAAAATTTATCCATTCAGTCGTTCCAAAAGTCAAACAACTGTCTGATATCATAAAAGAAAAAGAATTATCGATTGAAATTGAAATTGATGGCGGTATTAATGAAGAAACGATCGTAGCATGCGCTAAAGCTGGTGCAACTGTTTTTGTTGCAGGTTCTGCTATCTACAGTAAAAAAGACCGTACGCAAGCTCTTCAAGCAATTAGGAAAGCAGGAGAAGAGGCGATTTCGTGAACGTCATTTTAATTGCAGGAGGTCCGGCAGATGAACTGCCGGATTTCTCTTTATTTCCAAGCGCTATTTATATAGGTATCGATTCTGGCACACTTGCGTTGTTTGAAAAAGGCATTCAACCGGATGCTGCTGTTGGTGACTTTGATTCCGTAACAGCGGATGACTATAAAAAAATCCGATTAGCTTTTCCTGATTTGGCGCGCTCGCCTTCAGAAAAAGATCAGTCGGATACAGAACTTGGTCTTGAAAAAGCAATGACGTACAAGCCAGAGCAAGTGATACTTGCAGGCGTAACAGGTGGACGTTTGGATCATTACATGAGCGTGTTACACATTATGTACCATTACCAGCAAAAGTTTACCAAAACTCGTTTTTTGTTAATAAATAACCAAAACCAAATTCGGTTTTTAAGTCCAGGTATCCATGAGCTTGAAAAAGACACACGTTATCGTTATGTGTCGTTTTATCCTTTTTCAGAAGAAGTTCAAGGTTTAACATTAGCGGGCTTTAAGTATTCAGTAACTAATGAAAACATTCCATTTGGGACAACACGCTTTGTCAGTAACGAACTCTTAGGTCGTGGAACTGTTGAGATAACCAGTGGCTATTGTTTAATGGTTGAAAGTTCAGATGCATAGAGACCTTATTTCATATTAAAAAGGCGCAAAGAAAAACAATTTGTTTTTCTTTGCGCCTTTTTATATTATTAAACCACGAAAAAATGCCAGGCTGATTAGATCAGCACTGGCATTATCCATGAGCGATTATACGCGCTCAACTTTTCCTGATTTCATGGCTCTTGCAGAAACCCATACACGTTTCGGTTTACCGTCTACAAGGATGCGAACTTTTTGAAGGTTTGCTCCCCATGTACGTTTTGTCGAATTCATTGCGTGCGAACGGGCATTTCCGGCGCGAGCTTTACGTCCACTAACTGCACATACTTTAGGCATGTAAGTCCCTCCTCACAAGTGAAGCTGAAAATTATGATAGAATTTCAGTTCGTTTTTCGTTTCACATACTTTAATAATTTACCACAGACATATCGGGTTTGCAACTATATTTGAAGGTCTTTAAAGAAAAAAACCTTTACACCCTAAAACGGTGGCTTTTCATCTATAAGTCTTTGAGGTAGAATGATAAGAGTGAAATAGGACTCAAGGAGGAATTTCCATGTCGATTGAATTAAAGAATGAATATGGTCAAATCGATATTTCCAATGATGTAGTTGCTCAAATAGCAGGCGGCGCAGCAATTGAATGTTACGGTATTGTAGGCATGGCGACGAAACACCAAATACGTGATGGCCTGACAGATATACTTCGCAAAGAAAACTTTGCAAAAGGAGTTATTGTGCGTCAGGAAGATGAAAATTTGGTAATTGATATGTACGTCATCATTAGCTACGGAACGAAAATTTCTGAAGTTGCTTATCAAGTCCAGTCCAAAGTGAAATATACAATTACACAAACATTGGGTATGTCCGTAAAAGCAGTAAATATTTTTGTCCAAGGAGTTCGTGTAACGAACCCGTAGGAGGAGGAAGAAACAGATATGAAGTCATTAAATGGCGTGAAGTTTGCAGAAATGGTTCAGATGGGATCTCACCATCTTTTTCAAAATGCGGACTATGTTGATGCATTAAATGTTTTTCCGGTACCTGATGGAGACACAGGGACCAATATGAATTTGTCGATGACTTCTGGAGCGAAAGAAACAACCGCTCAAGCAGATGTGCATATTGGCAAAACAGCAGGAGCTTTATCAAAAGGGTTATTAATGGGTGCTCGAGGCAACTCTGGCGTTATTCTGTCACAGCTTTTTAGAGGTTTTGGTAAGTATATTGCTCTTGAATCTGAATTGACAGCATTAAAATTCGCAGAAGCACTTCAACACGGTGTTGAAACAGCTTATAAAGCGGTAATGAAACCAGTTGAAGGTACGATTTTGACAGTTGCAAAAGATGCGGCTGCTAAAGGTATGGAAGTAGCTAAAACTGAAGAAGATATCATTGCTTTTTTTGAAGCTGTGGTACTCGAAGCTCAAGCTTCTTTAGAGCGTACTCCTGACTTATTGCCAGTATTAAAGGAAGTTGGCGTGGTTGATAGTGGAGGTCAAGGTTTAGTTTATGTGTACGAAGGATTCCTAGCTTCATTAAAAGGCGAAGAACTCCCAGAAAAACATGCTCATCACTCGATGACTGATTTAGTAAGTGCTGAACATCATAAAAATATTGCCGGTTTCATGGATACTGCTGATATTGAATTTGGGTATTGCACAGAATTCATGGTGAAGTTTGAAGAAGGCAAAAAAGAGTTTAATGAAGCGATGTTCCGTTCAGACTTGAGTGGATACGGTGATTCACTTCTAGTCATTGCAGATGATGAAGTTGCCAAAATTCACATCCATTCTGAAGAACCAGGAAAAGTTCTTACATATGGACAAGATTACGGAAGCTTGATTAGTATGAAAATTGAAAATATGCGTCAACAGCATATTGACATTGTGGGCGAAAACTTCAAAAAAGATGCGCCGAAACAGGAAACGACGCATCCTTACGCGGTCGTAACGGTTGCCATGGGTGAAGGGATTGCTGAACTATTACGCAGTATTGGTGCTTCATACGTGATTGAAGGCGGACAAACAATGAATCCTTCAACAGAAGATATTGTTAACGCAGTTAAGTCAATTGGTGCTGAACGTGTGCTTATTTTACCGAACAACAAAAACATCATTATGGCTGCAGAACAGGCAGCTGAACTTCTAGACATTGAAGCAGCTGTAGTTCCGACAACAGACGTGCCACAAGGTATGTCAGCATTGCTTGCTTTTAATCCAGTGGCATCTGTAGAAGACAACCAAGCGACAATGGCAAGTGCTTCGAAACATGTGAAATCAGGTTCTGTCACATTTGCAGTACGTGATACATCGATTGATGGTGTTGAGATTAAAAAAGATGATTTCATGGGTATTTCTGAAGGAAAGATTATTGTTTCTGACAGCAAGCTTGAATACGTTACGGAAGAACTTGCTAAAAAACTAGTGGATAGCGAAGCTGAAATCGTGACGATTCTATACGGAGAAGACACAACAGAAGCAGACGCTCAAAAATTAGGCAAATTCATCGAATCTCTAAATAGCGATGTTGAAGTTGAAATTCATGATGGCAAGCAACCTTTGTATCCATTTATACTAGCAGTAGAATAAGTTTTCTTTTGTTTTTTAAAATAGTCATAAAGCTAAGGCGCATACGGATGTATGCGCTTTTTTATTTTTGTGAAATATGGCAAAATCGTGTACACTAACAGTATACGTAAATTGAAAGTGAGGGGTTTGAGCCATGAAGTTCAAATCTGTTTTTGATATAATCGGCCCAGTCATGATTGGGCCATCTTCTTCGCATACTGCGGGAGCAGCCCGCATCGGAAGAGTAGCGAGAGATTTGTTTGGAAGACAACCGGATTGGGCAAAAGTACATCTTTACGGATCATTTGCAGAAACCTACAAAGGTCATAGTACAGATGTTGCGATTATCGGTGGATTATTGGATTACGATACATTTGATGAACGCATCAAAACTTCTTTTGAAGAAGCCAAAATTGCAGGAATGACGTTTGAGTTTATTCCCGAAACAGGTCATGTAGATCACCCGAATACCGCACGCATTGTTATTGGGGACAAAGATTCTGAAATGTCGATGATGGGTATTTCTATTGGTGGCGGTAAAATTGAAATCACAGAGCTTAACGGGTTTCCTCTTCGATTGTCTGGGAATCATCCCGCAATTTTAGTTGTTCACGAAGACCGTTCTGGTTGTATTGCTAATGTTGCTAACTGTCTGTATAAGTACGATATTAACATTGGACATATGGAAGTTTCACGGAAAGAAAAAGGGCATATGGCATTGATGGTCATTGAAGTCGATCAAAATGTCGACAAAGAAGTGATGGATGATTTACGGAAACTTCCGAATATCACACAAGTGACAAGAATCGCCGATTAAATTGGAGGGTATAACCTATGGAAGCTTTATTCCGTAATGTAAGAGAATTGGTTGAACGAGCTGAAAAAGAAGAAAAACTGATTTCAGAAATCATGATTGAGCAAGAAATGCTTATGACTGATCGTTCACGTGAAGATATAATGATACAAATGGACCGCAATTTAACGGTCATGGAAGAAGCGGTTGAAAAAGGATTAAAAGGAGTTCACTCGGTCTCAGGATTAACGGGTGGAGATGCTGTACTATTGCAAGCTTACCGTGAAAAAGGCAATACGCTTTCTGGGGATTTGCTGCTTGACGCGGTTAGTAAAGCGGTTGCAACTAACGAAGTCAATGCAGCGATGGGAACCATTTGTGCAACGCCAACAGCAGGATCTGCTGGAGTGGTGCCGGGTACGTTATTTGCTGTGCAAAATAAATTAAATCCAACGCGTGAGCAAATGATTCGTTATTTATTTACAGCAGGTGCTTTTGGATTTGTTGTGGCTAATAATGCTTCAATTTCAGGTGCTGCTGGCGGATGCCAAGCAGAAGTAGGATCGGCAGCTGGAATGGCTTCAGCTGCAATTATTGAAATGGCAGGAGGCACCCCTCAACAAAGTTCAGAAGCCTTCGCGATCACGATGAAAAATATGCTTGGCTTGGTCTGCGATCCAGTGGCGGGATTAGTAGAAGTGCCGTGTGTAAAACGTAACGCAATGGGAGCGGCCAATGCAGTTGTCGCTGCAGACATGGCGTTAGCAGGTGTTACGAGTCGTATTCCGTGTGATGAAGTTATTGGAGCGATGTTTGAAATCGGCCAATCAATGCCGAGTGCGTTAAGAGAAACCGCAAAAGGTGGACTTGCCGCAACTCCTACTGGAAAATGGCTTGAATCCAAAATTTTCGGAGGAGCAGTTGTCGGTAGTGGGCAGTAAAGAGTCAGTCGCCACATTAAAAGGAGTAGGGAAGCAAGCAACCGAAACCTTACAGGAAATGAAAATCGAAACATTGCATGACTTGATCATGACATTTCCGTATCGCCATGAGGATTTTCAATTAAAAGATCTGGCCGATACACCTCATAATGAACGCGTAACAGTGGAGGGAAGGGTCGAAAGTGAACCTTCCGTCCTTTTTTTAGGTAAGAATAAATCGCGTACGCAAGTCCGTGTGTTGGTAGGACGCCATTTGATCAAAGCGATATTTTTTAATCAGCCGTACGTAAAAGCTAAATTGCATTTAGGTGAAATCATTACGGTAACTGGTAAATGGGATCGTGGAAGACAAGTGATTACCGTCTCTAGTCATACCATTGGTCCACGTACAAATGGTGCGGATTTTGAACCAGTCTATAGCTTGAAAGGCAGTATACATCAAAAAACGTTTCGTAAACTAATGCGCCAAGCCTTAGATTTAGTAAAAGAAGATATGGAAGACTGTTTGCCAAAGTCGTTAGTTGATACGTATCAATTAGCACCAATTCAAGATGCGCTAGAATGGGTTCATTTTCCACCGGATGGTGAAAAAGTAAAACAAGCACGCAGGCGCTTTGTCTACGAAGAATTATTAGTGTTTCAATTAAAAATGCAAGCACTTCGCAAGAAAAACCGTGAAGAAGAAGGCGGTTCTTTTATCGATTACGACTTGGAAAAACTGAAAAACTTTATCGAGTCTTTGCCATTTGATTTAACAGCCGCTCAAAAACGAGTAGTCAATGAAATTTGTAAAGACATGAAAGAGCCGTTTCGAATGAATCGTCTTCTGCAAGGGGACGTAGGGTCCGGGAAAACAGTAGTAGCGGCTATTGCATTGTATGCTGCTCACACAGCAGGATTACAAGGTGCGTTAATGGCACCTACTGAAATACTGGCGGAACAACATGCCAATACATTAGAACAATGGTTCCGTCCATTTTCAATGAATATTGCACTTTTAACAGGTTCGGTTAAAGGCAAAAAACGCCAGTTAATATTAGAGCAATTAGCAGCAGGTAAAATTGACTTGCTGATTGGTACACATGCTTTAATTCAGCCAGAAGTGCGATTTAATAAATTAGGGCTTGTTATTACAGATGAACAGCACCGCTTTGGCGTAGACCAACGTCGCGTATTAAAAGACAAAGGTTATAATCCAGATGTTTTGTTTATGACGGCAACGCCAATTCCCCGAACTTTAGCAATTTCTGCTTTTGGTGAGATGGATGTTTCGATTATTGATGAAATGCCAGTTGGACGAAAAGAAATTGAAACGTATTGGATGAAAAAAGAAATGTTCGGTAAAATTGTCGGACGCATGGAAAAAGAGTTAGCAGCAGGTCGACAAGCATATGTTATATGTCCGTTAATTGAAGAATCGGATAAACTCGATTATCAAAACGCGGTAGATTTATTTCAACAACTGACAATTTATTTTAAAGATCGTTTTTCAGTCGGGTTGATGCACGGCCGTTTACATCCGGATGAAAAAGAACAAACAATGCGCGAGTTTTCAGAAGGTCAAGTGGATGTGTTGGTATCAACAACTGTTGTAGAAGTTGGGGTTAACGTTCCAAATGCATCGTTTATGCTTATATACGACGCTGAGCGTTTTGGATTGTCTCAGCTACATCAATTGCGGGGACGGGTAGGACGCGGCAGTGAGCAGTCTTATTGTGTGCTACTGGCAGATCCGAAAACAGAGATTGGTAAAGAGCGCATGACAACTATGACAGAAACGAATGATGGTTTTGTGTTAGCTGAAAAAGATTTGCAATTGAGAGGTCCTGGTGACTTTTTCGGCCGCAAACAAAGTGGCATACCTGAATTTAAAATGGCTGATTTGATTCATGATTATCGCGCGCTTGAAGCGGCTAGAAAAGATGCTGAAAAGCTAATTAATGGCGAAGAATTTTGGCGCGCAAAAGATATGGATTGTTTGCGTCAGCAAGTTGAAAAGTCAGGTGTTTTATCAGGAGGTAGACTCGATTAAGAATGCAGGATTATGATTTTCCTTGCATTCTTTTTTTGTTATTTATATACTCATATTAGTACCAAGTGCTAATAGCGGGCGGTGACATAGTGAAAAGACCAAAAAAACAGCGACAACAAGCATTAAAAGACTCAATTAAGGAAAATCCTTTTGTGACCGATGAAGAATTATCAGTATCATTTAACGTAAGTGTGCAAACGATTCGCTTAGACCGGATGGAACTTGCTATACCGGAACTAAGAGAGCGTATTAAACATGTAGCTGTAAAAACATTTGAAGATGAGGTTAAATCGTTGCCAATTGATGAAGTGATTGGCGAAATTATTGATATCGAACTCGATCAAAAAGCAATTTCAATTTTTGATGTAAAACCTGAGCATGTTTTTCAACGTAACCAAATTGCCAGAGGTCATCATTTATTCGCACAAGCTAATTCATTAGCGGTAGCTGTAATGAATGAAGAGTTAGCATTAACGGTTAAATCGGAACTGCAATTTTTGCGGCCGGTTCGAGCGGGGCAACGGATTGTGGCGAAAGCGGAAGTGATCGATCGTCATCCTGAAAAGAATAGGTCGTTCGTGAAAGTTACCTCTACAGTTGATCAACAAACGGTTTTTATCGGTACATTTGAAATGTATCGCATGACAGAACAAAGTGAAGGTGAAGAAAAGTGAAAATAGCAGTAGATGCAATGGGCGGAGATAATGCCCCAAAAGAAATTATTGCGGGTGTATATAAAGCTTTAGAAGAATTCGCAGATGTCGAAATTCAGCTATATGGCCATCAAGAAAAGATGCAAGAATTTCTGACGGAACATGAACGGTTAACAATCGTCCATTGTGAAGAAGTAATTACATCGGAAGATGATCCTGTGCGATCGGTCAAACGAAAAAAAGATGCATCGATGGTTCGGATGGCGCAAGCAGTAAAAGATGGCAATGCAGACGGCTGTGTATCAGCTGGAAACACAGGTGCGCTGATGTCAGCAGGATTGTTTATCGTTGGCCGCATTGATGGTGTTGATCGTCCGGCATTAGCCCCGACATTGCCGACAATTGATAGCAAAGGATTTGTCATGCTTGATATGGGTGCAAATGCTGAAGCTAAACCGGAACATCTTGTGCAATATGCAATCATGGGCAGCATTTATGCTGAAAAAGTTCGTGGCATTAAAAATCCGTCTGTGGGTCTTTTAAATATCGGAACTGAAGAGAAAAAAGGCAATGATTTAACAAAAGCTGCTTTTCCATTATTAAAAGAAGCCCCAGTTAATTTTATCGGCAATGTGGAGTCACGTGATTTACTTAATGGTGTGGCGGATGTTGTGGTAACCGACGGCTTTACCGGCAATATGGTGTTGAAGACGATTGAAGGAACGGCCATGAACGTTTTTGCAATGATGAAAGATGTCTTTATGAGTTCAGTCAAAACAAAAGTAGCTGCTTTTCTTGTGAAAGATGACTTGAAAGGCTTAAAAGGCATGTTGGATTATAGCGAATATGGCGGCGCTGGATTGTTCGGATTAAAAGCTCCTGTGATAAAAGCACATGGTTCGTCAAATGCCAACGCTTTATTCAATGCGATACGCCAAACGCGTACGATGGTTGAATTTGATGTGACAGGCACAATTTATAGTACGTTGAAAAAGGAGATTTTACATGAAGACTAAGATCGCATTTATCTACCCGGGTCAAGGATCGCAAACTGTTGGAATGGGCGAAAGCTTTTTAACAGACGATACAAGCCGTAATTTCTTCGAAAGCGCCAACCAAGCGCTTGATTTAGACTTATCTAAGTTAATGCTAGAAGGTCCACAAGAAGAGCTGACGTTAACCTATCATGCGCAACCAGCTCTACTAACTGTTAGTTCAATGATTACAGAACGATTGATTCGCGCAGGTATCAGACCGGATTATACAGCTGGCCATAGCCTTGGTGAATACAGCGCGCTTGTAACTTCGAATGTGTTAGAATTTCCAACAGCGGTTAATATTGTACATAAGCGTGGATTGTTTATGAATACGGCTTTCCCAGCAGGTGAAGGAACAATGGCTGCCATTCTTGGTATGGAACGTGACGAACTGGAAAAAGTAACAAATGAAGTGACAGATACGACGGGTGTTGTTCAACTTGCAAACTTGAATTGTCCGGGGCAAATTGTTATTTCAGGTACTAAAGCGGGAGTTGAGCAAGCGTGTATCGTCGCTAAAGAGCGCGGTGCTAAGCGAGCTATTCCACTTGATGTTAGCGGACCTTTCCATTCGGAATTGATGCGTTCAGCGTCACAAGATTTAGCGAAAGAACTTAGTGTTTCTTTCTTGTTAGATGCGAAAGTGCCAGTCGTTTCGAATGTGACGGCAAAAGCAGAAACAAATGCGACGCAAATTCAAGATCTTCTAGTTCGTCAATTGTATTCTCCTGTATTATGGGAACAATCCGTGCGCGAAATGATTGATCTTGGTGTAACCGTGTTTATCGAAATTGGCCCTGGAAAAGTGTTGAGCGGATTAGTGAAAAAAATTGATCGCTCAGTTAAAACTTTGCCAGTCTATGACTTAGAGTCATTTGAAAAAGCAGTAGAGGAGTTGGCGAAATGAGTAAACTTCAAGGGAAAACAGCGATTATTACTGGAGGATCTCGTGGGATTGGAGCAGAAATAGCGCGAAAATTTGCTGCAGACGGTGCAAAAGTAGTTGTTAATTATAGCGGTAGCCAAGATAAAGCAGAAGCAGTAGTTGCTGATATCGAAGCTAATGGCGGTACAGCGATTGCCGTTAAAGCAAATGTTTCGGATGCTGAATCGGTTAAAGCAATGGTTGATGAGACGATGAAAACCTTTGGTTCTGTTGATATTTTAGTAAACAATGCAGGCATCACACGAGATAATTTAATGATGCGCATGAAAGACGACGAATGGGACGATGTTATTAACATCAACTTAAAAGGTGTATTTATTTGCACGAAAGCCGTAACTCGTCAAATGATGAAACAACGCTCTGGGCGAATTGTCAATATCGCATCAATCGTAGGCGTGATGGGCAATGCTGGCCAAGCAAACTATGTTGCGGCAAAAGCGGGCGTCATTGGTTTAACGAAAACAACAGCGCGTGAACTAGCGAGCCGTGGCATTACAGCAAACGCTGTGGCACCTGGCTTTATCACGACTGATATGACGGATCAATTGAGTGAGGATGTTCAAAAAGCGATGATGGGACAAATTCCATTAGGTCGTTTCGGGGCACCAGAAGACGTTGCAAAAGCTGCATTGTTTTTAGCTTCAGATGATGCATCTTATATGACTGGCCAAACGCTTCATCTTGACGGCGGCATGGTCATGTAGATGATTTTTTTGTATACTGATTTGAGGGGAGGTGACGACATTGTCAACAGTATTAGATAGAGTAACTAAAGTAATCGTGGATCGTCTAGGTGTAGAAGAAAGCGAAGTGAAACTTGAGGCTTCTTTCACAGGTGACCTAGGTGCAGATTCATTGGACGTAGTAGAACTTGTTATGGAACTTGAAGATGAGTTCGATATGGAGATTTCTGACGAGGACGCTGAAAACATGACGACAGTAGGCGACGCAGTAACGTATATCGAAAAGAAACAATAATTTGTAAAACTATTGACGCACGATTGCTGTTATACTAAGCGATTGTGCGTCAATTCTCTTTTGCACATTAGTTGAAAAAAAGGTAAAATTGAAAGAAGTACACAAAGGAAGGCAGATAAAAATGGCGATAAATAGAAAAACGAATCATCAAAAGCCTGGCGTCATAAAAGAAAGCGCTAAAGCGGCATTTGAACAATTGCAAAAAGAGCTGAATATCACATTCAAAAAGCCTGCATTGCTGTATCAAGCTTTTACCCATTCATCTTATGTGAATGAGCATCGAAGAAAACAATTTACCGATAACGAACGTCTGGAATTTCTAGGAGATGCAGTGTTGGAATTATCCGTCTCGCATTACCTGTACATGAAATATCCTGAAATGAGCGAAGGCGAATTGACAAAGTTGCGTGCAGCAATCGTTTGTGAACCTTCACTGGTTTTATTTGCTAATGAACTTGGATTTGGTAAATACATCCTTTTAGGCAAAGGGGAAGAGTTAACTGGTGGCCGAACACGGCCTGCGTTACTAGCTGATGTTTTCGAATCGTATATCGGTGCTCTTTATCTAGACCAAGGCTTAGAACCTGTGGTCGCATTTTTGGAAATGGTGTTGTTTCCAAAAGTAGATATCGGTGCTTTTTCGCATGTGATGGATTATAAGAGTCAATTGCAAGAATTGGTTCAGCAAAAAAATACAGGCACATTGAGTTATGAAATTATAGATGAAATCGGACCTGCCCACAGTCGTGTATTTGTGACTCGGGTTTCTCTAGCAGATAGAGAGCTCGGCGTTGGTAATGGCAGGTCGAAAAAAGAAGCGGAACAGCAAGCAGCTCAGCTGGCAATCCGTAAATTGCAGGAAGCGGCGGAGGAGTAATAATGTTTTTGAAAAGATTGGAAGTCATGGGATTCAAGTCGTTTGCAGATCGCATAGGCATCGACTTTGTTCCCGGAGTAACAGCGGTTGTTGGGCCAAACGGAAGTGGTAAAAGTAATGTTACGGACGCCATCCGGTGGGTGCTCGGAGAACAATCAGCGAAATCACTGCGCGGGGCTAAAATGGAAGATGTTATTTTTGCAGGTAGTGATTCTAGAAAGCCATTGAATTTTGCGGAAGTAACGTTAATTCTAGATAATACAGATGGTCGAGTCCCTCTTGATTACAGCGAAATTAGCGTAACGAGAAGGGTTTTTCGTAGTGGTGAAAGTGCTTATTTGTTAAATAAGCAAAATTGTCGTTTAAAAGACATTACGGACTTGTTCATGGATTCTGGTCTTGGGAAAGAAGCTTTTTCGATTATTTCTCAAGGGCGAGTTGATGAAATTCTTAATTCAAAAGCAGAAGAGCGTCGTTCAATCTTTGAAGAAGCAGCGGGCGTTTTAAAATACAAGCAACGCAAGAAAAAAGCTGAAGTCAAATTAAATGAGACCGATGAAAACTTGAATCGCGTGCTTGATATTTTGCATGAACTGGACGGGCGAATGGAACCGCTTCAAATTCAAGCTTCAACTGCAAGAGACTTTTTAGACATGAATGAGCAACTAAAAGATGCGGATATTGCTTTACTAGCTTACGATGCAGGCAATCTTGAGCAAGAGCTAAGCCGTTTAGCGAATGACGCTGCAGAGCATTCTGCAAAAGAGCAGCAATTATCGACTGAAATTAATGATAAAGAGCGTCTTGTCGCTAAAATACGGAAGACGCTTTTTGACATGGATAATAAGATAGATAAAGCGCAAAATGCTTTAGTCGAAGCGAGTGCTGAGACAGAAAAATGGCAAGGGCGTAAATTGTTGATGTCTGAAAAAAAGAGCAATGCAGATCGTCAAGCATTGCAATTACAAGAAAATTTAGAGGCTGAAAAGCAGGAAAATGAACTTTTAAAGAAAAAACATAGCGAGCAACTCGCTTTGTTAGAAGAACGTAAAAGCGAGCGTCAATCAATCCGAATAGCGATTCAACAACTTGAAGAACAACTAAACCGAACACCGGCCGATATTGAAATTGAAATTGAAAATTGTAAGTCGATTTATATTGATTTGATGAACGAACAAGCAACAGTCAAAAACGAGTTTAAAAATATCAATTTGCAAGAACAACAATTAACAGAGTCTTCTGGACGTATCAATACGCAACGGGCAGATTTTTCCGCAGAACTTTCAAAGCTAAAAGCTGAAAAAGTGCGAGCAGAAAAAGATGTTCAAGAAGTCAGATCCACATTGGATGCAAAACGTCAGCAATATAAAGAAAGTGAAGCTGATTATCAGCAACAAAAACAAGCTTTTGAACAAAAGCAATCGATGTTATTTCAAGCATATCAATCGCAAAAGCAATTGACAGCTCGCATCGAGACCTTACAAGAATTAGAAGCTGATTTTTCAGGCTTTTTCCAAGGTGTAAAAGAAGTATTGGTAGCTCGAGAAAAAGGTCAATTGCAAGGAATTCGAGGAGCGGTTGCCGAACTCGCCCAAGTAGAAAAAAACTACGCCAAAGCGATTGAAACTGCTCTAGGCGCATCTAGTCAGCACATTGTGACTGAAACTGAACAGCATGCTCGAGAAGCAATCGATTTTCTTCGGAAGAAAAGAGCAGGTCGCTCTACGTTCTTACCAATGACAGTTATGAAGCCAAGAACGATTCCTGAACACACTTTAGCAACTGTAAGTAAGCATCCGTCATACATTAGTATGGCATTTAAATTGGTTAACTATGATCCGCAATATAGCATGATTATAGAGAATTTATTAGGCAACGTAATAATTGCTGAAGATTTAAAAGGTGCAACCGCGATTGCTAAAGCTACCGGTAACCGTTTCCGTGTCGTGACACTTGAAGGCGATATCGTTAATGCAGGTGGGTCGATGACCGGTGGCGCTAACAAAACGCAAGCCTCTTTCTTTACACGAAAAGCCGAACTTGATCAATTGCTTATACAGGCAACTGAGCTAGAAGAAACCATCTTAACGGCTGAAAAAACTGTGCGTAAAGAACAAGAAAGAGTCAAAGCAGCTGAAGAAAATATTCGGATTTTACAAACTGAAGGCGAAAAATATCGTGATATGGAAGCGGAAAGCTCTATTCTTTTACGAGAAATAGAAGCAGTGTTAAAAACCACTTTAGAACGATACGACATTTTTGAAGCCGAACAGAAAAACAAAGAATACGATTTAACAGCGGTAACAAAACGCAAAGAGGCAGCGACTACTCGACTAGATAGTATTGTTGGTGAACTTAACGACATAACAGTGAAAATTGATGAACTGACTTTGTTTAAGCAACAAAATGAGTCGGCACGGGATCAAGTGCTTGAAAAGTTAGCAGAACAAAAATCTCTTTATGCCGTGACAAAAGAACGCGTTGCTCAGCTAACTGCTAGCGAAGCGGAACTTTTTGAACGACTAGAAAAAAGTAGTCAAAAATTGCAGGATCACCAAAAAGAATTAGAGTGGATTCAATCAGAAGAAGCTGCAAAAGTTTATTCTGACGAAGAAATTCTACAAGAAATAAAAGTTTGGTCTGCGAAAAAAATTCAAATTCAACAAACGATTAACGAAACAAAAGAGCTGCGTGCAAAAGAACAGAGCAGCTTGAATAATTTAGAAGAAAACTTAAAAGAACAGCAACGTATCTATAAAGGGTATGAAGAAGCGATTCGGATTTATGAAGTCAAATCGACACGTCTAGAAGTTCAAATTCAAAGCTTTATCGCACAGCTCGAAACCAATTATCAATTAACACTTGAGCAAGCGAAACAATTTGAAATGAAAGACGAAGAAACAGCGGTCCGCAGAAAAGTTAAGCTACTCAAGCAATCTATTGAAGAATTGGGTCCTGTTCATATTGGAGCAATTGAAGAGTATGAGCATGTTTCGGATCGCCATGCCTTTTTAACAGAGCAACGTGACGATTTAAACGAGGCTAAAGAAACTTTGCGTACATTAATTCGCGAAATGGATGGAGAAATGACGAGTCGTTTTGATGACACGTTCCATGCCATTCGTATACAGTTCCAGCGGGCCTTTAAAGAATTATTTGGCGGGGGGGCGGCTGATTTAGTCCTAACAAATCCTAAAGATATGTTAATGACAGGGGTTGAAATTATTGCACAACCACCTGGTAAAAAACTGCAGAATTTGAGTTTGCTATCAGGTGGAGAACGTGCACTCACTGCGATTGCTTTATTGTTCGCGATATTAAACGTTCGCCCTGTGCCGTTTTGTGTGTTAGATGAAGTCGAAGCTGCGCTTGATGAATCAAATGTCGTGCGTTACAGTCAATACTTGAAGAAGTTCAGTGAAGACACGCAATTCATTGTTATTACTCATCGTAAAGGAACGATGGAAGGTGCCGATGTTTTATATGGCATTACTATGCAAGAATCCGGAATTTCTAAATTGGTATCAGTCAAGCTCGAAGAAAAAACCTGAAAAAGGAGTGTTCACCTGTGAGTTTCTTCAAAAAATTAAAAGATAAATTTGCTGGCAATGCCGAAGCTGAAGAATCAACTGAAAAATACAAAGAGGGTTTAGCTAAAACCCGAGTTGGCTTTACATCTAAAATCAACGATTTGGTAGCGAAATACCGTAAAGTAGATGAAGACTTTTTCGAAGAATTAGAAGAAATCTTACTGCAAGCGGATGTAGGATTTGAAACCGTTATTGAGTTAATGGATGACTTGCGTTTTGAAGTTCAACGAAAAAATGTAAAAGATACTTCGAATGTCCAATCCGTTATTTCAGAAAAACTAGTAGAAATATATGAAGCTGGCGAAGCGGAAATCAATGAAATTAATTTTGTTGAAGGTTTAACGGTTATTTTAATGGTAGGTGTCAACGGGGTTGGGAAAACGACAACCATTGGTAAATTGGCTCATCGCTTTAAAAACGAAGGTAAAACCGTTATGCTTGCTGCCGGTGATACTTTCCGTGCAGGAGCAATTGAACAATTGGATGTTTGGGGCAAACGCGTCGGTGTTGACGTCATCAAGCAAAGTGAAGGATCAGACCCTGCAGCCGTTATGTATGATGCTGTACGCTCAGCGAAGTCTCGCGGTGTAGATGTGTTAATCTGTGATACGGCAGGACGTCTACAAAACAAAGTCAATTTGATGAATGAACTCCAAAAAGTTCATCGTGTCATTTCGCGTGAGATTCCTGGTGCTCCACATGAAGTACTACTAGCTCTTGATGCAACTACAGGTCAAAATGCGATGCTACAAGCACAGACATTTAAAGAAGTTACAGACGTAACAGGCATTGTTTTAACAAAACTTGATGGAACGGCAAAAGGTGGAATTGTATTAGCAATCCGTAATAAGTTAAAAATTCCGGTGAAATTTGTTGGACTTGGTGAAAAAATCGATGATTTACAACCATTTGATGCACAAAAATATGTTTATGGTTTGTTTGCAGAGGGATTGGATCAGGAGCAACAATTAGAAGACGAAGATGCAGACAAGTAAAAATACTTGACAGTACTTTCGTTATTCAGTATTCTAAGCATGAGAACGAATGGGGTGAGTGGCAATGATGGGACTAGAAAAAACAACACGTATGAATTATTTGTTTGATTTCTATCAAGAACTACTGACACCTAAACAGCGCAGCTATATGATGCTGTATTATTTAGATGACCATTCATTGGGTGAAATTGCGGAAGAATACACTATTACCCGTCAAGCAGTATATGATAATATTCGCCGGACAGAAGCAATGCTAGAAGAATATGAACGCAAATTGCAGCTTTTCGAGAAGTTCCAAAAAAGGCAGCAATTGGTTTCGTCATTTGAAAAAAAGCCATTCACAGAAGAACGTATTCAGCAATTTTTGGGCGAACTAAAGGAATGGGATTAGGAGGCGGAAAGAATGGCATTTGAAGGTTTATCCGAACGCCTGCAAGGTACGATGACTAAGATTAAAGGCAAAGGTAAAGTCAACGAAGCAGACGTTAAAGAAATGATGCGTGAAGTTCGTTTCGCCTTGATCGAAGCGGATGTCAATTTAAAAGTTGTAAAAGAATTTGTCAAGAAAATCAGTGAACGAGCGATTGGACAAGATGTCATGGACAGCTTAACGCCAGGACAGCAAGTTGTTAAAATCGTTAAAGATGAGCTGACGGAATTGATGGGCGGCGAAGAACGGAAAATCGAGTTCTCAACAAAGCAACCAACAGTTATTATGATGGTTGGTTTACAAGGTGCCGGTAAAACGACAACTACTGGGAAGCTCGCCAATTTATTGCGCAGAAAACACAATCGTAAACCGCTATTAGTAGCGGCCGATGTATATCGTCCAGCAGCGATACAACAGTTAGAGACCATCGGTAAACAACTATCTCTTCCTGTATTCTCAAAAGGGACAGAGATGTCTCCTGTAGAGATTGCACGTCAAGCAATCGAACATGCCAAAGCAGAGCATTTAGATACAGTTATTATTGATACAGCAGGGCGTTTACATGTAGATGAAGCGCTAATGCAGGAATTAAAAGATATTCGTGCGCTTAAAGAGCCGGATGAAATTTTTCTTGTTGTCGATTCGATGACGGGTCAAGATGCTGTCAATGTGGCTCAAAACTTCGATGCAGCAATTGGCATTACTGGCGTTGTCTTAACAAAGCTCGATGGTGATACTCGAGGCGGTGCCGCGCTATCAATCCGTGCCGTTACCCAAAAACCGATTAAATTTGTCGGGATGGGCGAGAAAATGGATGCACTCGAAGCCTTCCATCCGGAACGCATGGCGTCACGGATACTTGGTATGGGCGACATGTTGTCCTTGATTGAAAAGGCACAATCGAACGTTGATGAGTCAAAAGCAAAAGAGTTAGAAGAGAAGTTTAGAACGTCGACATTTACTTTCGATGACTTCCTAGAACAAATGTCACAAGTAAAACAAATGGGACCATTAGATGAAATTTTAAAAATGCTTCCAGGTGCTAATAAAATCAAAGGGCTGGAAAACGCGAAAGTGGATGAAGGTCAAATGGATCGTGTAGAAGCAATTATCTATTCGATGACGAAAAAAGAGAAAACCACTCCTGAAATCATTAATGCAAATCGTAAAAAACGAATTGCTAAAGGTTCAGGAACTAATATTCAAGATGTCAACAGACTATTAAAACAGTTTGAAGATATGAAGAAAATGATGAAACAAATGTCTGGCATGAACACGAAAAAAGGCAAAAAGAAAATGGGAATGCCAGGTCTAGACTCGCTTTTTAAGTAAAATTTTAAGGTGTTAAGAAAAAATACTTTACAAACTATTTAAAGCTTGCTAATATAATATCTTGTGTGAAACTATTCGGAGGTGCTTTAAGAAATGGCAGTAAAAATTCGCTTGAAACGTATGGGAGCTAAAAAATCTCCTTTTTACCGTATTGTAGTAGCTGACTCACGTGCTCCACGTGACGGCCGTCAAATTCAGACAGTAGGTACTTACAACCCACTGACAGTTCCAGCTGAAGTTAAGATCGATGAAGAACAAGTATTGAAATGGCTTCATGATGGTGCAAAACCATCTGACACTGTACGTAACTTGTTTTCTCAAAAAGGCATTATGGAGAAATTCCATAACGAAAAACTAAACAAGTAAGGGAGAGTTTCTTATGAAGCAGCTGATAGAGACCATTGTTAAACCGTTAGTTGATTATCCGGAAGAAGTTCGCGTCATTACTGACGAAAACGCAAGCCGAATTGTCTACAAGCTTTCTGTGCATCCTGAGGATACAGGGAAAGTAATCGGGAAGCAGGGACGTGTAGCAAAAGCTGTTCGTTCAATTGTGTACTCAGCAGCAGGCGGTTATCATAAGAAAAAAACTTATCTCGATATTGTGGATTAAGAAAAAGAAGGAGCCCCGGTTCCTTCTTTTTTTTTCAGAAAAATAGGATAGAAAGGATGTATGTTTGTGCAATGGTTTAATGTAGGTAAAATTGTCAACACTCACGGAATCCGTGGAGAAGTACGTGTTTTATCACGTACCGATTTTCCAGAAGAACGATTTGCTGTAGGAACAAAGCTTGGGCTTTTCACTCCGGATGCAAAAAAACCAATTACGGTAAAAATCGCCAGTCATCGCCAACATAAAAACTTTGAATTGTTAACTTTTGAAGGCTATCCAAATATCAATGATGTTGAGCCATTTAAAGAATCTTATTTGAGAATTGCTGAACACGATTTAACGGACCTCGAAGAAAATGCTTTTTATCATCACGAAATTCTTGAGTGTATGGTTTATTCAACTGAAGGTCAAGAACTCGGGAAGATTACGGAGATTTTGGAGACGGGTGCTAATGATGTGTGGGAAGTAACACCTGAAAAAGGTAAAAAACATTATATTCCTTATACAGAAGAAATCGTTAAAGAAATTGATATTGATGAAAAGAAAGTCATCATCGAAGTGATCGAAGGATTATTGTCTTGATGAATATCCATGTGCTATCGTTGTTTCCACCGATGTTTGAGGGTGTCTTTCAACATTCGATTATGAGAAAAGCGCAAGATAAAAAGGCCGTTAGTTTAAACGTTGTTGATATTCGTGAATTTGCCGATAATAAAAGACAAGTTGACGATTATCCATTTGGTGGAGGGGCTGGAATGGTATTAAAACCAGAGCCGATTTTTAACGCGGTTGAAAGTCTCTCACCAAACAGTAAACGACGTGTGATTTTATTGTGCCCACAAGGAGAACGCTTTACACAGCAAAAAGCTGAAGAGTTAGCAAATGAAGAAGAGTTGGTATTTATTTGTGGCCATTACGAAGGATATGACGAACGTATTCGAGAGCATTTAGTTACAGATGAAATTTCAATTGGGGATTTTGTGCTAACTGGCGGTGAGTTAGCTGCCATGACTGTGATCGATAGTGTCGTGAGATTGCTTCCAGGCGTGCTAGGAAACGCCGATTCGCCAATACGCGACTCATTCTCTACGGGACTTCTAGAACATCCACAGTACACGCGTCCAGCTGATTTTAGAGGGTGGAAAGTGCCAGACGTGCTAACTTCCGGTAATCACGGGAAAGTTGATCAATGGCGAGAAGAACAAACCTTGCAACGGACTCTCGAAAGACGTCCAGACTTACTTGAGAAAATTGAGTTAAGCGATAAACAACTGAAAATTATTGACGGATTAAAGAAATCAAAATAGATTTTAAGTTGCTCTTGCATGAGTCGAGTAACAGTGGTAACATGGACAATGTACTTTTATGTAAAGTACAGGATCACGATGTTCCGCTGCAACAGTCAAAATGGTGTAAGAGCGTCTGTAGAAGGAGAGAAAAATAATGCAAAACATTATTACAGAAATCACTAAAGAACAACTTCGTACGGACCTTCCTAAGTTCCGTCCTGGAGATACTGTTCGCGTCCACGTTAAAGTTGTCGAGGGTACACGCGAACGTGTTCAGGTATACGAAGGAGTCGTAATTAGCCGTCGCGGAGGCGGAATCAGTGAGTCATTCACTGTTCGCAAAATCTCTTACGGTGTTGGTGTTGAGCGTACATTCCCTGTACACACACCAAAAATTGCACAGCTTGAAGTTACCCGTCGTGGTAAAGTACGTCGTGCGAAATTGTATTACTTACGTGATCTACGTGGTAAAGCAGCTCGTATTAAAGAAATTCGATAAGATTGCATGGATGAAAGAGGGCGCTTGCGCCCTCTTTCTTTTTGCTAAAAAGTAGGTTTCCTTGTACAATTAGAACAGTAAGTTTGGGGAGGAACACGCATGGAGACTGAATCCAAGAAGAAAAATGAAATGTGGGAATGGTCCAAAGCTTTGTTGATTGCCTTCGGCTTGGCAGCAATTATTCGTTTCTTTTTATTCACGCCGATTGTAGTAGATGGAGAATCGATGATGCCAACCCTAGAACATGGAGATCGCATGATTGTCAACAAGATAGGTTATTCGGTCGGAGAGCCTGACCGCTTCGATATCATTGTTTTTCATGCCCCAGAAAAGAAAGATTATATTAAACGTATAATCGGGTTGCCGGGCGATCACATCGCTTACGAAGATGACCAACTGTATATAAATGGAGAAGCAATAGAAGAGCCTTATTTAGATTTTTATAAACAAGGCATAACTGGTACGCTAACGGAAGATTTTGATTTAGAAGATGTTACAGGTGAGAGTACAATACCTGACGGATCTATTTTTGTAATGGGCGACAATCGCCGCGCGAGTAAAGACAGCCGACACATCGGATTGGTATCAACCGACGAAGTGATAGGCGACACAAGTTTCGTTTTTTGGCCATTGGCTGAAGCGGGAATTGTAAAATAAGGAGTGGTTTTATGACGATACAATGGTTTCCTGGACACATGGCAAAAGCGCGAAGACAAGTTACCGAAAAACTGAAATTAGTAGACATTATTTTTGAGCTTGTTGACGCCAGGTTACCTTTATCTTCACGAAATCCGATGATCGATCAAGTGATTCAACAAAAACCGCGTCTTATTATTTTAAACAAAATGGACATGGCTGATGAGGTTGAAACGAAAAAATGGATTCGTTATTTCGAGGATCAAGGTACGCGAGCAGTTGCGATCAACTCGCTTGAAGGTAGAGGATTGCAATTAGTGACAAAAGCATCAAAAGAAATACTCGAAGAAAAATGGGACCGGATGATTGCAAAAGGCATTAAGCCTCGTGCAATTCGCGCTATGATTGTTGGAATACCGAACGTTGGGAAATCGACACTCATTAACCGTTTATCGAAGAAAAGCTTAGCGAAAACAGGGAATATGCCCGGTGTTACAAAAGCGCAACAATGGATCAAAGTAGGCAAAGAAATTGAGTTATTGGATACGCCTGGTATTTTATGGCCGAAGTTTGAGGATCCGGAAACAGGATTGAAACTAGCAGTTACAGGCGCCATTAAAGATTCGGTAATCCAGATGCAGGAACTGGCTATTTACTCACTCAAATTTTTAGAAGAACGCTATCCAGATCGAATGAAAGAACGTTATGGTATCGATCATGTTGACGAAGAAATCGTTAATACGTTTGATCATATTGGCAAAAAACGGGGCTTTAAAGATCAGCACGGTGAAGTCGATTATGAAATGACGGCCGAAGTGATTGTACGTGACATTCGTAATCAGTATTTAGGTAAAGTAACATTCGATTATAGAGATGAAATGATTGAAGAAGAAGAGTGAGAGTTTACTCTTTTAACAAGAGCTGCTCCTCGAATTTGAGGAGCAGCTTTTTACATAGTCATAAAAAAACTGAGAGAAGTTGAACTGATGCAAACTAGCGCTGAGATAAAAGAAAAGCTAAAAATAACAACGGAGTGGCAACCGTGGATGGCGGACCTCGAGGGGGATTCCCGTAAAAGCGTACAGACCTTATTGGCATCGTGGCACCGAAATCAAATGCAACGAAAAATATTGCAGGATAATCACAATGAAAAACTAGCGTTTGACGATTTTTTCAGAAAAGAAAACTCGGACTTAGTAGCAGGAATTGATGAAGCGGGGAGAGGTCCACTAGCAGGACCTGTCGTAACAGCTGCTGTAATATTGCCAGAAGACTGTTCAAGTTTAATCGGTTTAGATGATTCCAAACAATTAAGTAAAGCGAAACGCGATGAATTTGCTGAAATAATTAAAAAAATAGCTGTAAGTTACTCGGTTCATATTCAATCGACTGAAGAAATTGATCGACTGAATATTTATCAAGCTACACGAAATTCAATGACAGAAGCTGCGCTAGCATTGACTCCTGCACCTGCTATTGTCCTGGCTGATGCGATGATGCTCGAGATTCCGGTGCCTTGTGAGTCTATTATCAAAGGGGATGCTCAAAGTTTGAGTATAGCAGCGGCTTCTATTTTAGCGAAGACAGGAAGAGATGCATTAATGGCTGACTACGCTGTTCAGTATCCTCGGTATGGATTTGAAAAACATGCAGGATATGGTACGAAAGAACACATCGCGGCAATCAAGGAATATGGTCCTTGTGAAATACATCGAAAGACCTTCGAACCGATAAAAACTCTTTTGACGCAAAATTCACTGTTTTAAACAGACTAAGTTTTGTTTGAATAACGAACAACGGTGGACTTTTTGTGACAACTTTAATACAATGGTAGAGGCAATAAAATTAAGATAAAGATGTTTGATTGGAGGATGACAGATGAATATCCATGAATATCAAGGAAAAGAACTCCTCAGACAATACGGAGTAGCAGTTTCTTACGGCACTGTTGCTTTTTCTCCGGAAGAAGCAGTTAAGGCAGCTAAAGAACTGAGTACTGATGTTGTCGTGGTAAAAGCACAAATCCACGCAGGTGGACGAGGCAAAGCTGGCGGTGTTAAAATCGCTAAAAATCTGGATGAAGTCCGTGCATACGCGAAAGAACTTTTAGGTAAAGTTCTTGTGACTCACCAGACAGGTCCAGAAGGTAAAGAAATTAAACGCCTTTTGATCGAAGAAGGATCTGACATTAAGAAGGAGTATTACATCGGATTGGTGCTAGATCGCCAAACTGCTCGTGTCACTCTTATGGGCTCTGAAGAGGGCGGAGTCGATATCGAAGAAGTTTCTGAAAACACTCCTGAAAAAATCTTCAAAGAAGTAATCGATCCAGTAATCGGTTTGACTGGTTTCCAGGCACGCCGTATGGCTTTCAACATGAACATCCCGCCAAAGCTTGTAAACAAAGCGGCGAAATTCATGCTTGGACTATACACAGTATTTATCGAAAAAGATGCGTCTATCGTTGAGATTAACCCGTTAGTTGAAACTGGCGACGGCAATATTTTAGCACTTGATGCGAAATTTGATTTCGATGAAAACGCTCTTTACCGCCACAAAGATATTGTGGAACTTCGCGATTTCGACGAAGAAGATCCAAAAGAAATTGAAGCCTCTAAGTATGACTTAAGCTACATTTCTTTAGATGGGAACATCGGCTGTATGGTTAACGGCGCCGGACTTGCTATGGCAACTATGGACACGATCAACTATTACGGCGGAACACCCGCTAACTTCCTTGACGTTGGGGGCGGTGCCACTGCTGAGAAAGTAACGGAAGCTTTCAAAATCATTCTTTCTGATAAGAATGTAAAAGGAATTTTCGTTAACATTTTCGGCGGTATCATGAAGTGTGACATCATTGCGGAAGGCGTTATTCAAGCTGCTAAAGAAGTAAGCCTTGAAGTGCCATTAGTAGTCCGTCTTGAAGGAACAAACGTAGAACTTGGTAAAAAACTGCTTAATGAATCAGGTCTTAATATCGTAGCTGCTGGAACAATGGCAGACGGCGCTAAACAGATCGTAGAACTTGTAGGCTAAAGAAGGGCAGGGACAAAAATGAGTGTATACATTAATAAAGACACAAAAGTGCTTGTACAAGGAATTACAGGGTCAACTGCCCTTTTCCATACAAAGCAAATGCTTGAATACGGAACGAAAATCGTTGCGGGTGTAACACCAGGTAAAGGCGGAACTGAAGCTGAAGGCGTACCTGTCTTCAATACTGTTGAAGAAGCAGTAAAAGCTACAGGAGCTAACGTATCTGTAATTTACGTACCGGCACCTTTCGCTGCAGACGCAATTCTTGAAGCTGTTGAAGCTGAACTTGACATGGCAATTTGTATCACTGAGCATATTCCAGTTTTGGATATGGTTAAAGTGAACCGTTACATGGAAGGCAAGAAAACACGTCTTGTTGGACCAAACTGCCCGGGCGTTATTACTCCGGACGAATGTAAAATCGGCATCATGCCTGGATACATTCATAAAAAAGGACATGTTGGCGTTGTTTCACGTTCAGGTACACTGACGTATGAAGCGACTCACCAATTGTCTGAAGAGGGAATTGGCCAATCGACAGCTGTCGGTATTGGTGGAGACCCAGTAAATGGTACAAACTTTATCGATGTGTTGAAAGAATTCAACGAAGATGAAGATACGTACGCAGTTGTAATGATCGGTGAAATCGGCGGAACAGCTGAAGAAGAAGCTGCTGAGTGGGTTAAAGCGAACATGACGAAACCTGTTGTTGGATTTATTGGCGGACAAACTGCACCTGAAGGAAAACGTATGGGCCATGCCGGTGCGATTATTTCTGGCGGTAAAGGAACAGCTGCTGATAAAATCAAAGCAATGAACGAAGCTGGAATCGAAGTTGCAGACACTCCATCAGTAATCGGAGAAACTTTGATCAAAGTGATTAAAGAAAAAGGTTTATACGATAAGTGTAAAACTCATTAATAAGTAAAATAAAAACTCAAAGCCTTGGTAAATCAAGGTTTTGAGTTTTTTTATTTTATTTGATGATAATAATAGCGTTAATTTACTGTAAAAACATCTGTCATAATTAGAAAGAAATCTAGTGAAACCCAAACGCCAAAAGCAATGTAAAATAAGGAAATCCATAGATTTAGTTTATTAAATGGTTTGCGGCTAATAATGATGATCAAGAATAAACCTAAGCTAATATAAAGCGGACGATCCCAGTAGCCCAAGTTTAAAAAATATTTATAAAGTAAATAAATAGCAGAGATCAACCATAATATGGTGGCACTTGAATGAATTATTTTACTCAATGTCATTTAAAACTCCTTTTTAGTAAAATAAGATACTAACTCGTTAGAAACTAGTGAGAGTATAAAAAGCATTGTTCTAGTAGCTTTAGTTTACCATTGATAACAAGTAACTAATATAAGGAATTAAATAACTATTCTACTAAAAAAGGTGCATTTTAAAAGTTTACGTCGACAGAAAAAACGATTAAAATGAAATGAAGGTGTTTCATAGTCGGGCGCACCTTAATTGATCTTTAAAAAAGAGGAGGAACAAGATGAACGATGAATTTACAAAACGTTTGTTAGCATTGCATTACGTCTACCCTAAAAGTTTGCAGAAGTTATTGCCGCTATTTTCAGATGATCCAGACTTAACAAGACTCGAAAAAAAATCACCAAATGAATTAATGTGGCTGCTGAATATTAAATTAGAACAAGCAATCAAATTAAAAGCCTCTTATAGACAATCTCTGACATACCCCTTACATGAAACCTACGCCAAATATAAGATACTCCCCATATCTTATCAACACCCACTTTATCCCGAAAATTTACTAGAATTAATCGATCCACCAGCTGTTCTTTATGCTAAAGGAGATCTAACATTATTAAAAAACCCTCAAAAAGTAGCCATAATTGGATCTCGTAAAGCCACAATATACACTCAAAAAGCTCTCCAAAAAATCGTGCCGCCACTTGTGGAAAAAGGCTATGTTATTGTCAGTGGTTTAGCAAAAGGAGCGGATGCTATGGCTCATCAAAAAACGATTGATTTAGGAGGTCATACAATCGCAGTTACGGGCAGTGGATTTTTGCACCCCTATCCAAAAGAAAATGCAGGCTTAAACCATATAATAGAAGAAAGACACCTTGTTTTAACGGAATATCCACCTTATGTAAAGCCTGAAAAATGGAATTTCCCAATGAGAAATCGCATTATCAGTGGTTTATCTAAAGGAATTATCGTAACTGAAGCCCAGATTAAAAGTGGCACTTTGAGCACAATTGAACATGCTTTAGATCATGGAAAAGATATTTTTGCTGTACCAGGTAATATTGACTCTTTGTTATCTGAAGGGCCGCATAAATTGATAGTTGAAGGCGCGAAACCAGTGTGGAATGGTTGGCAAGTGTTAGAAGAATACCAACATATGACAGCTGAAAAAGAATGAAAAAAACGAAAACCCTTGCATTAAGCTAAAAACTGTTATACATTTTGCAACAGGTAATTCTTTTAGCAGTTTTGAGAAACCTCTATGAGGAGGAAAAATTTATGGCGGATTTTTTAGTGATTGTGGAGTCGCCTGCAAAGGCAAAAACAATCGAGCGGTATTTGGGTAAGAAATATAAAGTCCGTGCTTCACTTGGACATTTACGCGATTTGCCCCGGAGTCAAATGGGTGTAGACGTGGAAAACAACTACGAACCTCGTTATATTACAATCAGAGGTAAAGGACCAATCTTACAAGATCTTAAAAAAGAAGCAAAAAAAGCGAAGAAAGTCTTTCTCGCGGCTGACCCCGACAGAGAAGGAGAAGCAATTGCATGGCATTTAGCAACGGCACTCGGCATTGATCAAACTTCAGATTGTCGTGTCGTCTTTAACGAAATTACAAAAGATGCGATTAAAGAATCATTTAAACACCCACGTAAAATTGACATGGACTTAGTTGATGCACAACAGGCACGCCGAATTTTAGATCGTCTTGTAGGGTATAGCATCAGCCCTTTGCTTTGGAAAAAAGTAAAAAAAGGTTTATCAGCTGGTCGTGTTCAATCAGTAGCACTAAGACTAGTAATTGATCGTGAAAACGAAATCAAAATTTTTGAACCGGAAGAATACTGGTCAATTACTGGGGAGTTCGAAAAATCAAAAAAGAATTTTGAAGCGCAATTTTATGGTAATACAAAAGAAAAAATGAAATTGCATAATGAAGCAGATGTTAAAGAAGTGCTAGCTTCGATGTCAGGAAAAGATTTTAACGTTAACCGAGTGGTGAAAAAAGAGAGAAAAAGAAATCCCTCCCCTTCTTTTACAACTTCTTCACTTCAGCAAGAAGCTGCTCGCAAGTTAAACTTCCGAGCTAAAAAGACAATGATGCTAGCGCAACAATTGTATGAAGGTATTGCAGTAGGGAAAGAAGGCATTACAGGTTTAATCACCTATATGCGAACAGATTCCACACGAATTTCAGATACAGCAAAAAAAGACACCATCGATTTTATCGTTGAAAACTATGGTGATGAGTACGTTACACAAAAAGCTGCTGCCAAGCAGTCAGCAAAATCACAAGATGCTCACGAAGCTGTGCGTCCAACTAGCGTAATGCGGACTCCAGAGTCGATGAAGAGCATTCTTTCACGTGACCTTTACCGTCTATACAAACTAATCTGGGATCGTTTTGTTGCAAGTCAGATGTCTTCGGCAGTGTTGGATACAGTTATGGCAGAATTGCAAAATGGTGAAGCAGTGTTTCGTGCAAACGGTTCTCAAGTTAAATTTCCAGGCTTCATGAAGCTTTATATTGAAGGTACGGATGATCAAAAAGAAGAAAAAGACAATATCTTACCGGAAATGGCTGAAGGTGACGTGGTAAAAGCAATTGATATTACACCAAATCAGCATTTTACGCAGCCGCCTCCTCGTTTTACAGAGGCCCGTTTAGTAAGAGCGCTCGAAGAGCTTGGAATAGGACGTCCGTCAACTTATGCGCCAACTTTGGATACAATTCAAAAGCGTGGGTATGTCACACTGGATGCAAAACGATTTATTCCAACTGAGTTAGGTGAAATTGTTCATCAGTTAGTACTTGAATTTTTCCCGGATATTTTAAACATTGAATTTACAGCTAAAATGGAGCACGATTTGGATACTGTCGAAGAAGGCGAAATTGAATGGCGTTCTATCATCGACGCATTTTATCGTAAATTTGAAAAAAATGTCGAAGTAGCAGAGAATGAAATGGAAAAAGTTCAGATTAAAGACGAGCCAGCTGGCGAAGATTGTGAATTATGCGGCGCACCGATGGTTTATAAATTAGGTCGCTACGGAAAGTTCATGGCTTGTAGTAATTTTCCTGAATGTCGTAATACAAAAGCGATTGTGAAGCATATTGGGGTTACATGCCCAACTTGTAAACAAGGCGAAATTGTTGAAAGAAAAAGTAAGAAACGCCGTATATTTTATGGTTGCGAAAGATATCCTGAATGTGAATTTGTTTCATGGGATAAACCGATCGAGCGACCGTGTCCAAAATGTAGTGAGTTACTTGTAGAGAAAAAAGTGAAAAAAGGCGTGCAAATTAATTGTACGAGCTGTGATTATAAAGAAGAAGTTCAATAATAGTATAGAGGTGTTTAGAAATGACGAAATATGTAAACGTAATTGGTGCAGGTCTAGCAGGTAGTGAAGCAGCTTGGCAAATCGCAAAGCGCGGGGTAAACGTTCGCTTGTTTGAAATGCGCCCTGTTCAACAAACTGCAGCGCATCACACAGATAAATTTGCAGAATTAGTTTGCAGTAATTCTTTACGAGCAAATTCGTTAACAAATGCTGTAGGTGTGATTAAAGAAGAAATGCGTAAATTAGATTCAGTTATTATTGAATCTGCAGATGGCGCATCTGTCCCAGCGGGTGGCGCACTGGCTGTGGATCGTCACGAATTTGCGGCGGCTGTTACTGATAAAGTGAAAAATCATCCACTAGTAGAAGTGATTAACGAAGAAGTTACTGAAATACCAGAAGGCATTACGATTATTGCGACTGGTCCATTAACTTCTCCAGCGCTTGCTGAAAAAATTCGTGATTTGACGGGTGAGGAATACTTGTATTTCTATGATGCAGCTGCACCAATCGTTGAAAAAGACAGCATTGATATGGATAAAGTTTATCTAAAGTCGCGCTATGATAAAGGGGAAGCAGCATATCTAAACTGTCCGATGACAGAAGAAGAGTTTATGCGATTCCATAAAGCGCTTGTAGAAGCTGAAGTGGTACCTTTAAAAGAATTTGAAAAAGAAATTTATTTTGAAGGCTGTATGCCAGTAGAAGTTATGGCGGCCAGAGGTGAGAAAACCTTAACATTCGGACCGATGAAGCCAGTAGGACTAGAAGATCCGAAAACAGGAGAGCGTCCATATGCAGTTGTACAGCTTCGCCAGGATGATGCAGCTGGAACACTTTATAATATTGTTGGTTTCCAAACGCATCTTAAGTGGGGCCCTCAAAAAGAAGTGTTGAAATTGATTCCAGGCCTAGAAAATGTTGAAATTGTGCGATATGGTGTTATGCACCGGAACACATTTATTAACTCGCCACGGGTCCTGAAACCAACTTATCAACTAAAAGCTGATGATAACATCTTCTTTGCAGGTCAAATGACAGGTGTAGAAGGCTATGTTGAATCTGCTGGAAGCGGATTATTAGCTGGCATTAACGCAGCAAAATTGGCATTAGGTGAAGAATTATTGGTTTTCCCAGCTGAAACAGCTTTAGGTAGTATGGCTCGTTATATTACAGAAGCGGACAGCAAGAACTTTCAACCAATGAACGTTAACTTTGGATTGTTCCCTGATTTAGGTGAACGCATTCGTTCAAAATCTGAACGTGCTGAAAAACATGCAAACCGTGCATTAGAATCAATTCAAAATTACATGAATACAGTATCTGTTTAATTGATATGAGCCTCTAAATGTTGGTATAATTTAGAGGCTTTTCTATTTGGTGAAAGGTGGAGCGTGTATGGAGAAAGAGAAGATGCTAAAATCTTTTATGAGCTATATTCAATTGGAAAAAAATTATTCTGAACATACCGTCCACCATTACGAACATGACCTGGCGGATTTTTTTCTGTTTTTAAATGCTGAAGGTGTACCAGACATTAGGGAAGTTGAGTATATACATGCTAGAAATTATATGACCAAATTATATGATGCTAAGTTATCGAGGACGACTGTTTCTAGGAGGATTTCTGCTATTCGTTCTTTTTTTCGTTATGCTAATCGCGAGTTTGGATTGGACGAAGCTGCATTTAGATCGTTGTATCATCCTAAGAAAGAAGAGCGACTGCCACAATTTTTTTATGAAGAGGAATTAGCACAGCTTTTTAAATCAGTTCAAGGTGAAGATAACTTATCTATTCGTAATACAGCGCTGCTTGAATTACTGTATGCAACGGGTATGCGAGTTAGCGAATGTGTCTCTATTCGATTAAATGATTTAGATCAAACGATGCAAATTGTAAAAGTGATGGGAAAAGGAAGAAAAGAACGCTATATTCCTTACGGTCAGTTTGCACAAGTTGCATTGGAACATTACATGGAAGATGCACGTCCTAGATTGATGAAGAAGCAAGCACATGATTATTTGTTTGTTAATAGTCGAGGAGAAACTGTTACAGACCGAGGCATTCGTCATATTTTAAGTGAGTGCATGAAAAAGGCTTCTGTAAATTCCTCTATTTATCCGCATATGATTCGTCATACTTTTGCTACTCACCTGATCAATAACGGAGCCGATATTCGGACTGTTCAAGAATTACTGGGACATTCTCATTTAAGTTCTACGCAGGTATATACGCATGTTACGAAAGAACATTTACGAAATACGTATTTGAATTCACATCCACGAGCTTAGAAAGGGGCATTATACAATGCAAGAATTTCATGCAACCACAATATTTGCGGTTCGCCATAACGGACAATGCGCAATGTCGGGTGATGGCCAAGTGACATTTGGTAATGCTGTAGTAATGAAACATACGGCGAGAAAAGTACGTAAATTATACAATGGCCAGGTATTAACTGGCTTTGCGGGATCAGTTGCAGATGCTTTTACATTGTTTGAAATGTTTGAAGGTAAGTTGACCGAGTATAACGGCAACCTTCAAAGAGCGGCAGTGGAACTGGCTAAACAATGGCGCGGAGACAAAATGCTTCGCCAATTAGAAGCGATGCTTATTATTAT